>DAINQO010000049.1:0-17817 GCA_036742625.1 Microvirga sp.
TGATCGACTGGTTCATGAAGGGCGGGATCATGCGCTTGACCGCCTGCGGCAGGATCACCGTGCGCAGCACCTGCCGGCGCCGCATGCCGATCGCCCGGGCGGCATCCCATTGCCCGCGCTCGATCGACAGCACGCCGCCGCGGAAGATCTCGGCGTAGAACGCGCCGGTATAGAGCGACAGCACCAGAAAGCCGGCGACGGCGGCCGGGATGTCGAGCCCGACGAGGACCGGGAACGCGTAATAGAACCAGATGATCTGGACGAGCAGCGGCGTGCAGCGGAACGCCTCGATGTAGGCGATCAGCGGGGCATTGACGAACCAGCTCCGCGACAGCCGCATGAGGCCGACGCCGAGCCCGATCACGAGCCCGGCGAGGATGCTCGCGACCGTGTACAGCACGGTGACGCCAAGCCCGGTGACGAGCAGCCACCGGTACATCCAGAGGAACGAGAAGTCCCAGTGGTAGGTTACGCCCATCGCCAGCGGCCTCGGGCGGCGGCGCGCGCAGGCTCCGGCGCGCCGGACAAGGCGGTCGTCAGAAGCCGACCTCGGAGGGGATGTCCTCCGGCATCACGCCGTTCAGCGCCAGCCCCTCGATCATCCATTTGCGGATCTGGGCCGCGCCGCGATTGTAGTCGGCCCAGTTGTCGAGGAAGTCGCGCCAGCGCTTGTCGACCTCGTAGCGCACGCCCATGCAGTTCGGGAGCTGCACCAGCGGGTCCTTGAGAACCACGTATTTGCCGAGCGCCGGGTTCTTCTTGACCGCGGTGAGCCCGAGGATGACGGCGAGGATCACGCAGTCGGCCCGCCCGGTCTGGACGGCGAGGACGCATTCGTCGCGCGTCTTCAGCCCGATGATCTGCGCCTTCGGGGCGAAGTTCCGCGCCGCAAGCTCGTGCACGGAGCCGATGTCGACCGCGACCTTGATCTCGGGCTTGTCGAGGTCGCCCCAGGTCTTCGGCTCGAAGCCCTTCTTCGCGACGGTGCCGAAGCCGTGCATGAAGACCGGCCGGGAAAAGCCGATCACCAGCGCCCGCTGCGGCGTCGGGTTGAGCGCGAAGGCGAGATCGATCTTGCCGCTCTG
Organism: Microvirga sp.; assembly: GCA_036742625.1. Taxonomy (GTDB): domain Bacteria; phylum Pseudomonadota; class Alphaproteobacteria; order Rhizobiales; family Beijerinckiaceae; genus JAJKJG01. The sequence goes on from DAINQO010000049.1 coordinate 1,086, forward strand.
CAGGTCGAGCACCGAGTTGCCGTAGGTGGATTCGGTGTACTCGATCCTGGCGTCGAACGCCTTGGCGATATCGGCCGCCATCTGGACCGCCATCCCGGTCCATTCGCCGGTCGCGATGTTCTTGTTGAAGTAGGGCGACTCGCCCGGGAGCGCCGCGACGCGCACCACCTTGGTCTGGCGGATGCGGTCGAAGGTCGAATCGGTGCTGACCCCCGACTGCGCGGCCGCCGTTTGCACGAAGGCGCCGGCCGTGGCCGCGAAAGCGCCGCCAACCGCCGCCTTGCCGATGATGCGTCTGCTGATGTCCATCCGGTCCTCCTGCTCGATGCTGCGATTCCTTGGCGATCCGATGGCGTTCCCGATCTCATTCGAAACGAGCGACGCTGATCCGCCGCACGGCGTCCTCGTCGATCTCGACCCCGAGCCCGGGCCCGGTCGGCACCTGCGTGAGCCCTTTCTCGATCCTGATCGGCGTCGCGAGCACGTCGACGCCCATGACGAAGGTGGAGGTGTAGAACTCGGCCCCGAGCGCGATGTTCGGCGTCGCCGCGACCATATGCAAGCCCGCCGCGATCGCGAGGCCGCCCTCGAACATGGTGCCGCCATAGGCGGTGATCCCGGCGGCCTCGGCGATCGCGGCGACCTCGCGGGCCCGGAAGATGCCGCCCGACTTCATGATCTTGATGCTGACGAGGTCGGCGATCTCGCCGCGCACCATCTCGACCGCCTCGGCCGGGTTGAACACGCTCTCATCGGCCATGATCGGCGTGTCGATCGCCCGCGTGATCGCCGCCATCGCGGCGCGCTGGTCGCGCTTGACCGGCTGCTCGACGAAGGTCGGCCGGAACGCCTCCACGTCCTTGATCAGGCCGATCGCATTCCAGGGGTCGAGCCCCTGGTTGTAGTCGACCCTGAGGTCGACGCTCGCGGGCAGCTCGCCGCGCAGGCGCTCGAGGCGGCGCAGATCCTCGGCGTGGCTTGCGAACCCGGTCTTGACCTTGAAGATGTTGACCCCTTCCCGCGCCCGCTCCTTCGCGAACGCGAGGTCCTCGTCGAAATCCGGGTTTGCGATCGAGATGCTGAGCGGCACCTCGCTGCGGTAGAAGCCGCCGAGGAGCTGGGCGACGGGCGCGCCGAGCCGTTTGCCGGCGATGTCGAGCAGCGCCATCTCGATCGCCGCCTTGCCTTCGGTGTGCCCGACGAGCGCTTTCTCCAACGCGCGCATGATGGTTGCGACCTTCATCGGGTCGGCGCCGATCAGGAGCGGCCGCAGATAATGGTGGATGCCGGTCGCATTCGCCTCCGCGGTGCCGGTAAAGACCGACCACGGCGCCGCCTCCCCCCAACCGACGATGCCGGCGTCGGTGCTGATCTTGACGATGGCGCCGGGCATCGACTCGTCGATGTCGCCGACCCCGTGCCGGCGCTTCATCTTCAAGGGCCAGCGCACGACGTCGACGGCGAGGCCGGTTATGCGCAGATCCGCCATCGACCGTCCTGAAATCCCGTTCCAGAGCCGGCGCCGCGCCGGCCTCGCGCCCACTGGCGCGGCGCGCGCGTTTCAGTAAATTCCAGCCGGCGCGCCCGCACAAGGGCTCCCGGCCGCGCACGCGGAGGAACGGATGATCGCCGGCGGATGCCTATGCGGCGCGGTCCGCTACCGGACCGACGCCGAGCCGATCGTCACGCGGCTGTGCTGGTGCCGCGTCTGCCAGTACATCGCCGCCGGGAACGCCGCCGTCGGCGTCTGCTTCCCGACGGCGGGCTTCGCCGTCACCGGCGAGACGCGCGACTTCGTCAGCGTCGCCGATAGCGGCAACCGCATGCACAGGCGCTTCTGCCCGTCCTGCGGAACGCATCTGTTCAGCGAGGCGGAATCGCGGCCGCACCTGATCTTCGTGCGCGCCGGCACCTTGGACGACCGCGAGATTGCCCGTCCGTCGGCGACGATCTGGACGAGGAGCGCCCCGTCATGGGCGTGCATCGACGGCGATCTGCCGCAGTTCGAAGGCCAGGCGCCGGCGCCGGTCTCGTAGAGCGCGACGACTTCTCTTCGAGCCGTCATCCCGCTCTACTTCTTTGTTGAGCATGATCTTTTCCGAAAAACCGGTAGCCACTTTTCGGGATCATGCTTGAGGCTGGGAATCGAAACGCCGGCTCACATCTTGCGGGCGGCGATGAACTTCATCTTCGGCTGGTTCGAGACGTCGACCGGGATATCGAACTCCCGGCTCATGGCGTGGGTGATCGTCTGGTTGTGCAGCGGCACGTAGACGACCTCCTCCTTGAGGCGCCGCCACAGCGCCGCGACAGTGGCGTTGCGCCGCGTCTGGTCCACTTCCTGGCGCAGGGTGTGGATCTGGTCGTCGACGGCGCGGTCCGAGAATCGGGTGCCGTTCCAGCCGCCGAGCGCCCCGGTGTTGGTGTGGTAGAGGAGGCTGAAGATGTACTCGGAATCGAAGGTCGTGACTCCCCAGCCGAGCAGGTAGAAATCGAGCTCGGCGCGGCGGACCTGCCCGAAATGCTGCGAGGCGGGCTGCGTCACCGGCCGCACCCGCATGCCGATCGGCCCGAGCATGGCGGCGAGCGCGTGGCACAGGCCCTCGTCGTTGACGTAGCGGTCGTTGGTGCAGGTGAGCGCCACGTCGAAGCCGTCGCCGTAGCCGGCCTCGCGCATGAGCGCCCGCGCCTTTCCGAGATCGACCGGCGGCCAGCGGTCGAGCTCCGCCGAGTAGCCGTTCGAGAACGGCGGCACGATCACGCCGGCCGGGACCGACTGGCCGCGCATGACCTCGCGCCGCAGCTGCTGGCGGTCGATCGCCATCTCGATCGCGGCCCGCACGCGGCGGTCGGCGAAGGGGTTCTTGTCCTTGAGGCTCGACGATCTGAGGTCGCGGGCGCCGACGTTCATGCCGAGGAACATCGAGCGGTTCTCCGGGCTCGTGTTGACCCGCAGCGCCCGGTTGTCCTGCAGCCGCTCGACGTCCGCGACCGGCACGTCCTGCACGAAATCGACCTCGCCGGTGACGAGCGCCGTGATCCGGGCGGCGTTGTCCACCATCGGCAGATAGACGATCTCCTCGATCTCGAGCGGAACCTCGTGCCGTCCCCAGTAGCCCTCATAGGCCTTCATCACGGTCTTCGTGCCGGGCTCGCGGCTGACGAGGCGATAGGGACCGGTGCCGACCGCGTGCGTCGCGGCGAAGGTCGGCTCGCCGCTCGCCGGCGCGTGGATGCGAGCGGTGTCGTTCGCCTGCGTCCAGGCCCGGCTCATGATGAACACGTCGGTGAGGTTGTTCGGCAAGAGCGGATCGGGGCCGATGGTGCGGATGCGGATGGTATGGTCGTCCGCCTTGCTGACGCTTGCGACCGAGGACAGGAGAGACTTCACGTCGGACGCCGTCGAGCGGGCGCGCTCGAGCGAGAACAGTACGTCCTCGGCCGAAAGCGGCGAGCCGTCGTGGAAGGTGACGCCCGGGCGCAGCTTGAACTCCCACACCAGCGGATCGCGGCTCAGCGTCCAGGAGGTCGCGAGCGCCGGCACCATTTTGCCGTCGAACTGGCGCACGATCAGCGGCTCGTAGAGGTGATGGGCGATGAGGAGGTTCGGCCCGGTGTTGGCCGCGTGCGGGTCGAGCGAGGTGGTGTCGATCGAGCGCGCCCAGCGCAGGGTCTTGGCACCGGCCGGGGTGGCTAAAAGCGCGAGCGCGTGCAGCGCGACGGCCGCCAATGCGGCAGCCGCGCAGGCTCGCCTGAAGCTCACGACCCCCTGTATCACGACCGCCTCGCGGTTCTGACTTTGGGCGCAGCATAGGATGAAAACGCCGGGCTTGTCACCGCGCTTGTTGACCCAAGGTCAACGGGTGGCGCAATTCAGCGCAGCCTGGGATTGAGGGCGTCCCGCAGCCAGTCGCCGAGGAGATTGACCGCCAGCACCAGCGCGGCGAGCGTCAGGCCCGGGAAGGCGACGATCCACCACTCGCCCGAGAAGAGGAAGTTGTTGCCGATCCGGATCATGGTGCCGAGCGACGGCTGGGTCGGCGGCAGGCCGACCCCGAGGAAGGACAGCGTCGCCTCGGTGATGATCGCGAGCGCGAGGTTGATGGTCGCGATCACGAGCACCGGCCCGGTGACGTTCGGCAGCACGTGCCGGAACATGATGGCGAGCGGCGTCAGCCCGACGAGCCGCGCCGCCTGGACGTAGTCCTTGTTGCGCTCGACCATGGTCGAGCCGCGCACGGTGCGGGCGTACTGCACCCAGTAGGACAGCCCGATCGCGACGACGAGGACCCAGAACTCGCCGCCCTCGGAGCGATGGCTGCCCATGACGGCAAGCGCCACCCCGTCGACGAGGAGGGCAGTCAGGATCGCCGGGAACGTCAGCTGCACGTCGGCGATGCGCATGATCGCCGAGTCGAGCCGGCCGCCGAAATAGCCGGCGACGAGCCCGAGCGTCACCCCGATCGTCAGCGCGACGACGACCGAGAGCACCCCGACCCCGATCGAGATCCGCATGCCGTAGAGGATCGTCGAGAGGATGTCCCGGCCCTGATTGTCGGTCCCGAGCGGGAACTTGGCGTCGCCGTCCGCCCGCCACGCCGGCGGCAGGTTGGCGTCCATGATGCTGATGGTGCGCAGGTCGAACGGGCTGTGCGGCGCGATGAGCGGGGCGAGCAGCGCCGCCAGCACCAGCACGACGGTGACGAGCGCCGCCACGATGGTGAGCTTCTGCGACAGGAAGCTCGCCAGAAGATCGCTGTCCCAGGCCCGTGCGAGCTGGCCGCGCCAGCCCTCCCGCCGTTCGATCGCGCCGGGCCGCGCCATGGTCAGGCGCTCCCGGCGACGACGCGGATGCGGGGATCGACCGCCGCGTAGAGCATGTCGACGGCGACGTTGATGCCGACGAAGAGGACGGCGACCAGCATCAGATAGGCCGACATCACCGGGATGTCGGCCTGCTGCACCGACTGGATGAACAAGAGGCCCATGCCGGGCCACTGGAACACGGTCTCGGTGATGATCGCGAAGGCGATCAGCGCCCCGACCTGCAGCCCGATGATGGTGATCACCGGCACGAGCGTGTTGCGCAGCGCATGGCGGAAATGGATGGCGCGGTTCGGCAGGCCGCGGGCGCGGGCGAAGCGGATGTAGTCGGTCCGCAGCACCTCGAGCATCTCGGAGCGAACGAGACGGGTCACGAGGGTCATCTGGAACAGGCCGAGCGTGATTGCCGGAAGCACCAGCGCCTTGAGGCCGGACATCGTGAGGAGGCCGGTCGACCACCAGCCGATCTTCACGACCTCGCCGCGCCCGAAGGAGGGCAGCACGCCGAGCGTGACGGCGAAGATGTAGATCAGGAGGATGCCGATCAGGAAGGTCGGCAGCGAGATGCCGACGAGCGAGATCGTCAGGAAGAGCCGCGACAGCCAGGAGTTCCGGTGGATGCCGGTGTAGACGCCCATCGGGATGCCGACCGCGATCGCGAACACCGCCGCCGCGAGCGCGAGCTCGAGCGTCGCCGGCAGCCGCTCGGCGATCATCCCGAGCACCGGCTGCTTCAGCTGGTAGGACAGCCCGAAATCGAACTGTGCCGCCTTCCAGACGAAGCGGCCGAACTGGACCGGCACCGGATCGTTGAGGCCGAGCTGCTCGCGAAGCTTCAGGCGGTCCTCGAGCGAGGTGTCCTGCCCGACCATTTGGTTCACCGGATCGCCGACGAACCGGAACAGCACGAAGGCGAGAAGCGCCACCGTGAGGAGGACGAAGACCGCTTCGACGAGGCGGCGGATGAGGAAGCTCAGCATCGAAGCGCCACGTCATTCGTCGGTCGTGAGGTCGTCAGTCGCGCCGCAATCTCTGCGGACGACTGACGACCGACCGCTCACCACCGTCGTCGCCTACTCCTTGTTGACCCAGTAGAGCAGGATCTGGTTGTCCGCCCGTTGCACGATCTTGGTCTTCTTCGACACGCCCCAGGCGAGCGTCTGCTGGTGCAGCGGGATGATGCCGGCCTCCTCGTGCACGATCTTGAAGGCCTCGAGGATCATGGCGTCGCGCTTCGCGGTATCGCTCTCGACCAGGATCTTGTCGGCGAGCGCGTCGACCTTGGGGTTGCAGTAGCCGCCGTAATTGAACTGGCCGCCCTTGCCGGAGGCGTCGCGGCAATGGGTGATGTTGCCGAGCACGTTCCACGAGTCGAAAGAGCCGGGGGTCCAGCCGAGCAGGTTGAACGACGAATCGTACTTCGCCGTCGGTCCCGCCTTCTCGAAGTACTTGGCCTTCGGCTGCGCGTTCAGCTGCACCTTGACGTTGGCGCGGGCGAGCATCGCCGCGACCGCCTGGCAGATCGCCTCGTCGTTGACGTAGCGGTCGTTCGGGCAGTCCATCGTGACCTCGAAGCCGTTCGGGTAGCCGGCCTCGGCGAGGAGCTTCTTTGACGCCTCGACGTCATAGGGGTGGCGCTTGATCTCGGCCGCGCGCGAGAACAAGAGCGGTGAGATCAGGATCGATGACGGCGCCGAGTTGCCGCGCATCACCCGGCTCTTGATCGCCTCGATGTCGATCGCCTGGTAGAACGCCTTGCGGACGCGGGCGTCCTTGAACGGATTCTTGCCCTTGACGTTCGAGTACAGGAGCTCGTCCCGGAACGAGTCCATGTTGAGGAAGATCGTGCGCAGCTCCGGACCGGTCATCACGGTGACGTTCGGGCTCGACTTGATGCGCTCGATATCCTGGACCGGCACCGGATCCATCATGTCGATCTCGCCGGACAGAAGCGCGGCGACGCGCGTCGCGTCGGACTTGATGGTGGTGAAGATCACCTCGGTGAGGTTGTGCTCGGGCTTGCCCCACCAGTCGGGGTTCGGCTTGAACACCGTCTTGACGCCCGGCTGGTGGCTCTCGAGCTTGAAGGGGCCGGTACCGTTGGCGGTGAGCGCCCAGGCGTTGAGCGAGGTCGCGGTGGCCGATTGCGGCTTCGTCGCGCCGACCTTGTCGGCCCAGGGCTTCGAGAAGATGTACCAGGTGTCCCATTCGTAATGCAGGATCGGGTTCGGCTCCGGCATCACGAAGTCGACGGTGTGGTCGTCGACCTTCTCGATCTTGAACTTGTCCGGCAGCCGGCTCTTGATCTGCGAGCCGTCGGCCTGGGCTCGCTCGGCCGAGAAGATCACGTCGTCGGCCGTGAACGGCGAGCCGTCGTGGAACTTGACGTTCCGGCGCAGGTAGAAGCGCCAGCGCCTGCCGTCGTCGGAGGTCTCCCAGCGCTCGGCGAGGCCGGGGATGATCTTGAGATCCTTGTCGCGCTTGGTCAGCCCCTCCATCACGTTGCCGAGAGCGCCGAGCGTGAAGGTTTCGTTCAAGGTGTAGGGATCCAGCGCGTTGAGGTCGCCCTGGAACGCGTAGCGGAAGGTTGCGGCCGAGGCCGGCGCGGCGAGAAGCGTCGCGGCGGCGGCCGCGAGCAGGATCTTGCGGATGGACATGAGCAGTCGTTCCTCCACGGCGGCGCGAGCGCTCGCGCGCCGGATCGATCTCGGGAGACCGGAATTCTTGTTGCTCGCTCCCCCTTGGGGCGCACGTTAGACACGGACGCGGGCCCCGGTCCAGCCCCGCGCGTCGCGAAGACCGCGCCCCCGGGCGAGAGCAGCCCTCTTTCCACCCGCGGCCGCGAGGGGTAGGGAAGGATCGCCCCCCCGCCCCGCAACGAGGCCTGTCCCATGCCCGTCATCAACCGCGTCGCCGACCTCGCCGACGAGATCGCCGGCTGGCGCCGCGATCTCCATGAGAACCCCGAGCTCTTGTTCGACGTGCACCGGACCGCCGGCGTCGTCGCCGACAAGCTCAAGGCGTTTGGCTGCGACGAGGTCGTGACCGGCATCGGCAGGACCGGCGTCGTCGCCGTCATCAAGGGCAAGCGCGGCGCGAGCGGCAAGGTCGTCGGCATCCGCGCCGACATGGACGCCCTGCCGATCGAGGAAGACACCGGGCTGCCGTACAAATCGAAGGTCCCGGGCAAGATGCACGCCTGCGGCCATGACGGGCACACGGCGATGCTGCTCGGCGCCGCGAAGTACCTCACGGAGACGCGCAATTTCGACGGCACCGCGATCATGATCTTCCAGCCGGCGGAGGAAGGCGGCGGCGGCGGCGACGTGATGGTCAAGGACGGGTTTATGGAGCGCTTCGGCGTCCAGGAGGTCTACGGCCTGCACAACATGCCCGGCATCCCGGTCGGGAAGTTCGCGATCCGCCCGGGCCCGCTGATGGCCGCCGCCGACCGCTTCGACATCGTCATCGAAGGCAAGGGCGGCCATGCGGCGCGGCCGCACGAGTGCGTCGACACGCTTCTCGTCGCCTGCCAGGTGGTGAACGCGCTGCAGTCGATCGCCTCGCGCAATGTCGACCCGCTCGAATCGGTGGTGGTCTCGGTCTGTGCGCTTGCGGCGGGCGAAGCCTACAACGTCATCCCGCAGACCGCGCGTCTCAAAGGCACGACGCGCACCCTCACCGAGGCGGTGCGCGACCTCGCCGAGACGCGCATCCGGGCGATCGCCGAGGCGACCTGCGCCGCCTATGGGGCGAAAGCCTCGGTCGACTACCGCCGCGGCTACCCGGTCACCGTCAACCACCCCGAGCAGACCGACTTCATCGCCAAGGTCGCGGCCGAGGTCGGCGCCGGAGAGCGCGCCGTCGACACCACGATCGTGCCGCTCATGGGCTCCGAGGACTTCTCCTACATGCTCGAGAGCCGCCCCGGCGCCTACATCTTCATGGGCAACGGCGACACCGCGAGCGTCCACCACCCGAAATACAACTTCAACGACGAGGCGATCCCCTACGGCGTCTCGCTCTGGGCAAAGGTGATCGAGACGGCGATGCCGGCGCGCTGATCCCCGTTCAGGCGGCGGTCGGGGGACCCCAGGGGCTCGGCGGCGCCGGAGCCTGGATCGCCGGCGCTTGCGGCTGCGGCGGAGGCCGGTGGCCGCCGGCGTAGCGGACGAGGGCGTCGATGCGTTCCTCGATCGGCGGGTGGGTCGCGAAAAGATCGGCGAAGCCCGAGCGCGGGTTGTCGACGCACATCTCCATGAGGCCTGACGGCACGCCCTCGAGCTCGCCCTTGCCGGATATCTTCATCAAGGCCGAGATCATCGCGTCGGGGTTCTTGGTCAGCTCGACCGAGCCGGCGTCGGCGAGGTACTCGCGCGAACGCGACAGCGCGAAGCGGATCACCAGCGACAGCGCCCAGGCGAGCGCGATCAGCGCCAGCGCGATCAGGATCGCGACGAAGGCGCCGCCGCGCTTGCCCTTCGAATCCGAGCTGCTCGACGCGCGCGACGACGAGCCGCCCCAGCGCGGCAGCACGTCGAGCCAGCGGAAGACGAGCTCGCCGAAGAACGAGATCACGCCGGCGATGACGACCGCGGTGACCATCATGCGCACGTCCTCGTTGCGGATGTGCGTCAGCTCGTGCCCCAGCACCGCCTCGAGCTCGGCGTCGTCGAGCGCGGCGAGAAGCCCGCGGGTGACGGTGATCGCGTATTGCTTCTCGTTGAGCCCGGTCGCGAAGGCGTTGAGGCGGTCGCTGTCCATGATCTTCAGGCGCGGCATCGGCACGCCGCGCGAGATGCAGAGGTTCTCGAGCAGATTGTAGAGGCGCGGATCGGTCTCGCGGGCGACCCCCTCCGACCCGGTCACGGCGTCGATGAGCCCCTGGTGGAAGCGCGAGGCGACCCACACCCAGAGCGCCGTCGCGGCGGTGACGATGGGGGAGAGCCAAAGCAGGTCGCGGGCCGCGGCTCGAAGGTAGTCCTGCACCGCGCCGCCCGGCGTCGGCGGGCCGAGCTCCAAGGCCCGGAACAGAAGCGCGAAGGCGAAGGTCAGGACATAGACGAGGACGAACAGCCCGATGACAAGCGCGACCGATCTTCGCCGGTTCGCCTGGATATGCGTGTAGAGGCCGAACGCGACCATCGGCGCGTTCCGTCGGCGCTAGAACTTGACCTGCGGGGCGACGTCGAGGGTCTGACGCTGCGTCTCGCCGACGTCGAAGAACTCGCGCGCCGTGAAGCCCATCTGGCGGGCGAACAGCACCGCCGGGAACGCCTCGATCGAGGCGTTGTATTCCGAGACCGCGTTGTTGAAGAAGCGCCGCGCCGCCGCGAGCTTGTTCTCGACGTCGGAGAGCTCGGACTGCAGCTGCTGGAAATTGGTGTTGGCCTTGAGGTCGGGATAGGCCTCGGAGAGCGCCATGAGGCGCCCGAGCGCACCCGAGAGCGCCCCTTCGGCGGCGGCCTGCTGGGCCGGGCCGCTGGCGGTCAGCGCGGCGTTGCGCGCCTGCACCACCGCCTCGAGCGTGCCGCGCTCATGGCCGGCGTAGCCCTTCACGGTCTCGACCAGGTTCGGGATGAGGTCGTGGCGCTGCTTCAGCTGCACGTCGATGTCGGCGAAGGCTTGCGTGACCCGCTGCCGGAGCGACACGAGCCCGTTATAGGTGACGACGCCGTAGAGGACGACCGCGACGACGATCGCGAGAAGGACCCATTCCATGCGGCTTCCCCTTGTGACCGCTTCGCTCGGGCCGGAACCTGACACGGCGTTTCCTCACGGACAAGGTCGGCCGCGTGCAGCGCGAACCACTACTCTTGCGGCTCGCTCGTGGTTCCAACGGATGATGACGTCGCGAGTGCCCCCATAATTCACAACGGGCATAAAAGGCCGGAATTCACACCATTGACTCGACAACAGGCCCGGTCCGGCTGTTCTCTTACGGGCGAATCAGATTCAATAGTTCACCGGTTTTCCACAGTGGCGCATTCGCGTCTTGACTTTTCAGGAACCTGCCGTGGCGAGACGCAGAAAAAAACTACGCGAGGCGGACACATTCCGCACTCGCGTCCTGCAACTCCAGAGCCTGCCAGGCTCCGATTGGCGCGATTGGGAAGCAGACTGGCTTGATAAGGAGGCGGTGCGATCCGACGATTATATTTACACCGAAAAGGAACGTGTCATCCTGAACCAACTCATCGTTTCAGCCACTCCTTTCGAAGGCTACAATGGTAGGACGGTCCAAGAACTTCTAAGAACTGCGTACTTCTATCGCGCCGACGTGGGTGATGAGGACGACCAGGACTTTGTAGAGCGGCTCTGGTACCGCCAGCCGCGCACTTTGAGGGTGCGGGAGCTTAGTCGTCTTGCAAGCTTAGCCCGGTTATCCGAGCCCGTCGGTTGGGATGACGAAGTTGAGTCTGTAGTGCGCCAAGCATGGGGCAAGGACGATGAATTACACCGCGAGCTGCCAGAATGGGTAGCCTATCCGTGAGAAAGGTGGAGGAACAAGCGCTCAGCCGCCCCTTCTCAGCGTGAGTTCGCCCCAGGCGCCGACGAGCGGGCGGAAATCGAAGCGGACTCGGTGCCGGCCGGCCGGCACCGCGACCGCCCGGAAGAGTACGTTCGCGCGCAGGACCGGAACATCGGTTCCGTCGACGCTCGCAAACCACCAGGGATGATGCGGATCGTTGAGGATCACGTAACCGCCGCGTTCCGACTCCACTTCGATCACCACCTCGTTGTTGCGATAAGACAGGATGCGGGCCGCCCCCGAGCCGTCCCCGTCCCGAGCGGGCTCTGCGCCGACGCTCGCCGCCTGGCGATCGAGCAGCACCGTCGTGCGCAGGTCCACATCCGGCCATTCCCCGTTCTTCAGCATCGCGGCGAAATCCGCCGACGCCGCGCGGTCTGCAAACAGCACGCGCGGCATGGCGCGCGGGTTCTCGTACAGGTACCGGCCGCCATAGGAGCCGAGCAGGTTCAGATCGCCCGGCCGCAGCTTCGGGTCGATGGTCTCGATCGGCGCTCCGGTGGCGATGAAGCGCAGCCCGAGAAGGTCGACCAAGGTCGAGCGGTAGGACGGAAAAAGCGGCGAGAACTTGCGCTGCTCCGGCAGCGCGACGGTGTCCTCGGCGCCGGTCGCGGCGGCGTAGAGCGCGAGCCGCACGGGATTGTAGCCGAGCACGTTGTGCAGGCGATGCACGAGGCTCGCATTCGGCCAGTGGAAGCCGAGGCCGGTTAGCTCGATCCGGTCGAGCGAGGCGTCGCCGAGACGCGCCTTCGCGGCGCCGAGCAGCGGGTCGCGGCTCTCCGGCCGCAGCACCTCGTACATGGCGGGCGGCAGCGCCGTCGATTCGTTCGGGCCGTTGTTCCAGGCGAGATCGGCGACGAGGAACGCCGGCACGGCGGCGGTCGCGGCGGTCGCCCAGGCGTGGCTTCGGCGCAGCCGCGCCGGGTCGGCGGCGACGAGGAGGAGGCCCGCGCCGAGCCAGGCAAGCGACCCCGCGATCGCCGCGAACGTCGCTGTCGGCGCGCCCTTGTGCAGCGCGAGCACGGTCGCGCCGCCGAAGAGCGACGCAACCACGAGGATCTCGGCGGCGCGGTGCCACGGGGTCGCGGCCGGCAGCGTTCCGCTCCACCAGCGATGGATCGCGTAGCCGGCGAGGATCGCGGCGAGCGCGCCATAAAGGAAGGTCGCGTCGGCTGGGCGGCGGAAGAGATCGACGCCGGGCAGGTGCCAGAACAGGACCCCGAAGGCCGGCGTGTAGCGCCCGAGCGCGTAGACGAGCAGCGCCGCGGCGGCGACGGTGAAGAACCGGACCTCCCGCGCCCACAGGACGCCGCGCATGCCGCCGACCGCGATCGCGGCAATCGGCAGCGCGCCGATATAGACGACGCCCATGTTGCGGGCGAAGAACAGGTCGACCGGCCCCCAGCGCGGGCTCGGCGGACCCCAGTAATCGAGGAACGGCCCGTCGGCGCCGAAAAGGTTCGGGATCACGCCGGTGAAGAGCAGCGCCGGGTGCAGCGAGCCCTGGCCGGCGCCGGCAAGGTCGATCGCCGCCCGGTTCGAGCTCGCGGACAGGAGCATCGTCAGGACGACCGGGACCACGACGACGAGCGCGCCGGCGAGCGCGGCGAGGAGCAGCGGCGGAAGGCTCCGCCGGATTGCCGCCCGCCGCAGCGGCGCCGCCGCCCAGGACCAGAGCACGGCGCCGACGAGCAGCCAAAGGCCAAGATAGGCGACCTGGTCGCGCCCGAGCGCCATCAGCCCGGCGGCGACGCCGGCCATCAGCCCGAAAGCGAGCGAGCCCCGCTCCAGCGCGCGGAGCAGGAGCCACAGCGCGATCGGCCAATAGGACAGGCTCATCACCTGCCCGACATGCTGGATGCGCCAGCCGGCCGAGGCGCCGAAGGCGAAGGCGAGCGCCGCCGCGACGGCGCCGATCGGGTGCCAGGCGCGGTCGCGGAACAGGAGAATCAGCGCCACCCCGCCAAGCCCGAGCATGCCGAGCTCGACCGCGTCCGCGGCGCGAAAGCTCGGATCGGCGTCGAGAAGCGCCAGAAGCAGGTGCGGCGGCGAGAAGATCAGCGACTGCGGATCGGCGATCTGCGGGTGGCCCGAGAACACATAAGGCGCCCACCACGGCGCTTCGCCGCGGTGGATCGATTGCGCCAGGAACTGCAGCTGCGGATAGAAATGCGCCTTCGCGTCCCACGGGACGGTGACCCGGCCCGAGAGCCAGGGCCAGGACAGCGCGAGCCAAGCGAGGCCGAAGAGCCCGAGCGTCGGCCACAGCGGCCAGCCGGCGGCGCTCGAGACCGCCGGCAGCGGCCCCGCCGGAAGCGGACCGCGGCGAGGCGGACCGGGCTCAGTCGTGCGCCGGAGCAAGCGCGGCGAGCGGATCGAGATCGATGTAGTGGCCGGCGCGGTCGCGTTTCGAGGCGAGATAGCGCACGTTCTCGGCCGTCGGGCGGCCCATGACCCGCTCTTCGGAGACGACGTCGAGGCCGGCCTTCGCGAGCGCCTCGATCTTGAGCGGGTTGTTGGTCATGATGCGCACGCTCTTGACCCCGAGCTGGGCGAGCATCTCGGCCGCGAACTCGAAGCGGCGCTGGTCCTGGTCGAAGCCCAGCATCTCGTCGGCGTCGTAGGTGTCGTAGCCCTGCGCCTGGAGCTTATAGGCGCGGATCTTGTTGGCGATGCCGTTCCCGCGCCCCTCCTGGTCGAGATAGAGCAGGATGCCGCCCTCGCCCTCCGCCATGTGGCGGACGGTGTCGCGGAGCTGGTCGCCGCAGTCGCATTTGAGGCTGCCGAAGAGATCGCCGGTGAGGCACGCGGAGTGCAGGCGCACCGCAACCGGCCCGGCGAGATCGGGGCTGCCGACGATGATCGCGACCTGGTCGCGCAGGCCCTCGCCGCCGCGGAAGACCACGAACTCGGTCTTCGACGCGCCTTCGAGCGGCACCGGCGCGCGGCTGATGATCTTCACGTCCCTGGCCTTGGCACGGCGGTAGGCCCGGACCGCCTCGCTCTCGACCCGCAGGATGGAAGCGTCGAGCGTCCGCGCATCGACCGGCACGACGAGGGCCGCCGGCAGCACGAGGGCGAGCCGCATCAGCTCGAGGGCATCTTCGTCGAGGGCCGCCGGCGGGGCGACCGGGGCATCGATGCGGGCGTCGAGCTTGAGGGCGAGCTGGGCGATGCGGCCGTGGTCGATGACCGGGCAGCAGATGACGCCGGCCTGCGTGCGCTCGACGCCGAGCCGGCGCAGGCGCGCGGCCGCGAGCACGAGCCGCGGCCGGCCGCAGGCGACGGGCGCGAGCCGCTGGCAAAGCTCCGGCTCGAGGCTCTCGGCGCTCGCCACGAGCACCGCCTCGCCCTGCCCCTGGATAAGGACCGGCCGGCCGGCGCGGATTTCGGCAAGGCTTCGTTCCACCGCGGTCTGGCCGCGATCGGTCGAGATCTCGAATGGGTGAGACGCCATGGACTTGAACACAACCTCGAAGTTCCGGCTTGACCGTGCTTCGCCCCGTTACGAAAGGCTCCGCGGATCGGATCGGCAGGCCCCACCCGGCACCGGCGGCACCATATCACCATCGGCGTGAATGGGAACAATCACCGTCCATACGGCGGAGAATTCGCTTCGGATGCACCCTCTGCGAAAGTTCTTGAACCATTGCTGAATGGTCAAGCCGTTTGGAAGCCGCCGTGGCGCATGCCTCCCTTGTGGCGCGCGCGCCCGGCCGGAGCGCTTCAACTCACCGGCTCTTAACCCTATGCTATCAACCTGCGTGGGGCCGCTTGGCCCCATTTTCGTCCGCCCGATCCGCCATGAACGCCGTGAGTCCCCTCCCCCACCTCTCCGCCACCGACGCGCGGGGCTTCGGGCATGTCGACACCTGGGTCTTCGATCTCGACAACACCCTCTATCCGCACGAGGCGCGGGTATGGCCGCAGGTCGACGAGCGCATCACCGTCTACATCATGGAGATGTTCGGCCTCGACGGCCTGTCGGCGCGCGCGCTGCAGAAGTATTTCTATCACCGCTATGGCACGACCCTTCGGGCGCTCATCGACGAATACGGCATCGAGCCCTACGATTTCCTCGACTTCGCCCACGACATCGATCATTCGGCGATCGAGCTCGACCCTTCCCTCGGGCGCGCCATCGAGACGCTGCCCGGCCGCAAGCTCATCCTGACCAACGGCTCGCGCCGCCACGCCGAGAACGTCGCGAGGAAGCTCGGCATCCTCGACCATTTCGAGGACGTGTTCGACATCGCGGCCTCCGACTTCGTGCCGAAGCCGGACCGGCGCGCCTACGAAAAATTCCTGACGCGGCACGTCGTCGAGCCGAGCCGGGCCGCGATCTTCGAGGATATCGCCAAGAACCTCGTCGTGCCGCACGACCTCGGCATGACGACCACCCTCGTCGTGCCGAAGACCGCCGACCCGTTCCGCGAGAACTTCGAGCAGGAGGCGGTCGCCGCCCCCCACATCGACCACATCACCGACGACCTCGCCGGATTTCTCGGCGGTCCGGTGCGGGCAAACGGCGGATCGCGCTGAACCCTCGACGCCGGGAACCCGTCTAATCCACCTGCGCGCCGGACTTCCGGACGCGGTCCCGCCATTTGTCGATGTCGCGCGCCTGCACCTGGCGGAACTCGTCGCGCGAGGACGGCAGCGGCACGAGGCCCATGTCCTTCGTCTTCCGCTCGAACTCCGGGTCGCGCAGGATCTTGTTCGTCTCCTCGTTGACGCGCCGGACGATCGGCTCCGGCGTGCCCTTGGGTGCAAAGAGCGCATACCAGGTGGTGCTCTCCCAGCCCGGCAGGTTGCAGGCCTCGGCGATCGTCGGCACCTCCGGCAGCGCCGCCACCGGCTGCGCCGTCGAGATGCCGAGCGGGCGGAAGGTGCCGGCCTTGAGCTGGCCCATGATCGGGATCGACTGCTGGAACATGATCTGCGCCTCGCCCGACATCATGGCGTTCATCGCCGGCGGCGTGCCGCGGTAGGGCACGTGCACGATGTCGACGTTCGCGGCTTGCGCGAACTGCGCCCCGGCCAGATGCGTCGAGGCGCCGTTGCCGGTCGAGGCGTAGTTGAACTTGCCCGGCTCCTTCTTGGCGGCAGCGAGAAGATCGGCGCAGCTCTTGATCTCGGGCAGGGTCTTCGGGTTGACGATCAGCACGTTCGGCACGTCGACGAGGAGCGCCACCGGCTCGAAATCCCGCACGACGTCGAAGTTGAGCTGCTTGTAGAGCGTCGCGTTGATGGCGTGCGTGCCGGCGGTGCCGATCAGGAAGGTGTAGCCGTCGGGCTTGGCGCGGGCGACGAATTCCGATCCGATGTTGCCGCCGGCGCCGGAGCGGTTGTCGACGACGATGGTCTGGCCCAATG
>DAINQO010000050.1:0-17711 GCA_036742625.1 Microvirga sp.
GCGAGGTCGACGCCCTTCTGGTGCACGAGCCGCGACACCACGGCAAAGAGCGGCCCGCGCGACACGGCGAGCCCGAATTCCTTGCGGACCTCGTCGCGATTGGCGGCCTTGCCCTTGAGGTTCTCGGCCTCGAACGGGCTTGCCAGGTAGGGGTCGGTGCGCGGGTCCCAGCTTTCGTCGATGCCGTTGAGGATGCCGGTGAGGCGGCCTTCGTCGGCCCGCACCCGCAAGAGCCCGTCGAGCCCGCAGCCGAGCTCGGGCGTCGTGATCTCGCGCGCATAGGTCGAGCTCACCGTCGTGACGTGCGACGAGTAGACGATTCCGGCCTTGAGGAAGGACAGCTTGCCGTAGAACTCGACGCCTTCGATCTGGAAGGCGCTCTCCGGCACGCCGAGCCGCGGCAGCCGCTCGGCCTCGAACAGGCCCTGATAGGCGAGGTTGTGGATCGTCAGCACGCTCGGCAGCGGCCGCCCGCGCCAGGCGAGATAGCCGGGCGTCAGCGCCGAGGTCCAATCGTTGAGGTGCAGGAGGTCGGGCGTCCAGGCGAGGTCCCGGACGCCGCAGGCGATCTCGGCCGCCGCCAGCGCCAGCCGGGCAAAGCGGACGTCGTTGTCGCTCCAATCGAGGCCGGCGGCGTCGCCATAGGGCGAGCCCTCGCGGTCGTAGAGGTCCGAGCAGAGGAGCACGTAGAGGATGAGCCCGTCCGGCGTGTCGAGCCGGCCGATGTCGCAGGCCGGCAGGCCGAAGGCGGCCGGGAGCCTGCCGACGACGGGCAGGTCGTCATAGCGCTCGAGCACCTGGCGGTAGCCGGGGATCAGGATGCGGACGTCGTACTGCTGACGAAGGCTCCGGGGCAGCGCGGCCGAGACCTCGCCGAGCCCGCCGGCTTTGACGAAATCGGCGATTTCCGAGGTGACGTAGAGGATGCGCTGCGGCGCCTCGAGATCGCGATGACCATAGCGGCGGTCATCCGCGGCGCGCTTTTCGCGCAGCCTCGGCGGGCCCGTGAGAAGGTCCAAAGAGTCCTGCATCTGGTACGGAAACACGTCCCCCGAGACGACGCTCTCGTTGGCGCTCGCTACAAAGGTCCCGCGCATAAACGCTCTCGCCGCCGAAAGGTTCCCGAGCGCTGGTCCGAATTCGCTCGCATTCCTTAAAGCAGCGATCGTGCCACTCTACGCCTTGCGGCCAAGCTTGAGCAAGACACCCTCGTCGGGGCGCAGCGCGAGGGAGCCTCGGACCGGCGCCTCCTCATGATCGAGACAAGTGGATAACTGAAGCACGCCGTCCGGCGCATCCGCCGGCAGCGCGATCGTGCGCGCCTCATGTCCGAGGTTGAGCGCGACCATCAGGCGCTCCGCGCCCTCGCGGCGCTCATAGGAGAAGACCTGGCCCTCGGTCTCGACCGGATGAAAGCTGCCGATGCTCAGCGCGCGGCTCGTCCGTCGCAGCGCGATCAAGCGGCGATAGAGCGTCAGGATCGAGCCCGGGTCTCGGGCAAGGTTTTCGACGTTGCAGGTCTCGTGGACGGCGTCGAAGGGCAGCCAGGGCTCGCCCGCCGTGAACCCTGCCTTCGGCGAGCCGTCCCACTGCATCGGCGTCCGCTCCGGGTCGCGGCCGATGCCGAGCCCCGGCTCGTTCTTCTCCCAGGGGTCCATGACCCGCTCGGGCGGGATCTCGACCCGCGCGAGCCCGATCTCGTCGCCATAATACATCGTCGGCGTGCCGCGAAGCGTGAGGAGCAGCATCGCGGCGACCCGCGCCTGCGCGGCGCCGACCCGCGCCGCGATGCGTGGCTGGTCGTGGTTGCCGAGCACCCAGTTCGGCCAGCCGCCCTTCGGCAGCGCCTCCTCGTACTCGCGCACCAGCATGGCGATCTCGCGCGCGTTCCAGGCGGTCTGGATGAGCTGGAAGTTGAACGGCAGATGGGCGCCGGAGAGATCGGTGCCGTAATAGGCAACGAGCCGCTCGACGGGCAGATAGATCTCGCCGATGAGCACCCGGTCCTCGAACTCGTCGATCACCCGGCGCATGCCGGCGATGATGTCGTGCACGTCGGGCTGATCGGTCGAGTAGACCTGCAGCAGGCGCTCGATCTCCGGCCGGCCGGGCTGGTAGCCCGGGTTCGGCGGGTTGTCGCGGAACTCCGCGTCCTTCATCAGGTGCCAGATGACGTCGACGCGGAAGCCGTCGACGCCGCGCCGGAGCCAGAAGCGCAGCGCCTCGTGCATCGCCTCCCGGACTTGCGGGTTGCGCCAATTGAGGTCGGGCTGCTCGGACAGGAAGGCGTGGTAGTAGGACTGGCCGGTCGCCTCATCGAACGTCCAGGCCGGCCCGCCGAAATTGCTGATCCAGTTGTTCGGCGGCGCGCCGTCGGGCTTGCGGTCGCGCCAGATGTACCAGTCTCGCTTCGGGCTCTGGCGCGACGATCGGCTCTCCTTGAACCATGGATGGCGGTCGGAGGTGTGGTTCGGGACGAAGTCGAGGATCACCTTCAGCCCCTTGCGGTGCGCCTCGGCGATCAGGCGGTCGAAGTCGGAAAGATCGCCGAAGAGCGGATCGATGTCGCAATAATCGGCGACGTCGTAGCCGAAATCGGCCATCGGCGAGGGATAGATCGGTGAAATCCAGATGGCGTGGACGCCGAGCCAGACGAGATAGTCGAGCCGCTCGCAAATCCCCTTGAGGTCACCGATGCCGTCGCCGTTCGAGTCCTGAAAGGAGCGGGGATAGATCTGATAGACGATGCCGTGCTTCCACCAGGTCTTGGCCGGCATGGGTTCCTCGTTTCGATGATAAAGGCGCGACGCCCGACGGGAGGACAGTTCGCGAATTCCGCAGGGTGATCGGTGGTTCCAAGGCTCCCGCACCGCGCGCCGTGCGGAACCCTACGCCCCGTGCAAGGTTGGCGTCTCGCGAGCGAGGACGACGGCGTGCCGGCGGCGCGACAGCAACGAAAGAGGAAGCCGCAGCGGCGCTATCCGGTCGGAGCCGAGATCACGGACGGCGGCGTCGCGTTCCGCGTCTGGGCGCCGAAGCGCCGGCACGTCGCGGTGGCGATCGAGGGCGGCGGCGAGCATGCCCTGACGGGCGAGCCGGACGGCTATTTCAGCGGCCTCGTGCCCGGAACGGAGCCCGGCGCCCGCTACCGCTTCCGTCTTGACGCCGACGAGACGCTCTACCCCGATCCCGCCTCCCGCTTCCAGCCCGAGGGGCCGCACGGGCCCTCGGAGGTCGCCGATCCCTTCGCCTTCCGCTGGTCGGACGCGGGCTGGCGCGGCGTGACGCTCGCCGGCCAGGTCATCTACGAGATGCATGTCGGCACGTTCACCCGCGACGGCACTTGGCGGGCGGCGGCCGAGCGCCTGCCCTGGCTGAAGGACCTCGGCATCACGCTGATCGAGGTGATGCCGGTCAACGACTTCCCGGGCGAATTCGGCTGGGGCTACGACGGCGTCGACCTGTTCGCGCCGACCCGCCTCTACGGCTGCCCGGACGATCTGCGCCGCTTCGTCGATGCGGCGCACGGGCTCGGCATCGGCGTCATCCTCGACGTCGTCTACAACCATTTCGGCCCGGACGGGAATTACCTCGGCTGCTTCTCGGACGGCTATTTCACCGAGGCGTATGAGAACGAGTGGGGCGACGCGATCAATTTCGACGGGCCGGACGCCGGGCCGGTGCGCGAATTCTTCACCGCCAACGCCGCCTATTGGATCGACGAGTTCCACTTCGACGGGCTGCGCCTCGACGCCACGCAGTCGATCCATGACCGGTCGCGGGAGCACGTCATCGCCGCCATGACGCGCGCGGCTCGCACCGCGGCCGGCGGACGGTCGATCGTCGTCATCGGCGAGAACGAGCCGCAGCACGCGAGGCTTCTGCGTCCGCCCGGGAAAGGCGGCCACGGCCTCGACGGGCTCTGGAACGACGACTTCCACCACTCGGCGACGGTCGCGGCGACCGGGCGCGACGAGGCCTATTACGAGGACCACCAAGGCACCCCGCAGGAGCTCATCGCCGCGGCAAAGCACGGCTTCCTGTTCCAGGGTCAGTTCTACGCCCATCAGGGCAAGCGTCGCGGCACGCCCGGCCTCGACCTGCCGCCTGCCGCGCTCGTCGCCTTCCTGCAGAACCACGATCAGATCGCGAATTCGGCGCGAGGCTTGCGGCTGCACCAGCTGACGAGCCCCGGCCGCGTCCGGGCGCTGACGGCGCTCGTCCTGCTGATGCCTTCGACGCCGATGCTGTTCCAGGGCCAGGAGTTCCAGGCGTCGGCGCCGTTCCTCTATTTCGCCGATCACAAGCCGGAGCTGGCGCGGCTCGTTCGCGACGGCCGGCACGCCTTCGTGCGCCAGTTTCCAAGCCTCGCGGCGCCGGAGATGCAGGGGCGGCTTGCCGATCCGGAGGCCCGCGACAGCTTCGAGCGCTGCAAGCTCGACTGGCGCGAAGCCGAGCGCCACGGCGAGGCGGTCGCGCTCCACCGCGACCTGCTGCGCTTGCGGCGCGAGGATCCGACCTTCTCCCGGCAGCGTCAGGGTGGGCTCGACGGGGCTGTGCTCGGCCCGGAGGCCTTCGCGCTGCGCTACTTCGGCGAGGGCGGCGACGACCGGCTGATGCTCGTCAATCTCGGCCGCGACCTCGAGCGCCGGAGCATCCCCGACCCCCTCGTTGCGCCTCCGGAAGGCCGCATTTGGACGCTCCTCTGGTCGAGCGAACACCCGCGCTACGGCGGCGGCGGCACGCCGCCCATCGAGACGAAGGAGCGCTGGCGCATCGTCGGTCACGCCGCCGTCGTGCTCGCCGCCGCTCCCGCCGGGCCGGATTAAGTCGGCGTTCAGGTCGAGACGGCACCCTGACCGGCTCTGGACAAACAAGGCGCCGACTCTTGCCGATCGCCCGAGAGGGGCATTAGACGCGGGGAAGCTCCGATCGGACCCGAGATGCACAACAGCACCACTGGATGATGACACAGGCCAACACCGCTCTGGAGCCGAAGCGGCACGCGAAGACGCGCAGCGGGCAAGCCGCGAGAGCCGCACGACCGAACGGCGGCGCGGCCGCCGCGGCGCGCGTCGATCCGGCGAGCTTTCGCGACGCCATCCTGGCGAAGCTCACCTATTCGATCGGCAAGGACCCGTCCGCGGCGCGCGACCACGACTGGTTCGCGGCGACCGCGCTTGCCGTGCGCGACCACGTCATCGACCGCTGGATGGATTCGACCCGCGCGACCTATCAGCGCGAGCAAAAGCGGGTCTACTACTTCTCGCTCGAGTTCCTCATCGGGCGGCTCTTGTTCGAGGCGCTCGGCAACCTCGACCTCCTCGACACGGCCCGCGAGGCGCTCGCCGGGCTTAACGTCGACCTCGAACGCGTCCGCGAGACCGAACCGGACGCGGCGCTCGGGAACGGCGGCCTCGGGCGGCTTGCCGCCTGTTTCATGGAAAGCCTGGCTAGCCTCGAGGTGCCGGCCTACGGCTACGGCATCCGCTACGATTACGGCCTGTTTCGCCAGACCGTCGTCGACGGCCGGCAGCACGAGCTGCCGGAGGATTGGCTCGCCGGCGGCAACCCTTGGGAGTTCGAGCGCCCCGAGGTGGTCTACCCGATCCGCTTCGGCGGCTCGGTCGAGCATGTCGCCGAGGGCGGCGTCATCAAGCGCATCTGGCAGCCCACGGAGACCGTGCTCGCGGCCGCCTACGATACGCCGGTGGTCGGGTGGCGCGGCCGCCACGTCAACACCCTTCGGCTGTGGTCGGCGCGCGCCGCCGACCCGCTGCAGCTCGAGACCTTCAACCTCGGCGACTATGTCGGCGCGCTCGCCCACCGGGCTCGCGCCGAGGCGATCTCGCGCGTCCTCTATCCGAGCGACGCCACGATGGCGGGCCAGGAGCTGCGGCTGCGCCAGGAGTATTTCTTCACCTCGGCGTCGCTGCAGGACCTGGTGCGCCGGCATCTGCAGCAATACGGAACCCTGAGCAGCCTGGCCGAGAAGTCGGCGATCCAGCTCAACGACACCCATCCGGCGATCGCGGTCGCCGAGCTCATGCGGCTCCTCGTCGACGAGCACGGGCTGCCCTGGGAGGAAGCCTGGGCGATCACCACCCAGACCCTCAGCTACACCAACCACACGCTCCTGCCCGAAGCGCTCGAGACCTGGCCGGTCGCCATGCTGGAGCGGCTGCTGCCGCGCCACATGCAGATCATCTACCTGATCAACTGGCTCCACCTGGAGCAGCTCGCGGAGCGGGCCGGGCCGCTGGACGCCGGCGCCGTCGCGGCCGTGTCCCTGATCGACGAGACGCAAGAGAGGCGCGTGCGCATGGGGCACCTCGCCTTCCTCGGCTCGCACAAGGTCAACGGCGTCTCGGCGCTTCACACCGAGCTCATGCGCAAGACCGTCTTCAAGGACCTGCACGCGCTCTATCCGGACCGCATCGTCAACAAGACCAACGGCATCACCTTCCGGCGCTGGCTGCATCAGGCAAACCCGCGCCTGCGCGACCTCCTCGCCGAGGCGGCGGGACCGGAGATCCTCGACGATCCCGAGGCGCTGCGCCGGATCGAGCCGCTGGCGGCCGACGCCGTTTTCCAGGACCGCTTCGCCGCCCAGCGCCGAGCCGCCAAGGAAAGCCTGGCGCGGCTGATCGCCGAGCGGCTTCAGGTCAGCGTCGATCCGGCCGCCCTGTTCGACGTGCAGATCAAGCGCATCCACGAATACAAGCGCCAGCTCCTCAACATCCTCGAGACCATCGCCCTCTACCAGGCGATCAAGGCCGAGCCGCGCCGGGACTGGCAGCCGCGGGTGAAGATCTTCGCCGGTAAGGCGGCGGCGAGCTATGCCCGCGCGAAGCTCATCATCAAGCTCGCGAACGACGTCGCCCGGGTCGTGAACGACGACCGCGACGTGCGCGGCCGATTGAAGGTCGCGTTCCTGCCGAACTATAACGTCAGCCTCGCCGAGGCGATCATCCCGGCGGCCGACCTCTCCGAGCAGATCTCGACCGCCGGCATGGAGGCATCCGGCACCGGCAACATGAAGCTCGCGCTCAACGGCGCGCTGACGATCGGGACGCTCGACGGTGCGAACATCGAGATCTGCGAGCGCGTCGGCCACGACAACATCGTGATCTTCGGGCTCCGCGCCGACGAGGTCGAGGCGTGGGGGCGCAAAGGCGCCCACGCACCGGTCACGATCGCGACGACGCCTCGTCTCGCGGCCGCGTTGGAGAGCCTTGAAGACGGCGTCTTCTCCCCCGACGAGCCCGATCGCTTCCGGCCGTTGATCCAGGAGCTCACGCACCGGGACCGCTTCATGGTGACGGCCGACTTCGACGCCTATTGGGAAGCGCAGCGCCATGTCGACCTGATGTGGTCCGATCCCAAGGCCTGGTGGCGCATGAGCATCCTCAACACGGCCAGGATCGGCTGGTTCTCGTCCGACCGCACCATCCGCGAGTACGCCGGCGACATCTGGGGCGTGCCGGTGAAGCAGCCTTAAGGCACCGCGGCGCGCCGACCCGCGAATCGCTAACCGCGCTCCGACGGCTTCTCTTCACAAGCCTGAGGGAAAGATACTACAACTGCTCAGCTTGCCATCCGCCGCCCGGGCGTGGGGCGGCGCGTCGCGCAAGCCTGCGCGCACACTGCAGATTGGAACATGATGACCCGCGCGATCGCCTGCGCACGAACTTCGCGTGTTTCGATCGCGCTCTTCGCGCTCCTGGCGCTGGCGCCGGCCGCGGCGGTCGAAGCCGATCCGCCGCGCGCCCGGACGACCCTCGTCGTCCAGGGGGTGCCGGTCGAGGCCAACGAAGAATCCGTCAAATGCGACATCAAGAAAATTCCGGGCGTGAGCCTTCGCCGCCTCGCCGACTGCGATTCGGCGCGGGTCATCACCTTCCCGAACGCGAACGGCATTTCCGTGCTCCGTTTCGAGATCGCGCCCGACGCGCCGGAGATCAATCAAGGCCGCCGGGCCGAGCTGCGCGACATGTTCGACGCCGCGAACGGCCAAGAGGTCTGGTATCGCTTCTCGACGCTGGTGCCGCGCGATTTCCCGAGCGCCTCTCCTTACCGGGTGGTGCTCGCGCAATGGCATGAGCAGATGCCGCTCGGGGCGCCGCACCGGCGGCCGCCTCTCGCCCATCGGCTGATCGACGGCGTCTTCACGGTGACGCTGTGGAACGATCCGGTCTACGAAGCATCGCAGGGCCGCGGCGACGGCATCGTTCTCTTCCAGGATCCGGACTACGCGCTCGGCGCATTCTACGATTACGTCTACCGGATCGTGTGGTCGCCCGAGCAGAACGGCAGCGTCATCGGCTGGCGGCGCGAGAAGACGTGCGCCTTCCTGGACGCCGGCTGCAAGGCAGGGCCCTGGGCCCGGTTCATCAGGTACGACGGGCCGATCGGCTACCGGGTTGCCGAGGGCTATTACTTCAAGTTCGGCGTCTATACCGTCCATCCGCTGGCCGCCAAGATGACGGTTTACCACCGCGCCTACCAGCGCGGCCTGACTGGCTCGGCCGTCGGCGCGACGAAGACGTTCTTTCGGCCGCCGTTCTAGATCGGCGTTGACAGAGGAAGAAAAGCATATAGGATCGTTATCCTTAGCCGGAGCGGCCGGCGTGGGAAGCGATCAGATGGCGACGAAAGCGGCGGAGAAGACGGGCGGATCGGAGCGGACGGCAGGCCTCGACCTGTCGCGGGAGGCGGCGCGGCTGTTGCGGGCGCTCGAGGGCGGCGGGGCGTATGCGATCGCCGACCCGGTCGCGGAGGGGACGGTCATCGTGCGCCAGGAGAGCGCCGGCGTGTCGCTCGGCGGCGGCCGGTTTCCGATCTCGGCGGCGGACGAGCTCGTGCGCCGCGATCTCGTCGAACCAAGCGGCGCCGGAGCCGGCCGGCGCTTCTGCATCTCGCGCGTCGGCGTTGCGCGCCGGCGCCGGCAGACGGCGCCCCCGGACCTCGCCTTCCCGGCACAGCACCAGGATCTCATCGGGGCGCGAATCGCCTTCGAGGGCCGCAGCGCCGCGGTCACGCTCGACGCCTCGGAAAGTCCGCTCGATTGGCTTCGCCGCCGCAAGGATGCGAGCGGCGCGCCGCTCATCGACGAAGCCCGCCACCAGGCCGGAGAGCGCCTGCGCCTGGATCTGACGCTTGCCGCCATGCTGCCTCGGGTGACCGCGAACTGGGACGCAGCCGTCTCCGACAAGGCCCGCGGCGCTCCGCGCGATCCGGCGTCGTCGACCGACAGCGCGGTCGCGGCGCGGCAGCGCGTCGTCGGGGCGCTCGAGGCGGTGGGTTCGGATTTCGCCGATCTCCTCATCGATCTCTGCGGCTTCCTGACGGGTCTCGCGGAGATCGAGCGGGCGCGCGGCTGGCCGGTGCGCTCGGGCAAGGTCATCGCGAGGCTCGCGCTCGCCCGCCTCGCCGATCACTACGGGCTCGCCCGCGAGGCCCGCGGTTCCGGCTCGCTCGCGCGGCGTCACGGCGTGGCGGAGCGTCGCGTCGCCGTAAGCTCCCGCGCTCGAACGATTAGTGCACGCTTGCGGCGACGGCGCGGGCGTCGCGCTTGATGCGCTCGACCATCGAGCGCAGGCCATTCGAGCGTTGCGGCGTGAGGTGCTCGGCAAGGCCGAGCGTCCGGAAGGTATCCTGCGGCTCGGTCTTCGCGATCGCCGCGGCCGGCCGGTCGGAGAGGAGCGCGATCAGCAGCGCGATGAGACCGCGCACGATATGGGCGTCGCTGTCGCCGCGCAGGCGCAGGACGGGATCGCCGTCGCGGCGCTCGACGCGGGTCTCGAGCCAGACCTGGCTCGCGCAGCCCATCACCTTGTTCTGATCGGTGCGGGCCTCGTCAGGGAGCGGCGGCATCATCCGCCCGAGCTCGATCAGATAGCGGTAGCGCTCCTCCCAATCGTCGAGGAGCTCGAAATTCGACAGGATTTCCTCGACCGGCGGCAGCATGGCCGGAATATAGGGGGCCGCGCGCCCGGGCGCGAGCTTTGCCGCGCGGTGCTAATCGGCCGGCTTGCGCGGTGCGGCGATCGGCGGCAGAGACCGCACGACGCTCCGCAGCACCGTGTCCCGGTCCTCGTCGGGCAGCATCTCCCAAGCCCGGATGACGCGGCCGACTCGCTCGAAGCTCGACGGGCCGAAGCCGTCCGGCCCGTCCTGCGCCGCCGCCGGCCGAGCCTCGCCGGGCTTCTCCCAAGGAGAGGGCGCGCGCAGCGGCGAATACCAGAACAGCACGCCGACGGTCAGGATGATGCGCAGTAGAACCAACATCGCCCGGTCAAGCGCTTCCAATGGCAAGGCTCATTCCTAGCCGCTCTTTCTGAACGCCCGATCGCGGCTCTCGCGGCGCCGCGGCGAGAATGAAGCCAGCGTAAACGCTTTCGCTAGAATGCTGGTTAGCGGAGCTTTACGGGGCTCACGTCCCGGGCGGCGGGCGTGCACCGACGCCTTCCGAAGAGCGCTTCAGGCGCCTCGCCTTAGGGTTCACTTAAGCGCCCTGTGGCAGGGTAAACGGCGGAGAGGCGAGGGGCGCACGGGTCAACCGTCGCAGTTGAGTTTGCGTATCAGCGAGGCCATCTCGGCGATCGAAGCGCGCCTGTCCGGGCTCGTGCACGATTGCGCCAAGAACCACCCGGTCGAGCGCTCTCGCCATGAGCGCTTCATCGCGAGCCGGATGACCGTCGGCGCGATCGCGCTCTGCCTTCTGCCGCTCTACCTTCTCATCCGCGGCGTCCCGTCCGGGCCCGAATACGTGGCGATGATCTGCCTCGTCGCGCCGGTCGCGGCGGCGATCGTGCTGTCGCGCAGCGGACGCCTGGCGCTCGCGCATGCGATCTCGTCCGCATCGCTCGCCGGCCTCGTCGTCTGCATCGCCGCCACGTCCGGGGGCGTGTCGGCGGGGGCGGCGGTGTGGCTCGTGGCGGTGCCGCTCGAAGCGCTGCTCTCCGGGTCGCGCCGTGCGGCGCTCGCGGCGAGCGCCATCGCCGGGCTTTCGGCGCTCTTTCTCGCGGCTCTCGAAGCCGCCGGCATCCGGCCCGCGGTCGAGCCGTGGCCGGCGGCGGTGGCGATGCCGGTCTTCGCCATCACGGCGATCGCGCACGCCGCGACGCTCGCGGTCGAGCATTGCCGGGTCGAGATGCACCGGCGGACGGCCGCGCGCCTGCGCGATGCCAGCGAGCGCTCGCTCCTGCAGGCGATCGACGATCTCGTCACCTGGCACGATCGCAACGGGCATGTCGTCAAGGCGAGCCCCGCGTCGACGAAGCTCCTCGGCATCGCGCCCTCATGCCTCGTCGGGCGCGGGCTCCTCAATCGCGTGCACGTCTCCGACCGCCCGGCTTTCCTCAAGGCGATCAGCGACGCAGCCCTCGCTGATCGGCCGGTCGCGCTCGAATTCCGGCTCCATCTCGAAGCCTCCGAGGGGCGCGAGGACCGGCACCCCGCCCGGGTGATCTGGGTCGAGACGCGCGCCCACCGCATCGACGCCGAGGCGGGCGCAACGGGCGCGTACGCCGTCGTCGCAGTGACCCGCGACGTCACCGACCACAAGCGCCGAGCGGAGGATTTCGAGCGCGCCCGCAGCGACGCCGAAGAGGCGGACGAGTCGAAGGCGCGTTTCCTCGCCACCGTCAGCCACGAGCTGCGCACGCCGCTCAACGCCATCATCGGCTTCTCCGAGATGCTCGCAGCGACCGGTGCGCTCGAGGCTCCGGCCGAGCGGCGGCGCGAATACGCCGAGATCGTCCACGCCTCCGGCTTGCATCTCCTCGCCGTGGTGAACACGCTGCTTGACATGTCGAAGATCGATTCCGGGAACTTCGACGTCGTGCCGGAGCCGTTCCAGATCGCGGCGGTGGTGCACGGCTGCTGCGACCTCATGCAGCTGAAGGCCGAGCAGGCCGGCATCCTCCTCACCCGCGATATCGCGCGCGATCTGCCGGAGCTCGTCGCCGACCGCCGCGCCTGCCGGCAGATCCTGATCAATCTCCTGTCCAACGCCGTGAAGTTCACGCCGAAGGGCGGACGGGTGAGCGTCTCCGTGCAGCGCCGGCACGACCGCATCGAGCTCGCGGTGGCGGACACCGGCATCGGCATCGCGGAAGCGGATCTGCCGCGTCTCGGCGACCCCTTCTTCCAGGCCGGCTCCGCCTACAGCCGCAGCCACGAAGGCACCGGCCTCGGGCTGTCGGTGGTGCGCGGCCTCGTCGGGCTCCACCAGGGCGAGCTCACCATCGAAAGCGCCGACGGCGACGGCACCGCAGTGACGGTCAGTCTGCCGATCGACTGCCGCGGCGGCACACGCCGCGGCAGCCGTGCGAGCGTGCACGCGGTCGCGCGCCGCCCGGCGACGGCCAGCCTGCTCAAGATGGGGGTGAGATAAATTGCGCGAGGCTTTGGCCGCCCGCTCGGGCCGCGATTTCATGACGACCGGCGCCGCACCGTTGGCCGGGAGCGGGAAGCGCTTCGCCGTGCGTCTCGGCTCGGCGCTGAAAGCCGCGCTCCTGTTCGCGGTTCGCCGGCCGGCGCTCGTGCTCGGCACGCTCGTGGTGCTTGCCGCCTGCGCCGCCGTCGCCTTGAATGCGCTCGCATGGCAGACGACCCGTCATCCCGCTCCGCTCTTCCCGCGCGCCGAGCCGGCGCTCCGGCGCCCGGTCCTCGTGCCGGCGCCGCTTCCGCCGGCGCGTCCGCCGGAAGTCGCCATACCGGCGGCGCCGGCGCCGGCTGCCGTCGCGTCTCCGGCAGCGAAGCCCGCGAGCCGCGATCCGATCGGCGACCTGATCCGCGGCGTCGATCCGGCGAGCGTCGCGAAGGACGCATCCGCGAAGGTGGCGGCGGCGCAAAGAGCGCTGACCAAGCTCGGCTACGGAACGCTGAAGAGCGACGGCGCGATCGGTCCCGGCACCCGGCAGGCGATCGAGAAGTTCGAGCGCGACCGGCGCCTGCCGGTGACCGGCGACCTCAATTCGCGCACGACCCGCGAGCTTTCCGCCCAGGCCGGCATGCCGATCGAATAGCGGGGCGCGCTTGAGCCGCCTCCGCTCGGATTTCTGGGTCGCCGCGCATCTGCGCCGCTGCGCCGTCGAAGGCGTCGACGCGGTGCTGCGGCGGCGCGGCTCGGCCGAATCGGGTTCGATCTTCGTCAAGGTCGACCGACTCGACGGCACGGCGAGCCTCTACGGCCCGGCGCCGCAGGCGCTCGTCGAGGAAGGACGCGGCGAACGCCTGTTCGCGCCGGTCGTCACCGACGTTCCCGCCGCCGACGTCGAAGAGCGCATGCGCCGTGAGCTGAGGTTCGACTCCGATCTCTGGCTCGTCGAGATCGAGGACCGGGCCGGCCGGCATTTCCTCGCTCTCGCGGCCGAGGAGGGGAGCTCGGGCGGCCGTTCTATCTAAAGCATGATCCCGAAAAGTGGTTACCGGTTTTCGGAAAAGATCATGCTCAAACAAAGAGGTACAGCGGGATGACGACTCGACGAGAAGTCATCGCGCTCTAGCGGCGCTGCGCTCGCCGTCCTGACGGGCAACCGGGGCGCGGCGTGTCGGCAGCGCCGGCGCGAAGCGCTCGCTCTCAGGCGCGCTCACCGGGACATGGCGCCCCGAGTGCGGCGCGCGCGCGGCCCCGAGGATCGCCTCGACGAGGTAGACCGCCGTCGGGCGCTCGGTCTCGCGGAACAGGCGCACGAGACGGAAAACTGTCGCGACCGAGAGCGCGATCGCGGGATCGAGGGTCAAGAGGATGCGGACCGTGTCCTCCTCGCCGACGCCCGCCGCAAGCAAGGCGAGCGGCAGGAGGTCGTGGCGCGCCTCGCGGTTAAAGCTCCAGAGCGGCGCGGGGTCGAGGCGCAGCATCGCGGCGAGCTCGGCGCCGAACTCGAGGCCGGCGCCGGCCGCTGCGAGCCGGACGAGCTCGGCGCAGTCCGGCGCGGCGGCGGCGCGGAACCCATGTCCGCGCGCGCTTGCGAGCGGCGCGACGCCGGCGCGGATCGCCGCACGCCGGCCCTCCGGGGCCGAAAGGTAGAGCGCCGCCTGATGCCCGGCCGGAAGGTCGTCGCGTTCGAGAAGCGCCGCGGCGAGCGCCGGACGAAGGCGCGCCCGGTCGACGAGAACGTCGAGCGTCGTGCCCGTGACGTTGAGATGCGGGTTGCGGGCGAGCGCGAGGTCGACCGCGGCGTCGTCGCGCGCGACGAGCTCGGCGACCTCGGGCGCGGTAAGCCCGTGGCGCGCCGCGAGGAAGACCGAAAGGTCGGCGCCGTCGCCGGTCGCGGCCGCGATCATCAGCTCGCTCAAGGCCGGCGCCTGCTCGATGACGGCGCGCCGCGTCTCGCCGCCGCGCAGCACCAGAAGCAGGAGCACGCTCTCGGGCGTCTCTGCCACGGGTGCAAGCTTGCGGGCGATGATCGCGGCGGTGTCGTCGTCGATCGCGGCGAGAAGCCCGACCGCAAGCGCCTCGAAGGCCATGATCGTCGCGCGGTCGCGGTGTCGCGCCGTGACGAAGAGGTCGGTCTGCACGCGCAGCAGCACCGGACGCATGTCGAGATCGCGCTCGCGCCCGAGCGCCATCAGGCTGGTGAGATCGGACAGGGCGGAGCCGGACATACGCAACCCGTCCAAGGCTTGAAGGGAAAGGGATGGGTAAGATTATCGAGATCCGATTAGCGAGGGATTAACCACGGGGCGGCGCGTCATGTGCGCCAGCGCAGGGAACGCAAGCGCGGCCGTGTGCTTTGAATCCACACCCGATCGGATTCGTCGGATCGTCCGCCGACCGGAAACGATCTGTTAACCACGGCGTATTCTGCTTGGCCTCGAGAGCGCGAGCTTCCGGCCGACCGGCAGGATTGGAGGAAGGAGTCATGGGCGAAACCCAGCTATCGACAGGAGCGGTGATTCCGTTCCCTGGCTCCGCCTGCCGGCCATCGCGTCCGGCCCTTCGGGCCGACGAGCCGCGTGGCGAGATCCTTCTCTTCACCGGTGTCCGATATGAGCGGTCCTTCGCGCCGAACCTCGAGCCTTCGCCCGTATCGAGCGGGCACTCGAAAGCCGGCCGGCCCCGCCGCCGTTCGTAAGGCTCCCAACGCGAGATCGCCGCGCCTCGCCCGCACGAGCGGCGGCGCCGTCGCACCGATCCTCATCGGCCTCCTTGCCGGGGCTTGCGTCGAAACCGGCGATTTCGGCCGGCCCCGTCCCTCCCTCTGGAATGATCTGGCGCTCCCGGCCACGGGCTCGCTTGCGGCTCGCATCCGCGCCGAGCCGGTGTCGCCTTATGTCTTCACCGACGACGAGCAGGAACTGCGCCGCCGCGCCTGGCGATTCTTGATGCCGGCTCATGAGCGCGCCTGGTTCGAGCGCCGGCTCGGCGAGCTCGTCGCGACCCGCAGCCTGCCGATGTCCTTCGGGCGCAACGATCGCGCGAGCTATTTTGGGGCGCTGATGCGCGACGGCGGCGCCTCGCCGGGCTCGCGCTACCGGCGTCTGTCGGAGGACGCGATCGCCGATGCGAAGCTCATCGACCCCTTCGCGATCATCGCGGCGCGAGTCGTCCAGGCCGACGCGGTCCGCATCAAGGCGCTCGGCTGGGTGCAGGATCTGACGACCGAGGAGGCGCGCAACGCCGCGTCGCGCGTCGCCGAGAACCGTTGCCTGATCGCCTGGATCAGAGTCGAGATCGGACGGCGCCAGGTCTCCTATGCCTATGCGCTCCAGCACCTCTTCATCGAGGCGCCGCAGGGCGAGGGCATCGCGACCGAGCGGGCGCTCGCGAAGCTCGAGGCGCATCGCGGCGCGATCGACACGCTGCCCGGCGGCCCGTGGGAGGTCGCGACCTGCGGGGTGCCGGCGGCGCTTGCCGCGCCGGCGCTTGTCGAGAGCACCACGCCGGCGGCGATCGTCGCGAAGGACTGACTATTCCCGGTCGATCGTGCAGGAGACGGCCTTCGCCGCCTCGGTCGCCTCGCCGCGCTGGCTCGGGAAGATCGCGAGCACGCGCACCACGACAAGTCCTTCCCGGGCCGGTGAGACGATGCGCACGTCGCGCGAGGGCTCGTCCGGGTCTTCGCTCGCGAGCGCCTCATCGAGCTGCCGGCGCGTCATCACGACGAGATCGAGCGCGCCGCGGATCGCCGCCCGGTCGGTGATGGCGAAGAACACGCCACCGGTGCGGGCGTGGAGCGACAGCGACTGGAACAGCGCCCCGGTGCGGGCCGAGACGCGCACCGGCCCCTCGTCCAGCGTGTAGGCGCAGGTCGAGAGCGCCACGCCGGGGTCGGGGTAGGGCAGCCAGGTGCCCTGGTCGCCGGGCGCCGCGACGATCTCGGAGCGGTCGGTCGAGAGCGTCGCGCGCAGGCGCGAGAAGGCGTCCTTCTCGGCGAGATGCGGGATCGCGAGCACGGTCGCGAGGTGGACGATCCCGGCGAGCACGAAAGCGCAGATGGTCGCGAGGAGGAACTGCGACCGCAGCGTCACGAGCTGCACTCCAGCCGCACGATCGAGGGCAGGCTGCGGGCGTCGAGCGCCGCCGCGCCGGACGAGGCCGGGCTGTCGTAGAGCCGCATGACGAGGTTCACGGCGCCGGCCTCCGGCATCATCAGCCAGTTGCCGCTCTGCGCCTCCCGCGAGAGCACGAGCGTGAAGCTGCCATTCGCATCGCGGAGGATCTCGGCCGACGAGAAGCTCGCGCGACCGAGCGGCGTCTCGACCGGCCGGCCGGTTTCGTCATAGAGGGCGAGCGTCCAATAGCGCGCCTGCGGCGCCGTCGTGCCGAGGCGATAGGTGCAGCGCGCGTCGAGGGCCCGGCCGGCGTCGTCCGCCGCGGCGCGCAGCACGAGGCCTTCGCCGACCCCGAGCGGAATGCCGCCGGTGCGCGCGTTCACGGCGCGCGTATAGGGATCGGCGTCGCGCGAGCCGGCGCGCGGCCACACCGTCCAGGCGCCGGAGCGCACCGCGCCGAAGGGATAGTCGCCCCCGGTCATCCGATAGGCGCTCGACAGGCCGAGCCCGGCGGCCAGCAGAAGCGCATAGACGACGAGGACCGCCGACGCCGCGGCGCGCGCGGCAGGGCGGCGCTCCGAAAGCCGCTCCCGGCTCGCGCGGCGCATGCCGGAGGCGCTGGGCAGACGATCGACGTACACCGGGGCGCGCGGCTTCGGCTAGGGCAGGGCGATGCGCCCGCCGACCGCGCGCGTGCCGCCGGTCGCGGACGGCAGGTCAGCGGCGGCGCGGGCCGAGCCCGGCAGGGTCGAGAGCGGCGCGACGGGACGCTCGGCGCCTTTCAGAAGCGCGCCGATGCCGCCGAGCACCTCGAAGGAGCGCCGCGACAGCGCGCCCGAGGTCGGCTGGCCGAGCTGCACCACGCCGCCCTGGGCGCCGCTTGCGGCGGCGCGAGCGACCTCCGGCCCCGGCGTGCCGAGATAGGGGATTGGCTTCAGCTCGATGTTCTGGTGGGCGTAGGCCATGACCTCGCGCCAGAGCATCGCCGGCACGGAGCCGCCGGTCATCTTGTTGGTCGAGGTATGGTCGTCGTTGCCCATCCACACCGCGCCGACGAGGTTGCCGGTGAAGCCGACGAACCAGGCGTCGCGATAGGCGTTGGTGGTGCCGGTCTTGCCCCCGGCCTTGACGCCGTCGAGCATGGCGCGCTTGCCGGTGCCTTCCTCGACGACCTTGTTCAGCATGTAGCTCATGTCGGCGACGAC
>DAINQO010000051.1:0-17695 GCA_036742625.1 Microvirga sp.
GTCGACGAGCACGATCTGGCGGTCGATGCGCTGGAAGTGATCGCGGAAGAACGGCCGCACGACATGCGTCTTGTAGGCTTCGAAGCGCCGCTCCATCAGCGCCGCAAGCGTCTTCGGCGCGCTCGGCCGGTCGGGCGAAAGCTCGAGCGGCGCGAAGGTCAGCGCCGGCGAGCCGGCGAGGTCGCCCGGCATCAGGAAGCGTCCCGGCGGCGTCGTCGCGACCGCCTCGGGTCCGGCGCGCAGCGCCGCGAGGTAGGTCTTGAACGCCTCGCTCGCGCGCTCCGCCACCATCTCGTCGGCCGATCCCGACGGATCGAGGGCGGCGAGGCTCTCGTGCCAAGGCGCGGCAAGCGCGGCGCGCGCCGGCCTGCGGCTCGCCTCGATCGTGCGCCGCGACCAGTCGCGGTAGTCGGCGTCGATGAGAGCGAGGTCGAGCAGCCACTCGCCCGGATAGTCGACGATGTCCAGCGAGAGGGTCGCCGGCCCCTGCCGCCAGCCCGCCGCGCGCTCGTATTCGATGTCGAGCCGAAGCTCGCCGATGCGCTCGGTCGAGCGCGGCCAGCGCCGCTCCTTCACGAGCGCCGCGACGTGCTCCTCATAGGGAAAGCGCGGCACGACGTCGTCGGGCTGATGATCGAGGCGGGCGCGGCGGATGCGGCCCTGCGCCGAGGCCCTCAGCGCCGGCAGCGCGTGGCCCTCGACCAGGTGATGCACGAGCGCGGTCGTGAACACGGTCTTGCCGGAGCGCGCCAGGCCGGTGACGCCGAGCCGAAGCGAGGGCTGCAGGAGCTGGCTGCCTGCATCCCAAAGCGTCTGCGCCGTAACGCCGGCCCGCGCGGCGATGCCGGTCAGGAAGGACACGAGGCGGGACTTTCGAAGGAAAGAACGCGAAAGGACATTCCGGCCAAGGTGGGCGCGCCGGAGCGCGCGCGCAAGCGGCGCCGATCAGGGTGCGGGCAGCTCCGGCTCGGCGCGGTCGAGCGCCGCGCTCGCCTGCTGCCGCGGCGCGGCGCGGCCGATCGCCGCCTCGATCAACTCCATGCTGGCCCTCAACACGCCGAGCTCGACCGCCGACATCGCCAGCATCACGCGCGGCAGGTTCGGCAGCGGCGTGCCGTCGGCCGCGAAGAGCTTGAGGTCGTCGCCCGGACCGAGGTCGAGGCCCTGCACCATCCTGGCCGCGTAGTTGCGGATGCGCCCCTCGTCGGGACTGCAGGAGGTAGCCGGCGCCGCGCTCGCGACCCGAACCGGCGCCACCGGAGCTATCGCCTTGGCCGGCGCGAGTTGAACCGGTGCCGCTCGCGGATCCTTCGCGCGCGTCGCCGCGGCGACCGAGGCCGGGGTCGGCTGACGGCGCCGGGGCGCAGGCGCGCGCGCGGCCGAGACGGTCGTGACCCGGCGCTCGCCGAGGCCGACCGCGATGTCGGGCACGCGGAAGCTCGGAAGCGGGCGCAGCGGAACGACGGATACGCGCGGGCCGGTGGCAGGCCGCGCCGCCGCCCTGGCGCTCGCCGCCTTCTTGCCCGCCGAAGCGACCGGGACGGACGCGGGCTTCGCGGTCCTTGCCCGCTGGGCCGCGAGCCAGCGCGCTCTTAGGGTCTGCCCGATGCCCCTCACCGCCAGAACCGAGAGCGAGAGCGACGGCCCACCGCGGCACTCGGCCGGCGCCCAGCGCCGGACGATATCGAGGGCGGATTTGCGGCCGAAGTCGAGATAGTAGCGGCGCAGCAGCGTCACCGCCGCGTCGGCGCCCTGGTCGGCGCTGGCGAAGCCGACATGGCCTTCGTCGTCATGGCCGATCTCGCCGTTCCAGCGCGCCCGCTTGATGCACCAATAGTTGTTGAGCTTGACGCAGCGGGTGACGACCGGCCGCTCGACATTGAGCAGCACCGCCATCGCCGAGACGGGCCGCGGCTGCAGGTCGTGCAGCGCCTCGGCGCGCCAGTTGCTGACGGCGCGATCGGCCGCGAGGTAGGTCGCGTGCGGCGGCTCGGCCGGGCGCTCCACGGCAGCCCCGGCGCGAAGCCGCAGCTCGGCCGCCGCCGCGAGCGCGCGCTCGAAGGTCGGTCCGCTCGCAAGCACGAGCGCGAGCGGCGCGAGAAGGAACTCGATCACGGCAGTCACCTGGTCGGCGTGAAACAATACCCCTTGCGGCGCGGCGTTGCACTCGTCGAGAACGAACCGCCGGGCGATCGGTTCAGGCGCTCAATCGTCTTCGTCCTGCCCAAGCGATTTCGGCGTGACGAACCGGTCGAGGCGGCCGCTGCCCGGCTTCACGGCTGCCCAATCCTCGATGTCGAAATCGATCACGGCGAGCCCGGCGGTCGGATATTTCTTCGCCATGCGGGCGAAGGCGTAGCGGTCGCCATGGCCGACGAGGAGTCTCGCCAAGTCCTCGAAGCCGGGATTGTGGCCGACGAGGAGGAGCGTACGGACCGCCGGCTCAACCTCGCGGATGACGCCGAGCAGGCGCTCGGGCGGTGCCTCGTAGATGGGCGGCTCGAAGCGCGCCGGCACTGGGCCGAGCGCAGGCTCGACAAGCTCCCAGGTCTCGCGCGTGCGCCGCGCCGGGGAGACGAGGGCGAGGTCGGGAAAGAGCTGCTCATCGGCAAGATGCGCCGCAATCCGGGGCACGGCCTCGCGGCCGCGCGCCGCGAGCGGGCGATCCATGTCCTTCGTCGCGTCCGGAGAAGTTGCCTTGCCGTGGCGGAGGAGCATCAGGCGGCGCATCGCAATCCCTCGGGCGAACTCCCGGCAAGATGCGGTTTCCTTCAGCCGGTGCAAGCCGGGCGAGCCTTCACAAGCCCGCCAGGAGGCGCGAAGTTGCCGCGCACAAGACACCGGAGGAAACATGTTCCGTTCGATTACCGACGAGGTCGCCTGGGTTACCGGAGCAGGCTCCGGCATCGGCCAGGCCGGGGCGGTCGCTCTCGCCAAGGCCGGCGCGAGGCTGGTCCTGAGCGGGCGGCGAACCGAGCCGCTGGAGGAGACCGCCGGCATGATCCGCGCCGCCGGCGGCACCGCGCTCGTCCAGCCCGCTGACATGCGCGACGCCGTGCAGGTGCGGGCGGTGGCGAAGCGCATCGAGGAGGAGTTCGGCCGCTGCGACATCCTCGTCAACAGCGCCGGCGTCAACGTCAAGAATCGCAGCTGGCGCGAGGTCGATCCGGAGGGCTTCGACACGGTCGTCGAGGCCGACCTCTCGGGCCCGTTCTACGCCTGCGCCGCCGTGCTGCCTATGATGCGGGCGCAAAAGGGCGGGCTCATCATCCACATCTCGTCCTGGGCCGGGCGCTACGTGTCGCGGCTCACCGGGCCTGCCTACTCCGCGGCGAAGCACGGGCTCGTGGCGCTCAGCGAGAGCCTGAACCAGGAGGAGTGCCGGCACGGCATCCGCTCGTGCTGCATCTGCCCCGGCGAGGTCGCGACCCCGATCCTCGACAAGCGCCCGGTGCCGGTCACGCCGGAGGACAAGGCGCGCATGCTGCAGTCCGAGGACCTCGCCGAGACCATCCTCTTCGTCGCTCGCCTGCCTGTGACCGTGTGCATGAACGAGATCCTGATCAGCCCGACCTGGAACCGCGGCTACATCGAGGGCGTGAAGCTGTGACTCAGCCGTTCGGGCGCAGCCGCACCCCCGGGCGGATCTTCGTGAACGCGAAGCTTGCCCGATCTTCCAGGTTCACGCCGGGCGCGAGGCAGACGATCACCCGCTCGGCGATGTCCTGGAAACCAGAGCGGAAATGCGCCGAGCTCTTCAGCCCGATGACGGCGCGGGACGCGAGGTCGACGCCGAGATGGGAGAAGGTCTCCTTGTGGATCGGCTGCTGGCGGATCGTCGCGACCAGCACCTCGACACCGCCCTTCGCGAGGAGCGCCGTCGGTCCCATGGTCGCGACGGCGGCGCGCAGCATCGGCGAGG
Organism: Microvirga sp.; assembly: GCA_036742625.1. Taxonomy (GTDB): domain Bacteria; phylum Pseudomonadota; class Alphaproteobacteria; order Rhizobiales; family Beijerinckiaceae; genus JAJKJG01. The sequence continues at coordinate 3,923 of DAINQO010000051.1, forward strand.
TGCCGCGAAAGCGCCCGTCGCTCAAAGCGGCGACGCGCCACGGTCCGGCAAGCGGCTCCTGGCCGGGCCCCTCCCCGCCCCCGCCGAGGGTGGCGAGGCTTCCGCCGAGGCCCGCCGCATGCGCGGCCGCGGCCGCGGCGGGGTCGTGCACGATGCCGACAATCGCCCGTTCGGCGCCCTGGCGCAGGAGTTCGGCGATGAGGCCGGTGGTGTTCGAGGGTGCTCCGGCACCGGGATTGTCCTGCGTGTCGGCGAGAACGACCGGTCGCGTCGCGGTTCCTGCAACGCGAAGGGCCTCGCGCACGGCGTCATAGACCGGCAGCGGGCGGTGGGCGGCAAAGCCCGGCTCGGCCGCGACGAGCGCCGCGAACAGACGGTCGGCGGCGGCGTCGACCGCCGGCCGATCCGGGCCATAGGCCGTGACGCTCGGGCCGACGTCGCGGATGTCGGCCGGCGGGAAGCCCATGTTGAGGGAGAGATGCACGCCGGTCTCGGTCTCGATGCGGGCGAGCTCTTCGTACAGCCCCTTCGCCGGCTCGACATAGGTGCAGCCGGTGGTGACCGGCACGAGGAACGGTGCCTGCCGGAGCGCCCGCGCCGGCCGCTTCCAGGCGAGCACGCGGTCGAGCCATTCGGCGCAGCGCCCGCCGGAGGCCCCCCAGTCGACATGGGGATAGGTGCGGTACGAGGAAATGAAGTCCGCCGCCGCCACCATCGCGGGCGAGACGTTGGCGTGCAGATCGAGCGACATCAGGATCGGCACGTCAGAGCCGACGGTGTCGCGCACGCGGGCGAGCAGCTCGCCCTCGCCGTCATCGTGGTGTTCCGCCACCATCGCGCCGTGCAGCTCGAGGAAGACCGCGTCCGGCTTCTCGCGGCGCAGCCCGTCGACCATGATCCCCGCCATGCGCTCGAAGGCGTCGCGCGCGACCTTGCCGCCCGGCATCGCCCCGCCCCAGGCGAGCGGGACCATGACGTGCCCGGCTTTCTCGGCCGCATCCATGAAGTAGGCGATCGCGAGATTGATGCCCCGGAAGGTCGAAAGCACGCCTTCGCCGATGGTCAGCGTCGGCCACGGCCCGGCCTCCACGAAGTCGTTCCAGGTCGTCGGCTTCGCGACGAAGGTATTAGTCTCGTGCATGAAACCGCCGACCGCAATCCTCAGACCCATTCGCCCTCTCCCAAGCGCGCGCGGCCGCGAGCCGCACGGCCGCACGAGCCACTAGCGTGAGCGAGGCGGGAGGACCAGCCTGCGGCGCGTTCGATCCCCATTCCGTCATGCTCTATCCGGTCGAAAGGCCTGGACGCGGAACGGGTTCTCGTCCAAGCTCGACAAGACTGTCTCGCGCGGTGACCTCGGCTGTCTTGCGCGGACGTATCGGGTCTAGCTCGAACTGTTCGATGAGGGTCGGAAGAGAGCGCATGCCAGGCTCCCCGGCCGTCCTCGACACCGCCTCGGCCCCGCGCGCCGGGCAGGCGCTGCCGAGCGGCGTTCTCGCTTTCCTGATCACCGACATCGAGGGCTCGACCCAGCGCTGGGAGGCGTGGCCCGAAGCCATGCGCGTCGCCATGGCCCGCCACGACCATCTTGTGCGCGAGGCGCTGCTGCGGGCGGGCGGCCACGTGTTCCGCACCGCCGGCGACGCGTTCTATGCCGCCTTCGTCTCTCCTTCCGATGCCATTGCGGCGGCGCTTGCCGCGCAGCAGGCGCTCGGCGGCGAGGATTTCTCGGACGTCGGCGGCATCAAGGTGCGCATGGCGATCCATGCCGGTCCGGCCGAGTCGCGCGACAACGACTACTTCGGCCAGGGCATGAACCGCTGCGCGCGGCTTCTCGGGATCGCGTACGGCGGCCAGGTCCTGATCTCGGCGGCCGCGGCCGACATGACTCACGGCGAGCTGCCGCCGCAGGCGAGCCTGCTCGATCTCGGCCAGCACCGGCTCAAGGATCTGGCCGGGGCGGAGCAGGTCTATCAGCTCGTCGCGCCGGGCCTGACGGCGCGCTTTCCGACGCTGCGCTCGCTCGACGCCAAGGTCCACAACCTGCCGCGGCCCGTGACCTCGTTCGTGCCGCGCGAGGGAGACGTGGCGGAGGTCAGAGCGAGGCTCGCGAAGTACCGCATCGTGACGCTGGTCGGCTCCGGCGGCTCCGGCAAGACGCGCCTCGCGATCGAGGTCGGGGCAGCGCTCCTGGAGGAGTATCCCGACGGCGTCTGGATCGCCGAGCTTGCCCCGCTCGAGGATCCGCTGCTCGTCGCCGAGACGGTCTGCAGCACGATCGGGGTGCCCGTGCAGGGCAGCCGCTCGGCGACCGACAGCGCGGCCGGGTATCTGCGCCAGAAGAAGGCGCTCCTCATCCTCGACAATTGCGAGCACCTCGTGGAAGCCGCGGCGCGGCTCGCCGAGCAACTCGTGCTCGCGTGCCCCTCGCTCCTGCTCCTCGCGACGAGCCGCGAGCCTCTGGGCATCGACGGGGAGAGCACCTATCGGGTTCCAAGCCTGAGCTTCCCGAGCCGCACGGAGGGCATCACCGCCGCGGAAGCCCTCGGCTACGGCGCGGTTCGCCTGTTCGTCGAGCGCGCCACCGCGACCGTCGACGGCTTCTCCTTGAGCGACGCCAATGCCCCGGCGGTCGCCAACATCTGCAAGCATCTCGACGGCATCCCGATGGCGATCGAGCTTGCCGTTCCGCAGTTGCGGATGATGCCGGCGCAGGGGCTCGCCGCCTGCACGATCGCTTCCTCCTGCTCGTCAGGGGAAGCCGCACGGCCCTTCCACGCCACCAGACCCTGCGGACGCTGTTCGACTGGAGCTACAACCTCCTCACCGAAGGCGAGAAGACGCTGCTGCGGCGACTTTCGGTTTTTGCCGGCGGCTGGACGGCGGAGTCCGCCGCCTGGGTTGCTTCCGGCGGCCCCGTCGAGGAAGGCAGCGTCTTCGACCTATTGTCTTGCCTCATGGACAAATCCCTCGTCGTCCCGGACTTCTCGGGAAGCGAGCCGCGCTACAAATATCTCGAGACCGTCCGCCAATACGCCTTCGACAAGCTGCGGGAGAGCGGCGAGCGCGGACGCCGCCGCCGTCTCGCCGAATACCTCATCCGGCACTACGCCGAAGCGGGCGCTGCCTGGCCGACGACCCCGACCGCGGCGTGGCTTGCGAAGTACGAGCCCGAACTCGACAACCTGCGCGCCTCGCTGGATTGGGCGTTCGGCCCCGAGGGCGATGCGAAGCTCGGCATCGAGCTGACGAGCCATAGCGTGCGGATATGGGACGAGCTGTCCCTCCTGCCGGAGCGCGAGCGCTGGTTCGCGACGGCGCTCGATCGCGCCGACGAAGACACCCCGTCGAGCACGGCGGCGCGCCTCTGGCTCGGCCGCACCTCGAACAGCGCTCATGGCGATCGCACCAACTTCGAGCCCGCCCGGCGCGCTGCGGAGCTCTTTCGGACCGCCGGCGAGCCTCACGGCCTTGGCGAGGCGCTCGCCAAGGCCGGCGCCGCGCTCGAGACGCCGACGACGACCGGCGAAGCCCGTCCCTTCCTCGATGAAGCCTTGCAGGTGCTCCGCCCCCTCGGTCAGAGCAAGCATTTGGCGAGCTGCCTCAGGTCGATGGCGGTCGCCGAATACTTCGTCCAGGACTTTGCCGCGGCGCGCCCGTTGATCGCGCAGTCGGCTGCGGTCGCCCGGGCGCTCGGCGATACGCGCGGCGTCGCGGCGGCGCAGGTCGCCTCCGCCGAGCTTGAGTTCGCGGCGGGCGCCGTCGACACCGCGATCGACCAGATCCGCGCGATGATCGACAGTGGCCATCACAACCCGCGGCTCCTGGCGCTGGGTTACGGCAATCTCGCCTCCTACCTCTTGGCCGCGGGACGGGTGGGCGAAGCCAAGCTCGCGGCCTTGGCCGGCTTGCGCGAAGCGCGGGCGCTCGGCTGGCGAGCCGCGGTCGTGCGCATCGTCGAGCATCTGTCCCTCGTTGCGATCCTCTCCGGCGAGACCGAAGCGGCGGCGCGCCTTCTCGGCTACGGCGTCGCCTTCTACGCCACCGGCACCGCGAGCCGGGAGTTCACGGAGCTTGCAAGCTACGACCGTGTCGTCGCGGAGCTTGAGCACCGCCTGCCGCAGGACCGCGTGACGGCGCTAATGGCCGAGGGAGCGGCCTTGAGCGAAGACCAAGCCGCGGAAATGGCGATGCGGGTTTGACGAATATTCTGCGCAACTTGACCGTGCCGGTCCGGCCGGACACCCTGGCCGGCATCACACAATGAGGGACTAAACGATGGGGCGGTTCTTCGGGGTCATGGCGTTTGCGGCGGTCGCACGGCTGCTCGGCCCCGCGCCGGTCCTCGCCGAGGAGCCGTCGGCGATCGGAATCATCAAGGTCCGCCAGGAAGTCGACGGCGCCGGGCCGAGCAACGTGTTCCGCCTGCAGCGGAATATCGTCGTGTTGGCCGATCCCCTGAAGGCCGACATCAAGGCCTACGACATGGAAACGAAGGCGGCGCTCGGGTCTTGCGGCATGCCGCGCGATTTCAAGCCGTGGCGCCTTGTTCGCTCGCGCGACGCTGTGTCCATCGTCGACGAGGCCGAGCGAAGCACGATCGAGATCCCGAGAGCTCGGGCTTTCGGCCCGCGATGCCGCCTGAATGTCCGCCCCTACAACGCCGCGCGTGACGGCTACCATCGGCTTCGGCGCGTCGACAACCGTACCATCGCTGTGCCGTCGCGCCGGTGGGAGCGAGGTCGACCGCTCACGGTCCGCGCCGCCGCCTTTGAGCTGCTCAGCGTCCGCGAGCTAGAGCGGGACGCTGCCGGCAACCGCTACGTCTTGGCAAAGGTGTTGCAGCCGAAGGACAAGGCGCATGCCGGAGAGATCGGCGTCAAGGTCACCGTGCTCCGCTACGATCCGCGCGGCCGGCTCAACGGCGCCTACCGGGTGCCATTCGAGAACCGCAAGAAGCGCGCCTTCGACTACGTGGCGGTGCTGCCCGCGGGAGACCTCGTCCTCGCGCTCTATGACGAGGCCTCGGACCAGTTCCGGCTCGACCGCATCCCGATGCCTTATGTCACGGGTGCGAAGAAAAGCATCATTCCGGCGAATGTGCCGAATGCGACCGCGCAGGACGGTTTCGAGATGGCGACCGAAGCGCTCGCCGCCGGCCATCTCTCCGGGGCGCCGACGTTCGCCGACGCCGAGCCGAGCCGCACGCCAGCGGGCGCGAAGCTACAGGCGCGCAGCGGACCTCAGATCGTCGCCGAAGCCCGCAAGTATCTGGACCAGACTTGGGACTATCATACCCCGGCGGCGCAGATGACGCCGGCGCCGAAGGATGAGGGGGTTTATCTGTGGCGGCTCGGAAATGCCGAGCACAAATGGGTGCAGCCGGCGCACCATCGCGGCATCGCCGCCGGCACGAAGCTACGCGGCCTCGCCTACAATTTCGGCGGCGTCGACACGCCCGCGACGTTCGTCAGCAAGGTGAAGGAGGGTGTGCCGGCCGGGCAGCTCGGAGACCCGATCCCGCTTCCCGGCAGCTCCTGCACGCCCGGCGCGCCCTTCACCGCAACGGCGGGGCTCGACTGCTCAGCGCTGCTCGCCCGCTCCTGGGGGATCGACCCCTGCGGCGGCGGAGGTCGCAGCTTCTCGACGGCGGCGCTCCCGAAGCACGAGGCGATCTGCCCGGCGCCGGTCCCGTCGTTCGGATCCCTGAAGGAAGGCGACGCCATCAATCACGCCGGCAGCCACGTCGTGATCTTCCTGCGCACCGAGGCGCCCGACGGCGCCTCGAAGATGGTGCGCGTGATCGAGAGCGCGAGCCGCTGCAGCGGCGTATGCGAAGCGCGCTATGAGCTCGACGCCTTCGACGGGTGGATACTCCACAGGCGGACCGCGCGAAGCGACGCCAGCTGCCCGGACGCCGTAACGACCCTCCAATAATCGCGTTCGGAAGCTCTCCCGACGCGCGCTCTCGAGGACAGTCATGGCCACGCAACGCGAACGGCTCGGCTTTATCGGGCTCGGCAGCATGGGCCGGCCAATGGCGACGTCGCTGGTGCGCAAGGGATTTGACGTCGCGGCTTTCGATACGGATGCGGCTCATATCGCGGTGCTGGTCGAGAGAGGAGCCACGCGCGCCAGCAACCTCGCCGCGCTGATCCCGGCCGCGGACGTCGTCATCACCATGCTGCCGAATACCCCCGACGTTGCCGGCGTGGTCAGCGGACCGGGAGGGCTCCTGGAACTCGGCCGCGCCGGGATGATGATGATCGACATGAGCACCATCGATCCGGCGGCGAGCCGCTCCTTCGGCGCCGTGCTCGCCGACAAGGGCATTCGTTTCGTCGACGCCGCCGTCGGACGCTCGCCGGCCCACGCCGAGCGCGGCGAGAGCCTGTTCATGGTCGGCGCCGCGGCTGACGATCTCGAGCGTGCGCGCCCGATCCTTGAAGCGATGGGCAACAAGATCATCCATTGCGGGCCGCAGGGCAGCGGCATCTCCATGAAGATCGTCAACAATTTTCTCGCCATGGCGACGTGCCAGCTCTCGGCGGAGGCGCTGACGCTCGGCAGCAAGCTCGGGCTTTCGGCGGCGACGATGTACGAGGTGATCACGAACTCGCTGGCGAGCAACGACCATCTCAAGACCTATTGGCCGACCAAGGTGCTCAAGGGCGACGTCGAGCCGGGATTCGCGGTCGATCTTGCCTATAAAGACCTCTCGATCGGGGTGAACGCGGCGGCGCAAGCCGGGGTGCCGGTCCCAACAGGCGCGGCGGCGCGAGATTGTTTGGCCGAGGCGCGCACCGGCCACGGGCTCGGTGGCAAGGACATCACCGCCGTCCTGCTCGCGGCAGCGGCGAAAGCCGGCATCGAGCCGCCGCGGCTGTAAATCCCAGGTCGAAGCCGCGACGCCGTTAGCCTTTGACCGCGCCCGCGGCGAGCCCCTCGACCACATAGCGCTGCAGCATCGCGACGAGGATCACGGTCGGCAACAGGGACAGGAGGCAGATCGCCATCAGCAGGTTGAAGAACACATGCACGTCGCCGACGAGGCTGGCGACGATCACCGGCAGTGTCATGAATTCCGGCCGCGAGTTGAGGATCAGGGGGATCAGCAGCTCGTGCCAGGAGATGATGAACATGATCACGGCACAGGCGGCAAGCCCCGGCGCCGACAGCGGCAATATGATCCGCCAGAACGCCTGGAAATGCGTGCAGCCGTCGATCCGCGCCGCGTCCTCGAGATCGGCCGGTATGTTGGCGAAGAACGGCACCAGGATCACGATCGCATAGGGCAGGAGGAAGCCGGTCTCGGTCAGGACGACGGCGTGCAGCGTATTGAGCTGCCCGAGCGAGCGCACGACGACGTAGAGCGGAATCATGAGCACGATCGCGGGCAGAAACCGCGCCACGACATTGGCCTGCATCAGCCAGAGCGCCCAGCGCAGCTTCAGGCGCGCGACGGTATAAGCCGACAGCGCACCGAAGCCGACCGTCAGCAAGGTCACGCCGAGCGCGACGATGAGCGAGTTGGCGAAGGCGCGGTAGAAGCTCTTGATGTTGTCGGGGAGATAGGTCGCCTGCTCGAAGATCCGGCCCTTCTGCTGACCCTGGGTGAGGATGACTGTGAAGTTGTCGAGCGTCCACTCGGAGGGGATGACGCGCCGCGACTCTCCCTGCAGCGTCCTCTCGGGTTGCAGGCTGCCGAGCACGACGGCGACGATCGGCAGCATAATGAACAGGATCACCAGGCCGTTGGCGAGATGCATCAGCAGACGGGGCAGCCCTCTTGGCTCCATGGTTACGCGATCCGCCGGTAGAGGAGACGGACATAGGCAATCGCGAATAGACCGACGAGGAGCGCCAGCACATAGGCGGAGGCCGCGCCCATCCCGATGTTATTCGGCGGGGAGAAGGTGAGCTTGTAGCTGTACCAGGCGGCGACGTACGAGGCGTCGCCCGGCCCGCCCTGCGTGATCGCCAGGATCTCCTCGAACACCGCGAACGCAAACGAGGTCCTGAGAATCAGGATGACGATGATGACCGGCATCAGCAGCGGCAGCGTGATCGACCGGAAGCGCTGCCACGCGCTCGCTCCGTCGACGGTCGCCGCCTCGTGGAGCTCGCGCGGAATGCCCTGCAGGGCAGCATGGACGATCAGCACCGCGAACGGCAGCGTGCGCCAGATGTAGGCGACGGCGACGGCATAGAGCGCGGTATCGGGGTTGCCGGCCCAATTCACCGGTTCATTGATCAGTCCCGACGAGAACAGCAGACGATTCAGGAAACCGAACTGAAAGCTGTACATGAACGACCAGATGAGGCCGTTGGTGATCGGCGGCACGCCGTAGGGAATGAGGATCAGCAGCCGGGCGAGGCGCGAGGTCCACAGGCTCGCCTGGTTGAGGAGCAGCGCGATGGCGATCGCAAGAACGACCTCGACCCCGACGACCAGCAGCGTGAAAAGGATGGTGTTCTTGAGCGCCAGCGCGAACAGCGGATCCTCGAGCAGGCGCGCGTAGTTGTCGCCGTTGTTCCACGGGAAGACGCCCCGCCTCAGCTGCGCGATGCCGACCCGGTGGAGAGAGAGATAGCCGGCGTAGACGACGGGATAGGCGAGCACCAGGAGCAGCAGGCCGATCGTCGGCAGGTTCATCGCGACGCCGAGCGCGCCCCGCGACAGCTCGCCGGTGCCGCGGTGGCCGTCCTTGCCGGCCCTGTTTGCATCGCCGAGGCTCTCGGACGCGAGGAGAGCCATGTGCTACCTCCGCCCTGGCGCAGGCCTCGTCATGTCTTCCGCTTGGCGTCGGCTATTCCCTTGATCAGGTTGTCGCAGCACTGGTCGGCAGTGATCTGGCCGGTCAGGCACTTCTGGACCTCGATGTTGAGCTGATCGGTCCAGGGGAAGTGCCAGGGCTGGTACAGCGAGGGCACGACGGTGCCGATGTAGGTCGCCTTATCCCACATCTTGAGGATGGCATCGACGTCGCCCCACGGCGCCCACCCAGTCTTGACCGCATCGCTCTGCATCACCGAGTTATAGCCGGAGCCGAGCATCGCGTCCTTGGCGAGGTTGACGGCCTGTGTGTATTCACCGTCCTTGGTTTTGCCTCCGAGATACTGCAGCAGCTTCCACGCCCATTCCTTGTCGCGATGCGCGCTGGAGAGGAAATAGACGTGCGCGACGCCGATCGTGCGTCCGTCGCCAGGGAAACCGTGCACCTTCACCTTGCCGGCGATCGAGGATTGCGCTTTGTCGTTGGCGACGTTCAGCCCGTAATGGTGGTTCGGACCGCGGTAGAGGTTCTTGCCGGCGCCGAAAGCCTTCGCCGAGGTCGTGAACTGCACCTTGAGCGACTCGGGATCAGAGATGTCGAGCCCCTTCTCGAACGTGTTCGCCCACCACTTCAAGGCCTCGCGCGCGACGGAGCCGGCGCCAAGCTGGTGATTGCCCTGCTTGTCGAAGAACGTCCCGCCGCGGTTCCAGGTGAGCGCGTACCACGTGCCCGGGAGCTGCTCGAGGCCGACGCCGGCGACCCACAGCACCGGGTAGCGGCTGTGGCCGTCCTTCTTGGCCTTGAGGCAGTGTTCGATGAATTCCTCGTAAGTCGAGAACGGCCTCTCGATGCCGGCCTTCTGCAACATCTCCTCATTGTAGTTCCACACCCAAATCGCCGCGAAGTAGGGAAGCCCCATGAGCTTGCCGTCGACGACGGCGACCTCCTTCGTGAAGCCCGAGTAGTCCTTGACGTAGTCGGCGGCGCCGGCGAGCCCATCGAGCGGCTCGACCATGCCTTCCTTGATGAAGTTCGGGAACGAGAAGGGCGAGGACTGCGAGACGTCGATCTTCTCGCCACCGGCAAACATTGTCGCCAGCTTCGTCGGATGGTCGTTGAAGGAGGAGATCGTGCTCTCGACCTTCACGCCCCAATCGGCCTCGAACTGCTTGGCGATGCGAGCGTAGATGTCGCCATAGGTCCAGACCACGAAGTTGAGCTTGTCGACCTTGGACCGGGGCGCCATGGACCATGGTTGCGCCGCCTGCGCGAATGCGTCTCCCGGCCTCATGAGCCCGCCGCCGGCGGCCGCCAGCCCCAGTAACGCATCCCTGCGGGTAATGGCTTCCAATCGGCGCATCCGAGCGTTCATGGTCATCCCCTCAAGTTTGGATTTCTACGCCGCGGTCGAAGACCCCCAAGGTGCCAAGCTCGCTCGGAGCCTACCAGGACATGAGACGCCATCAAGGGCCGCGTGCGCGCCGAGGTTGGCGGGGGCTCGACAAGGGTTGCGGCGGTGACTTGCCGGCGCTGCGCGTGATCGAAGCGCCGATCTTCCCAACCATCACCGCCGGGAATACCAAGCCGCCGTGCTCATGCGGTGGAAAGGGCGACGCGTTCGCCCCGGGCGACGCCCGAGCGCTTGAGCTGCGACTCGCCGCCCGTCGCTCAAACGATCTCGTTGCGAAGGGTTGTCTCGCCCCGCCACAGCCGCTCGAGATTTTCGATGAGGATGTCGACGACGTTCTTCTCATAATGCCGCGTCTCGCCGGCCGTATGCGGCGTGATGAGGACGTTCGGCATGTCCCACAGGGGCGATGCGGGCGCGAGCGGCTCCTCGACGGTGACATCCAGTGCGGCGCCATTGATCCCGCCCCGCTGCAAGGCTGCGATCAGCGCCGCCTCGTCGACGCACCGCCCGCGGGCGGCGTTGACGAGCACGGCCGAAGGCTTCATGCGGGCGAGCGCCTCGGCGTCGATGATGTTCTGCGTTTCAGCCGTGAGCGGGCAGGTCAGAGCCACGAAATCCGCCTCGGGCAACAGTTGCGGCAGCCGGTCGAACCGGTGCACGCTGTCGGCGCCGTTCGCGCCGGCGCCCGGATCGCGCCGAACCCCGATCACAGTCATCCCGAACGCCTTCGCCAGACCGGCGAGACGCCCCCCGATGCGGCCAAGACCGATGATCAAGAGCGTCTTACCGGTCAATTCGTCCTCGCGCTGATCGAGATCGGAGATCATCCCTCGCCATACGTGCCTCGCCTGATTGTCGCGTGCTTCCGGCAGCCGGCGCGCCATCGCCAGGATGAGGGCCATCGCATGCTGTGACACAGCCCGCTCGTTGACCCCCTGGGCGCTCGCAAGCCGGACACTCTTTTGGCGCAGAAGATCGCGGTCGAACTGATCAGTGCCGGCACCGATCGACTGGATGAATTTCAGCCGCGGCGCGGCTTGCAGAAGGTCGTTGCGCCAGAAACCCGAAACGACCAGGACATCCGCTTCCGCCAAACGCCGCGCCAATTCATCGCGGGTTTGAACCTGGAAACTCTGGATGCCGAGGTTTCGAGCCGCAAGCTCGTTGTGAAGCTGGTACGCCGGATGGGCGCAGCAGATCATGAGCTCATTCTTCCCAGGGAGCATGTCGGAACCCTTGTTTGACGGCGAAGAAACGAAAACGATGGCAGAGCGTAGGCGCGAACTCCGCAGATAGCAGACCGCCGGCATATAGCGAACGGGCCTGTCTTCGATCGTTCTTCCGCGGGAGGCTCGGTAATCGCCAAGCGGCGTCAGGCAGCCCTCAAGGCGCCCTCGGTAATCATGCCCAGGATCTGGGCAGCGGGCCGCGGACGGCTAATCAGGAATCCCTGGATCTCGTTGCAGCCGAGCGCGCACACCCAATCATATTGGTCTTGGGTCTCCACCCCCTCCACGCATACCGGCATGCCAAGCGTCGAGCCCAGGCTGACGATCGTGCGGATGAATGCAAGCGACTCGGGATTCTCGGCGAGTTCGCGCACGAACGAGCGATCGATCTTGATCTTGTCGAATGAGAACAGGCGCAAGTAGCTCAGGCTCGAGTAACCGGTTCCGAAATCATCGAGCGCGATCCGGACCCCGAGTGCTCGCAGCTCGCCGAACACTTTGTTTGCGGCCTCGGGATCATGCATCAGCACCGTCTCGGTGATTTCGAGCTGAAGGCGCTCGGCAGGCAGGCCCGATTGAGCGAGGGCGCCCTTGACCATCGGGACGAGGCCGCGGCTCGCGAATTGCGCTGCGGAGACATTCACGGTGACGTCGATCGGCTGTCTCCAGCCTGCCGCCTCGCGACAGGCCTGGCGCAGGACCCATTGCCCGAGCTCGACGATCAACCGGGTTTCTTCCAAAAGCGGGATGAACTCCGTGGGCCCGATAAGCCCACGTTCCGGGTGCCGCCAGCGGACGAGTGCCTCCAATGCCACCACCCTGCCGGCGCCGGTCTCGACAATCGGCTGGTAATGAATCTCGAATTGCTCGCCAGCGAGCGCCGTTCGCAATTCCAGCTCCAGGCCCCGACGGGCTCTGACCTGCTCGTCCATCTCGGGCTTGAAGAAGCGGAACACGCCTCGACCGTCCGCTTTGGCACGATAAAGGGCCAATCCGCATTCTTCAGCAGTTCATCTGCGTCGGCGCCGTCAGCCGGCCAAAGCGCAATCCCGACGCTGGCTCCGACATGGATCTGATGGTGCTGGACGTCGAACGGCCTCGAGAGCTCCTCGACCAGCCGTCCGAAGGCTCGCCGCTGCCGCAGGCTGCTCCCCAGCGAGCTCGAGGATCGCGAACTCGTCACCGCCGAGGCGTGCAACGACGTCCCCGTTTCTGAGACACTGGCGGATTCGCTGCGCCACGCCGACAAGCAGGGCGTCGCCGACGATATGTCCCAAAGCGTCATTGACGGCCTTGAAGCGGTCGAGGTCGAGCCACAGCACCGCGAAGGATTGCCGGGACCGCTCTGCGCCCGCGAGGGCTTCCTGGAGCCGTTCCCGGAAGAGGAGCCGGTTTGGAAGGTCCGTCAGGACATCGTGTCGGGCCGTGTGAAGGATGCGCGACTCGGCCGATTTCCGCTCCGTCACGTCGGAGTACGTCCGAACGGCGCCGCCTCCAGGCAGCGGCGTCGTGCGGATCTCAAGGACTCTGCCGTTCGGGCGCTGCCGCTCATAAACATGGTCGATCGGCTCGAAGCCGAAGTTCTTGACCCAATCCTTGAACTCCTCCGAGCACTTCCCGAACTCGTTGCGTTCGAATTGATAACGGGTCACGTCCTGGAAGTTCGGCCGAGAAAGCATGAGCGCGGCGGGCAGCTCGAGAAGCTCCATCGCGCGTCGATTGCACACCTGAACGGTCGCGGCGTCATCGAACATGATGAGCCCCTGGTCCATGTGCTCGAGCGTGCCTTCCAGGAACGCGGTCTTCTCCCCAAGGATCAGCTTGCTGTGCCGGAGCTCGGCATCTCGGGCCGCCAATTGCTCGGCCATTCCGTTCAGCGCGTCGGCGAGCATGTGAAACTCGCCGGCGGACGGCGGCAGGTCCGGCCGGACGAGCAGATTACCCTTGCCGATCTGGTCTGCCGCATTAGCGAGCGCTCGGATGTTGCGCAATAGGAGAAACTCGGCCCCGAACCATACGGCGAGGCCGGCGAGGGCGCCGATGAGCAGGAGCACGCCGATGCTCCGGAGCATCGCCCAGCGCGCTCCCGCCAGCACATCTGCCTTGGCGACGCCCACGGCGATGACGCCCTCCGGTTGGGAGAGCCGCGCAAAACTCCAGATCCTTTCGACGCCGTCGGGGCCTACCGCCTCCCCTTGTCGCGCCGCGCTGTCCTTGAGGAGCGAGGAAAGCGGCCCCTCCGGAATGCGCTTGCCGACGATGGCCTCCGGGCTGTGCTCGCCAGCGCCTCGCCAGGAAATGGTGACGTTCGCGCTGTCGACCATGAGGATCGCGTGCGAGCCCTGATCGAGCGCCT
>DAINQO010000052.1:0-13264 GCA_036742625.1 Microvirga sp.
CGAGCGAGCCCAGCATCCAGCGCAGCGTGTTGCGCAGCTTGCGGTAGGTCTCGACGAAGGTCTTGAGGATCTCCGGCCCGATGCGCAGGTCGTCGGCGTAGTCCGACGCCGCGACCCACAGCCGGAGGATGTCGGCGCCCGACTGCTTGATCACGTCCTGCGGCGCGGTGACGTTGCCGAGCGACTTCGACATCTTCTGGCCCTTCTCGTCGAGGACGAAGCCGTGGGTCAGGACGACGTCGAAGGGCGCCCGGCCGCGGGTGCCGCAGCTCTCGATCAGCGACGAATGGAACCAGCCCCGGTGCTGGTCCGAGCCCTCGAGATACATCACCGCGTCGGGCCCGCCCTCAAGCCGGCGGCGCGCCTTGAGGTCGTCGCGCACCTCGAGCGTGAAGGCGTGCGTCGAGCCTGAGTCGAACCACACGTCGAGCACCATCCGGACCTGCTCGTAGGCGGCCGGATCGTAGCCGAAGGGCTTGAGGAAGCGCGCCGCCGCGTCGGCCGCAAACCAGGCGTCCGCTCCCTCCGTCTCGAAGGCGGCGGCAATCGCCTCATTGACGCGCTCGTCCTTGAGGATGCGGTCGGTGCCGCGCTCGACGAAGATCGCGATCGGCGAGCCCCAGGCGCGCTGGCGCGAGATCACCCAGTCGGGCTTCGCCTCGATCATGCCGGTGATCCGGTTCTGCCCCTGCGGCGGCACCCACTGCACCGTCTTGATCGCGGAAAGGGCGCGATGGCGCAGCGTATCCCCCTGGCCGGCGATCGCCTTGTCCATGGCGATGAACCATTGCGGCGTGTTGCGGAAGATCAGCGGCGCCTTCGAGCGCCAGGAATGCGGGTACTGATGCTTGAGGCGCCCGCGGGCGAGGAGCGCGCCGGCCTCGACGAGCTTCGCTATGACGGCCTCGTTCGCGCCGGCGTCCTTGCCCTTGTCGTCGTAGATGCGCGCGCCGGCAAACAGCGGCACGCCGGGCAGATACGAGGAATCCTCGCCGACCGTGTGCGGCACCTCCGGCGTGCCGCACTGGGCGAAGGTCTCCTTGTGCTTGACGAAGGTGTTGTAGTCGTCGGCGCCATGGCCTGGCGCCGTGTGCACGAAGCCGGTGCCGGCGTCGTCGGTGACGTAGTCGGCCGGGAACACCGGCACGTCGAAATCCCAGAAGCCGTTCGCGCCGGGAAGCGCCCGGAACGGGTGCGACAGGCGGGCGATCATCGCCGGCAGCACCTCCTTGACGCGCTCGTAGGCGGTCACCCGCGCCGCCCCGAACACCTCGCCGGCAAGCCTGTCGGCGACGACGTAGCGCACGCCGGGCTTCGCCCAATTGTCGGCCGGCGCCTCTGTGACGCGATAGAGCCCGTAGGCGATGCCCGGCCCGTAAACCACGGCGCGGTTCGCCGGAATCGTCCACGGCGTCGTCGTCCAGATCAGGACCGCGGCGCCGGTAAGGTCGCCGTCGAGGGTGTCGACGATCGGGAACTTCACGACGACGGTCGGCGAGACCTTCTCGTGGTACTCGATCTCGGCCTCGGCGAGCGCGGTCTTCTCGACCGCGGACCACATCACCGGCTTCGAGCCGCGATAGAGCTGGTCCGACATCGCAAACGCCATGATCTCGCGGGCGATCTGGGCTTCGGCCGGAAAGTCCATGGTCGCATAGGGGCGGTCCCAGTCGCCCTCGACGCCGAGGCGCTTGAACTCCTCGCGCTGCACGTCCATCCAGCGCGCCGCGAAGGCCCGGCATTCGCGGCGGAACTCGACGATGTCGACGGCGTCCTTGTCCTTGCCGCGGGCGCGGTATTCCTCCTCGATCTTCCACTCGATCGGCAGGCCGTGGCAGTCCCAGCCCGGCACGTAGTTCGAGTCGTGGCCGAGCATCTGCTGCGAGCGCACGACGAGGTCCTTCATGATCTTGTTGAGGGCGTGCCCGATATGGATGTTGCCATTGGCGTAGGGCGGCCCGTCGTGGAGGACGAAGCGCGGCCGGCCTTTCGCCACCTCGCGCAGCCGGCGATAGAGGTCGAGGTCCGCCCAGCGCCGAAGGAGCTGCGGCTCGCGCTGCGGCAGCCCGGCGCGCATCGGGAAATCGGTCTTCGGCAGGAACAGCGTTTCGGAGTAGTCGCGCTCGCGTGCGGGAGCGGCGGTCGCGGGGGAATCGTTCATGGGTTCAGGCCGTCGAAAGGCTTGCGCCCTATCAGGCGAAGCGCGGGGTCGAAAGGGCGGATGCCAGGCGTGCCCGGACCTTCGCCCTCGAAAAGCTTCAGGCGAAGGCCGGGCCTGTAATTCGCAAGGCGCGGATCGCGCGATCCGCCGCTATGACACCCGATGTGGTCATGACCGACGCTTGTAACAGCGGTCGGGCGAAGAAGGAAGCATATCGTCGCCGCCGGTGTGTGACTTTCGCGCACTAGACCGCCGACGTAACCCGGATTATGCAACATTATAACATTTCAGAGGCGACCGATGCGGCGTCTGCTCTTTCCGATCGCGTTCATGGGGCTGCTTGCGCCTGCTGCGTTCGCCGCCGAGGAGCCCTTCGGTCAGGAGCGTGTCGAAACGCGCCCATTCCGCACGCCACAGAAGCTCAGGGGACATTCCCACGCCGGGCACGACGACCATGCCGGGCATGGGCACGAGCACAAACACGGGCGAACTGCCGAGCGTCACGATCACGCTCACGGTCGTGGGCATCCGCACGGGAAGGGCGCTCATCGCCACGATCATGGAGCGCACGGCCGCGGCCACGCGCATGGCGGCGCGGGGCACCGTCACGATCATGGCGCCGGAGACCATCGCGGCGGGCACGGCCCGGAAGGGCATCGCCATGGCGGCAAGGCGCACGACCAGGGTCACGATCACGGCCATGGGCATGCGCATGGCGAGGGCGGTCATGCCCACGGCGTCGAGACCGAGAACCTGTTCGGTTTCACGCTCGGGTCGGACACCGAGGAGGCCGGCGCGAAGGGCGTCGCCCTGGAGAACGTCGGACGGATCGGGAAACGCGGGACATACCGCGGCCTTGGCCAGAAGCTCGAAGCCAGCTTCGGCGCGACGAACGATCTCAGTCTCTCGTTCTCGCTGCTCGGCGACTACCATCGCCTGCGGAACGTGCCGGACTTCGAGGACGTATCCGGGCGCTACGCGGCCAACGGGGTCGGCGCCGAGGTGCGCTGGCGCTTCCTCGACCGCAAGACGGCGCCCTTCGGGCTGACCCTGCATCTCGAGCCGAGCGTCGCCCGCATCGACGAGGTGTCGGGCCAAGCCGGCCGCAAGCTCGGCTCGGAGAACAAGCTCATCTTCGATCGCGAGCTCATCCCGAACACGCTCTTCGGAGCCATCAACCTCCTCTACGACGTGGAGCGGATGAAGGAGCGGCACAACAATTTCGTCGCCGAGCGCGCCGCCAACGCCGGCGTCGGCGCGGCGCTGACCTTTCGCGTCACCGACGACCTCTTCCTCGGTGGCGAGGCGCGCTATCTGCGCGCCTACGAGGGCTTCGGCCTGAGGAAATGGCAGGGCGAGGCCGTCTATGTCGGGCCGACGCTGTTCGCGCGGTTCCTGAAGAACGGCTGGATCTCGGCAGCCTGGAATTACCAAGTCAACGGCCGCACCGCCGTCAACCGCGCCGAGCGCGCGGAGGCGGTTGCCGAGTTCAACGGGGCGGTCGCCGAGGCGCTCGCCGCGGTCGCCGAGCCGCCGGAGGGGGAGCAGCCGGCGCCGCTGCAACTGCCATCCGCCCCGGCGTTCGCTCGGCGCGGGCACAAGGATCTCGTCAACTTCGAGCGTCATCAGCTCCGGCTCAAGGTCGGCTTCGAGTTCTAGAGGACGTGGACATGCTCAGCCGTCGTGTTTTCCTGGTCCTCGCCTGCTTCGCCGCTGCCGTTTGCGCCTGGCCGGCCGAGGCTCCAGCGCAGAGCAAGCTCAAGGTCGTCGCGTCCTTCTCGATCCTCGGCGATCTTGTCCACCAGATCGGCGGCGATCGGGTCGAGGTGACGACCCTCGTCGGGCCGAACGGCGATGCGCACGCCTATTCGCCGACGCCCGCCGACTCGGCGAAGATCCAGCAGGCCGATCTCGTTGCCATCAACGGCATCAGCTTCGAGAT
This sequence comes from Microvirga sp., assembly GCA_036742625.1. Taxonomy (GTDB): domain Bacteria; phylum Pseudomonadota; class Alphaproteobacteria; order Rhizobiales; family Beijerinckiaceae; genus JAJKJG01. The sequence continues at coordinate 4,104 of DAINQO010000052.1, forward strand.
GTGGGCCGACCGCCTGGTGAAGGCCGCGAGCTACAAGGGCGCCCGGCTTGTCGCGTCGCGCGGCATCAGGGCGCTTCGCGCCGGCGGCCGCCCCGACCCGCACGCCTGGCAGGACGTTCAGAACGTGAAGCTCTATGTCGCCAACATCCGGGACGCGCTCATCGGCATCGATCCGGCCGGCGCTGCCGATTACCAGGCGCGCGCCACCGCCTATCTGGCGGAGCTCGACGAGCTCGACGCGGAGATCAAGAAAGCCTTCGAGGCGATCCCGAAAGCTCGCCGGAAGGCCATCACCTCGCACGATGCCTTCACTTATTTCGGCGACGCTTACGGCGTCGTGTTCCACTCGCCGCAAGGCATCAGCACGGATGCCGCAGCGAGCAGCCGCGGGGTCGCGGCGCTCATCAAGCAGATCAAGGCCGAAGGCATCCGCGCCGTGTTCGTCGAGAACATGACCAACCAGCGCATCATCGAGCAGATCGCGAAGGAAACCGGCGTCAAGATCGGCGGCACGCTCTACTCCGACGCGCTCTCCTCAGGTCCCCCGGCCGACACCTACATCGACCTCATGCGCCACAACACGCGGCTGCTCGCGGCGGCGATGCAGTAAGATCGTCAGCCGATCAGCGACTGCAGGCTGCACACGGGCACCTCGGCCAGCATGATGCGGGCGAGGCGCGCATCCTCGTTCATGCGGGCGACGAGCGCCTCGGCGCTCGCGAAGCGCTCCTCGGCGCGGATCCAGTCCACGAACTCGACGTCCAGACTGCGGCCATAGAGGTCGCCGGCGAAGTCGAACAGGTGGACCTCGAGCAGCGGCGCACCATTGTCGAAGGTCGGGCGGCGGCCGAAGCTCGCGACGCCGCCATAGACCTCGCCCGGTGCGACGGCGGCCCGGACCGCGTAGATGCCGTGCCGCAGCCCGCACTCGTCGGAGAGGCGGATGTTGGCGGTCGGAAAGCTTAAGGTCCGGCCGCGCTTGTCCCCGTGGCGGACCTCGCCTTGCACGAACCAGCGATGGCCGAGGAGCGCGTTCGCGCCGGCGATGTCGCCACGTTCGAGCGCGGCGCGGACCGCTCCCGACGAGATCGACGCGCCGCCGGAGGTGACCGGGGGAACGATGACGCAGGCCCACCCTTTCTCGCGGCAGAGCGCCTCCAGGAGGGCCGGCGTGCCCTGGCGGCCCCGGCCGAAGTGGAAATCGTGACCGACGACGACGCCGGATGCGCCGAGCTCCTGCCCGAGCAGGCGCTCGACGAAAGCGGCGGCAGACGTGCCTGCAAGGCCGGCGTCGAAGCGGCGCACGAAGGCGCCGTCGAGCCCGAGCTTGCGAAAGACCGCGAGCTTCGCCGGCTCGGGGGTGAGGCGGAACAGGGGCTTGTCCGGCGCGAAGAACTTGCGCGGATGCGGCTCGAAGGTCAGGACCGCCGCCGGCGCGCGCCGCGCCCGGCCCTCCCGGATCGCGATCTCGATCAGCGCCCGATGGCCGCGGTGGACGCCGTCGAAATTGCCGATCGCCAGGATCGCGCCGCGCAAGGCCGCCGGCACGGCGTCGCCGTCGCGGCCGACGGCGAAAGCGCCCGCCGTCTCTTCGGGCGCAGGAGCTGAGGGCATGTCGGAGATCGCGGCGTCCAAGCGGGCCGCGACCCTGTCCAAAACCCCTTCCCGGGTCAAGGCTTGCGACGGCGTGCGGTCCGGCCGCCGAGCGATCGGATTAACCGCTTCGCAACGGGATTGCCCTAGCGTCCGTCGACTGGACGCGGGACAGGCTCCGGTGCGTCGGGAGCCGCTCGCCGCCGGCGGCGCAAGAGTGAGGTAGGGTATGGCCCTTGATCTTTCGATGCCGATCCTCGTCGTCGACGACTACCAGACGATGGTCCGCATCATCCGCAACCTCCTCAAGCAGCTCGGCTTCGAGGACGTCGACGACGCCTCGGACGGCACCACCGCGCTCGCCAAGCTCAAGCAGAAGAAATACGGCCTCGTCATCTCCGACTGGAACATGGAGCCGATGACCGGCTACGAGCTCCTGCGCCACGTGCGGGCGGACGAGAACCTGCGCTCGATGCCCTTCATCATGGTGACGGCGGAATCGAAGACCGAGAACGTCATCGCGGCGAAGAAGGCCGGCGTGAACAACTACATCGTCAAGCCCTTCAACGCCCAGACCCTGAAGACCAAGATCGAAGGCGTCTGCGGCGCCTGACCGGCGCTGCGCATCGCCCGGGCAACGCCCCTACGACCAGACGAAGCGGTGGATCACCGCGTCCGGCCGGGCGTCCTGCCGGCCCAGCCAATCCTGCACATGCGTCGATGGCGCCGACGCAGCGAGCGCCGGCCCGTCGTCGAGCTTCAATTCCTCGGCATGGATGCCGCGGACGACGAGGAGCGAGGGCAGGCCGAACCTCCGGGCGCCGGCGATGTCGGTGCGGATGGCATCGCCGACCGCGAGCACGCGCGCCGGCTCGACCTGCCGGCCGAGCGCCTTCGCCGCCGCTTCGAGCGCCGCCTCGTAGATCGGCCGGTGCGGCTTGCCGGCATAGAACACCGCGCCGCCGAGCTCCTCGTAGGCAAGCGCGATCGCGCCGGCGCAGGGGATGAGCTGGCGGCCGCGCTCGACCAGGAGGTCGGGATTGGCGCACAGCATCCATAAGCTCCGCTCGCGCATGCGGGCGAGCGCCGGCCGGTAATCCTCGGCGGTCTCGCGGGTGTCGTCGAACAGGCCCGAGCAGACGACGTAGTCGGCATGGTCGAGGTCGCCGAAGCGCAGATCGAGGCCGGCGAAGATCGGCTTGTCGCGCTCCGGGCCGATGTGATGCACGATCTGGTGCTTGCGCTCGCCGACGATGCGCCGCGTCAGGTCGCCGGAGGTGACGACGCCGTCATAGGACGCGCGCGGCACGGCGAGCCGGTCGAGCTGGCCGACGACGGCGCTCCCCGGCCGCGGCGCGTTGGTGATCAGGATCGCAGCGCCGCCCCGGTCCCGGAAGCGCGTCAAGGCCTCGCAGGCTGGCGCGAAGGCCTGGATGCCGTTGTGGATCACGCCCCAGACGTCGCAGAGGATCACGTCGTAGCCGGACGCGATCTCCTCGAGGCCCGCGATGAAGCGGACGGGTTCGGGCTCTTGCGAGGTCATGGGGATCGGGGGTTTTGGCGAGAGTCCCGCCGGTATGGGGCCACCCGGGCGAAGTCAACTCGGGGCGTTCAGCTGGCGCGGCGCAGGAAGGAGCGGAACGGTCGCTTCTGCGGCTCCGGCGCCGGTTCCGGCGGGAGGTCGGCGGCGGCGGCCTGGGCCGGCGCGGCCGCGACAGGCGGCGCAGCCGCTGCCACAGGCGACGTCAGCACCTCGGCTCGCACCGGACGCGGCGGCGAGAACACGAAGCCTTGTGCGAGCGGCACGTCAAGGTCGAGGAGATCGGGCACGTCCTCCTCGCGCTCGACCCGTTCCGCGATGAGCTTGATGCCGGCCCGCGACAGCACCGCGGCGAGATCGTGGAGCTCGACGTCGAGCCCGTGCGGGGCCTCGGCGGCAAGTAGCATCTCGGCCGGGAGCTTGACGAAGCGCACGCCGCGGTCGGCGAGCGAAAGCGGATCGAGGCGCAGATCGGTCGCCCGGTCGAGCGCGAAGACGAGGCCGCGGTCGCGAAGCTGCGCCAGCGCCCCCGCGCTCTCGGCATCGAGCGTCCGCCAGCAGCGCTGCGACAGCTCGAGCACGAGCCGCCCGGTCAGGTCCGGATGGGCCTCGACGAGCCGGCTCACGGCGCGCAGGAAGCCGGGTTCGGCAAGCGAGGCCGAGGCGAGGTTGCAGGCGATGAGGGCCTCGCTGCCGCGCGCGGCGAGATGGCGGGCGATGGCGGCCGAGCGCGCCAGCACCTTGCGGTCGAGGTCGGGCATGAGCCCGCGGCGCTCCAGCACCGGCAGGAACTCGGCCGGAACGAGGAGCGTGCCGTCGTCGAGCCGCAGCCGCGCCAGAGCCTCGTAGAATCGCACCTTGCGCTGCGGCAGGGACACCACCGGCTGGAGATGGAGCTCGAGCCGGTCGCCTTCGAAGGCCGAAATCACCGCGGCATCGCCGGGCCGATCGTCCGGCGGCGCGGTCCACTCCGGCAGCGGCCCGATCGGCGGCGCGGGTCGCTCACGCGTCGCGGGCGAAGCCGGTGCGGGGGCGGGCGCCGCCGCCTGTGGCGTGGGCCTTGGCGCCTCGCGCTGCGCCGGGACCGGCCTTTCGCCGGCCGCTTTCAGCGCGGCGAGCTCGCGGTCATGGCCCGCGACGGCGACCGCGAGGTCGCGCACGATCTCGCCGAGGAGCGCGATCTCGGCCGTCGCTTCCTGCACGTCGGCGGACAGATCGTCGAGCCTCGGATCGGGCGCCGTCGTCGCCGGCGGCGGGCGCTCCGCCTGGAGCCGCAGGAGGCGCTCTGATACCACGTCGAGGTCGCTCGAGAGCTGCACCGCCTGTCCGGCGAGGACGCGCGCCTGCAGGGCGACGCCGCCGGCAAGCGCGAGACTGCACGCGGTCAGGATCCATAACGCCGCCGTGAGATCCTCCGGCAGGTAGAGGTAAAGGAAAGCCGCGATGCCGGCGAGCGTCGAGATCGCCACCGCCGAGACCGCAAGCCGGCGGCCACCGCCCGTCGTCCTGGCCATAGGCTGCCCCCGCCGGCTCGGCGCCGTTCAGGCGCCGAATCACCCGGACAGGGATGGTTGTCGCCGACGGGATTGGCTGTCGCAAGGCGCGCGCCCGGACCGGCGCGCCCGTTTCGGCTTTTTCCACGCCCGATCTTCGCCGAGGTGGGCCGAACCCCTACTCGACGCTTGTTCCGGCCCGCAACCCGGCGGCGCCGAGATCCGCGACGAAGCGGTCGGTGATCGTCGGGCAGAAGCCGTAGCGTTGGAAGGCGGCGCGGGGATCGCGCGTCAGCTGCGGCACGGCAGCCGAGACCTGGTCGAGGAAAACCTTGGCACGCGCCTCGTCGCCGTCGAGATGGGCGACGAGGCCGCGCGCCAGCGGCCCGTAGAAGTACTTGTCGCCGACGAAGGTCTCGGACACGGCGCGCGCGGTCGCAAGATCGCCGGTCATGTAGGCGGCGACGAACTTGTGGAAGTCGTACCAGGGCGGCCGGCCGGGATTGTCCTCGATCGCTCGGTCGAGGAGCGCGAGCCCCTCCGGATAGCGCCCGAGCCGGATGTAGCGGGCGCCGAGCTCGGCGACGAGATCCGAGTTGTACGGGTTCAGGGCGATCGACAGGTGGCCTTCCTTGAGCGCCGCCTCGGTGTCGCCGCGTGCGTAGAGCGCGTTCATCATCGCGAAATGCGCGCGGGCGCTCTGCGGCGCGAGCTCGACGGCGCGTTTTGCGGCGCGCAGCGCCCGATCGAGCGGGTTCGGGCGCGGGTTGAGGCCGGCGCTGTGCTCCATGAGGTAGAAGCCGGTCAGGAGCGCATAGCCGAGGTGATAGCTCGGATTGGCCGCGACCACCGCCTCGAGGCAATCGCGGGCGAGGGCGTGGTCGGCGCGGCTGACGCGGAAGCGCGTGTCGTGCGCGCGGATCAGGCACTCGGCGGGGCTGCCGGCCGGCGCGCGGGCGCGCAGATCCGAGAAGATCACCCCATACGGCTGCCCGATCGCGACCCCGATCGCCCGCGCCATGTCGCGCTCGGCGCCGCCATGGCCGAGCTCGAGGCGCGCATCGAGCTCGCGCGACCAGACGAGCTGCCCGCCCGGCTGATGGACGAGACGGACCGTCATATGGACCTTCTCGCCAAGGGGCGCGGCGCGCAGCTTGAGCTCGTAGTGCTCGCGCCCCACAGCCCGGTCGGCATCGTTTTCGAGGATCGTCAGACCGTCGAATTGGGCGAGCGCGTCGATCAGGATGCTCCGCACGACCGCGGGGGAGAAGCTCTCGGGCATCTGGCCGATGGTGCGCAGTGGCTGCACGACGACGATCGGCCGGCCGTCGTTCGGCAGGGCGGCGGCCCGGGCCGGCAGGGCATTGTCCGGCGCCAGTCCGCCGACGCCGTAGAGCGCCGCCGAGGACGCCGCGACGATCGCCACCGCAGCCGCGGCACCGATCCACCAGGCGCGGCGCCGCTCCGATCGGGGCGCGCTCGCGCGGATCGCCGGGGCGCCCTCGCCGGCGTCCTCCGCGCCGTCGGCGCCGTCGGCCGCAGCGACCATCTGGACCGCTCCGGCGCCCGGTTCGAAGCCGGCGACGTAGCTGCCGAGCGGGATGGCAATCCGGACCGGGTCGTCGGCGCCCTCGCCGGCGTAGTAGGTCTGCAGCGCACGGCGCAGCCGCCCGGCCTCGACGCGCACGATCGGGTCGGTCTGCGGGTCGAAATCGTCGGGCCGGCCGAGCGCCTGCGTCGCGATGGTGTAGCCCTTGATCGCCGCCGCTTCGCCGGAAAGCGTCTTCTCGACGACGAAGGTGAGGAAGGCGACGAGCCGCGGCGCGTGCCGGAAGGGCTCGCTCGCGACGACGCGCGCGAGGGCGGCGCGGAAGGCCTCGACCTCGTGCGGGGAATAGATGCGCTGCTGCGGCTGGGGCGGACGTCCGGCCGGCATTCGATGTCCTAGGGCGCGGGAGTTGGTGCCCGAAACGTTACGGCGACGCTAGTGTATGCCGCATGCCAGAGCCGTGAAAGGGGCGCAACTGCGTCCTTTTGATCGGCCGCCGCTGCTGCTAGAAGATCGCCGCTCCTAGCCAAGGATTTGACCACCATGCCGAGCGCTCAAAACCTCAGGGCCGCGAACGACGCGGCGAACCCGAACGATCTCGCCGCCTGGTGGCTGCCCTTCACCCCGAACCGCGCCTTCAAGGCGCGCCCGCGCCTGATCTCGGGCGCCAAGGGGATGCATTACTACACCCCGGACGGACGGGCGATCCTCGACGGCGCCGCCGGGCTGTGGTGCTGCAACGCCGGCCACAATCGCGACGAGATCGTCGCCGCGATCCAGCAACAAGCGGCCGATCTCGACTTCGCGCCGGCGTTCCAGTTCGGCCACCCCAAGGCCTTCACCCTCGCCTCCCGCATCGCCGAGCTCGCGCCGGGCGACCTCGACCACGTGTTCTTCACCAACTCCGGCTCCGAGGCGGTCGACACCGCGCTCAAGATCGCGCTTGCCTACTGGAACGTCTCGGGCCAGGGGCAACGCACGCGCCTCATCGGCCGCGAGCGCGGCTATCACGGCGTCGGCTTCGGCGGCATCTCGGTCGGCGGCATCGTCAACAACCGCAAGTTCTTCGGCTCGCTTCTTGCCGGCGTCGACCACCTGCCGCACACCTACAATCGCGGCGAGCAGGCCTACTCGAAGGGCGAGCCGGACTGGGGCGGGCACCTCGCCGATGCGCTCGAACCCATCATCGCGCTGCACGACGGCTCGACCATCGCGGCCGTCATCGTCGAGCCGATGGCGGGCTCGACTGGGGTGCTGCCGCCGCCCAAGGGCTACCTGCAGAAGCTGCGCCAGATCTGCGACCGGCACGGCATCCTGCTCATCTTCGACGAGGTCATCACCGGCTACGGGCGCCTCGGCTTCGCCTTCGCGGCCGAGCGCTACGGCGTCGTGCCGGACATGATCACCTTCGCCAAGGGGGTGAACTCCGGCGCCGTGCCGATGGGCGGCGTGATCGTCCGCAAGGGCATCCACGACGCCTTCATGAAGGGGCCGGAATGGGGCATCGAGCTCTTCCACGGCTACACCTATTCGGCGCATCCGCTCGCCTGCGCGGCGGCGCTCGCGGCGCTCGACATCTACCGCGACGAGCGCCTGTTCGAGCGCGCCCGGGCGCTCGAAGGCCCGTGGGCCGACGCGATCATGACCCTGAAAGGACTGCCGAACGTCGTCGACATCCGCACCCTCGGCCTCGTCGGCGCGATCGACCTCGCCTCGAAGCCCGACGCCGTCGGCGCCCGCGCCTACGAGGCGATGGAGCGCGCCTTCCACGACATCGGCCTGATGTTCCGCATCGCCGGCGACACCATCGCGCTGTCGCCGCCGCTGATCGTGTCAGAGGACGAGATCGGCGAGATCGTGGAGAAGGTGGGGAAGGTGTTGCGGGCGGTGGGGTGATCCCTGCGACCCCTCGGCACAGGCCAGCTGGATTCAATCGGGAGACCGCAATGGGCGTGCTGAAGCTGAATCTGCCGGCGGCCGCGGAACGTGGATTGGCGCGTTTAGCCGCGCAGACCGGCAGCTCGGCCGAGGTCATGGCCAGTGAGGCCGTGGAGCGCTTCGTCGCCGAGGAACTCGCAACGATCGAAGGAATCGAGCGCGCGCTCGATGACATGCGGCACGGTCGGCTGATCGCGCACGAGCGCGTGTCGAAGGAGGTTGATGGTTTGCTGGACCGGCCTGAGGGATAGATCGGTGAAGCCGATCGTCTGGTCGGAGACGGCAAGCCTCGAATATCAAAACCTTGTCAGAAGGATTGGCGCCGACAGTCCCGGCGCGGCGCGTAGCCAACCGCATCGCCGAGGCAGTCGAAGGATTGGCTCAACGAAACACTGGCAGACCTGGCCGGGTGAGAGACACTTTCGAGAAGAGTATCGTCGGCTTGCCTTACATCGTCGCTTTTGCCGTCGAGGTGCACGACGGCGTCGAGCGCATCGTCGTGCTGCGGGTCATCCATACGGCCCGGCATTGGCCGCCGGGCAAATGGCCGAAGCCCTAGACTTGCGGCGCGACTCCCGTCCTCCGGGGAGAGATCACTCCAGCGCCACGCCCTTGCGCTCCGGGATGAGCAGCGCCGTCGCCAGCATGTCCACCACATAGATCGCGGCAAGGAGCGCGATCGCCACCTGCCATGAATACGCGCTGGCGAGCGCGCCGATGACGAGGGGGCCGAAGCCGCCGACGGCGCGGCCGAGGTTGAACAGCACGTTCTGCGCCGTCGCGCGGGCCTCGGTCGGGTAGAGCTCGGACATGAGGGCGCCGTAGCCGCCGAGCATGCCGTTGACGAACATCCCCATGACGGCGCCGCCGACGAGCGCCGCGGTCGGGTCCTTGAGCTGCGAATAGACCACCACCATCACGGCAGCGCCGGCCTGATAGGCGAGGAACACGGGCTTGCGGCCGATGCGGTCGGCGAGCTCGCCGAAGAGCCAGATGCCGAGGATCGTGACAGAGGTCCACACCGCCGCCTGCGGCAGGCCGAAGCCGA
>DAINQO010000052.1:13364-17295 GCA_036742625.1 Microvirga sp.
ATGCCGAGGATCGTGACAGAGGTCCACACCGCCGCCTGCGGCAGGCCGAAGCCGAACTGGCGCGCCAAATAGCCCGGCATCCAGATCATGATGCCGTAATAGCCGAAGTTCTGCACCGAGCAGAGGATGAGCATGCCGAGGCTGATCCTCGCCGTCGCGGCGTCCTTCACGAGGAGGCGCAAGGGGGCCATGGTGCGCGTCGCAGCTTTTGCGCCCTTCGCCCGCTCGACGAACAGCGGCGGCTCGCCGACGGCGCGGCGAATCAGGAATGAGGCGAGGGCCGGCACGAGCCCGACGACAAACATGCCGCGCCAGCCGATCGCCGGGAGAAGCAGCGGCGTGACGAGCGCCGCGGCGAGCACGCCCGCCTGCCAGCCGAGCCCGACATAGGACGACACGCGCGCCCGCTTTGCGGCCGGCCAGGCTTCGGCTGCGAGCGCCATGCCGATGCCGAACTCGCCGCCGAGCCCGAGGCCGGCGACGGCGCGGTAGATGGCGAGGTCCCAATAGCCGCGCGCGAGCGCGGAGAGCCCGGTGAAGACCGCAAACAGCAGGATCGTCCAGGTTAGCACCCTGACGCGCCCGAGATGGTCGGAGAGGATGCCGAAGCCAATGCCGCCGGCGACCGCGCCAAGCAGCGTCCAGGTCGCGAGCGAGGCCGCCTCGGACTGCGACAGGCCGAGATCGGCGCGGATCGCGGTCAGCATGAAGCCGAGGATCAGGAAGTCGAACCCGTCCATGGCATAGCCGGCCGTCGAGGCGATGAGCGCCTTGCGGGCATAGGGGGTGACTTCGTCCGCGGTGGCGGTGGCGGTGGCGGTGCTGGCGGTCATGCTGAGACTCCCAAACCCGGCATCGTTAAGCGGCTGCCGGTGGGAGGTGAAGCGGCCCAAGCGCGGTCGGCACCCCTTTACAGGGTCACCCCGCCCTTCTACTGTCCATCTAGACAGTCTGGATAGAACGCATGGAATGGCAGCTTCAGGACGCCAAGAACCGGTTCAGCGAACTCGTGCAACGGGCTCGGCAGGAAGGGCCGCAGGTGGTCACGCTGAGGGGGCGGCGCGCGGCCGTCGTGCTTTCGGCGGAAGCTTACGACGCGCTCTTGCGCGAGCGCCCCTCGCTGGTCGACCATCTCCTTGCAGGCCCATCCTGGGACGATGATTTCGTCGAGGCCGTGAACCTTCGCGCGAAGTCTCCGAGCCGGCCACCGGCCGTCTGATGTTCCTCCTCGACACCAACGTCGTCTCGGAAGCGCGCCGCCGCACGCCGGCGGCGGTCGATTGGCTGAGATCGGCCGATCCGGCGAAACTCTATCTGAGCGTGATCACCCTCGGAGAGATCGCGCGCGGCGTCGCCATGAAGGAGCGCGATGATCGCCCTGCGGCCGGGCACCTGGCCGTGTGGCTCGAGACGCTCCGGCGGGACTTCGCCGACCGCATTCTTCCGGTGACTGACGAGTTTGCCCTCGAATGGGGGCGCATCGCGGCGCTGCGGCCCCGCGGCGATGCCGATGGGCTGATCGCAGCCACTGCGATCGTCCACAACCTGGTTCTCGTGACCCGCAACGAGGCCGATTTCGCAGACACGCGAGCGCCGATCGTCAACCCATGGCAGGGCTGAGGCGGCGTGCCATGCCGATGCCGAACTCGCCGCCGAGCCCGAGGCCGGCGACGAGATGCCCAGTAGCCGCGCGCCAAGGCACCGGGCACGGTCAATCGAGCGTAGGCCGCGGCAAGCTCTTGGCGAGGGGTTGCGACCTCATCTGTTAGACCGTAACCCCTCGCCCCTGCCCCTCTCCCTCCGGGAGAGGGATCGCGCGACCCAGAACCCGAACCTCATGGCCAAGGACAAGATCAGGCCGCGCCTGCCGCGCGGCTTTGTCGACCGCGGGCCCGGCGATCTCGCCGCGACCGAGCGCATGCTGGCCGCGATCCGCGAGACCTTTGAGCTCTACGGCTTCGAGGCGCTGGAGACGCCGTGCGTCGAGTACACCGAGGCGCTGGGGAAATTCCTGCCCGACCAGGACCGGCCGAACGAGGGCGTGTTCTCGTTCCAGGACGACGACGAGCAATGGCTCAGCCTGCGCTACGACCTGACCGCGCCGCTCGCCCGCTACGTCGCCGAGAATTTCGACGCGCTGCCGAAGCCCTACCGCAGCTACAAGGCCGGCTGGGTGTTCCGCAACGAGAAGCCGGGGCCGGGGCGCTTCCGCCAGTTTATGCAGTTCGACGCCGACACCGTCGGCGCAGCGTCCGTCGCGGCCGACGCCGAGATCTGCATGATGGCGGCCGACACGCTCGAGCGCGTCGGGCTGAAGGGCCAGTACATCATCAAGGTGAATAATCGTAAGGTTCTGGACGGGCTCCTGGAGGCTATTGGCCTCTTCGGAGATCACTTGGCAGAACAGCGCTTGAGAGTGTTGAGGGCGATCGACAAGTATGACCGCTTGGGATGGAATGGTGTCGCTGCTCTATTGGGGGCAGGCCGAAAAGATGAGAGCGGCGACTTCACAAGGGGCGCTGCTCTGGAAGCGTACCAGATTGACCAGCTGAGATGGTTCTTCGACACGACTGCCGGTGGTCGATTTCTGACACTCGATCTGAAAGTCGATAACGAAAAGATGCTCTCTGCTTGGGAAGAACGAGTGATCGTCGAAAGTCAGATTGGTCGCGAAGGAATCCAAGAACTCCGAACGATAATACAGTTGACTGAAGCGGCCGGCTACGACAGTTCACGCATTCAGATCGCACCCGAAACCGTCCGCGGTCTCGAATACTACACCGGCCCGGTCTACGAAGCCGAGCTCACCTTCGAGGTGCCGAACGAGCAAGGCCAGCCGGTGCGCTTCGGCTCGGTCGCGGGCGGCGGGCGCTATGACGGGCTCGTCGGGCGCTTCCGCTCCGAGCCGGTGCCGGCGACGGGCTTCTCGATCGGCGTGTCGCGGCTGCTCGCGGCGCTCAAAGCCGTGAACTCGCCGCTGCTCACCGCGCAAAAGCCGCTGCCGCTCGTCGTCGTCACGGCGATGGACCCGGAGCGCATCGGCGACTACCAGCGCATGGTCGCGCAGTTGCGGGGCTTGCGTGACGGCGACGGCAAGCCGCTCCTGCGCGCCGAGATGTATTTGGGAGAGGGGCGCTTTGGCGCCCAGCTCAAATATGCCGACCGGCGCGGCGCCCTCTGCGCGGTCATCCAGGGATCGAGCGAGAAGGCCGAAGGCAAGGTCCAGATCAAGGACCTCAAGGTCGGTGCCGAGCTCGCCGCAATCGCCAAGAACGACCGCGAGGCCTATCTGCAAAAGCAGGCCGAGGCGCAGCTCTCCGTCCCGGAGGACGAGCTGGTCGACGCCGTCCGCAAGGTGCTGGCGCGGCACTTCGCGTGAGAGCGGAAGCCGGCCGGAACGAATAAGGCGAGGCTCGCCGCGGCCGGCGCACATTCCCCTTCCCCTTGCGGCGCTACCAGATTCACACATGTCGGCTTGTCGCTCCTCCCTCCCCCCGCTCGGCGCAGCCGAGTGGCGGGGAGGGGTAGGGGTGGGGGGTGGCTGGGCGAGGTGAGGTGGCGACGAGAACGACGCGGCGGTTGGGCCAGGGCAGCCATCGACAGCTGCGCCTGATCGTCGACGAAGCGCCTCGGGGAAGCGCCCCCCCGCTCGGGCTTCGCCCCAAGTCGGCCCTCCCCGCCACTCGCTTCGCGAGCGGGGGGAGGGAGGAGGTGCGCGCCGCCGACCTTCGATGCGTGAATGCCGTAGCCTTGCGGGGAGGGGTAGGGGTGGGGGCGCCGGATCGAACTCGGGCGCTTGGCGCAGGCGCCGGTACAACCCTCCTTCGCCGCACCGCACTAAGCCCGCGCCCCCCACCCGCATCGATGCCGGCGATCCCGCCGGCACGGTTGGCGGTAAGCTCGGGTTCATCGTAAGCCGCGATACTTGCGG
>DAINQO010000053.1:0-17043 GCA_036742625.1 Microvirga sp.
AAGGACATCCAGGAACGCTACTGCTCGGTGTGAGGCGCGCCAAATCCCCCGCGGGTTCGCGGGCAAAGCGGTCGCACTGTCAAAGAGCGGCTTCCTCGTGACCCCCTAAGAGGGGAGCGCGGGGCGCGTGTCGGCGCCCGCGCGCTCCGGGTGTTCGCGCGAACCGTATCGGAAGGCAAGGCTCGGACCCGGATCGGCGGATCCGGCACGGCCCCGCGCCGCGGCGCTTTTGGTTCCTGGCCTCGCGCTTCGGGTCGGGACCGTTGCCGGTCCGAGCCCTTAAGCGCTTGCGCGCGGACCCGGCCGTTTAAGGGCCGGGACGGGCGAGGCCGCCGCCAAGGCCGGGTGGCGCGCCGATTGTCGCGCCAGGGACCGGGAGGCGGGAAACCCTCGAGACCCCGCCCTGCGGGGGCGGGCTCGAGCGCCGCGTCAACCCGGGCTTGCCGCGAGGCGAGCCCGGACCGCCGGCTCGGATCGTCCCCGGCCTCTCGCGAAGCCGAAAGCTTTTCCTTGCCGATGCCGCCCCACGTCACGACCCCTCATGAGCGCGCCCCTCTGCCGGGCGGGACGGACGAGACATAGGACGGAGTTCCGAAGGTGTCAAGGATTATTTTCGGAATTTATGAGCTTTCCTGCCCTGGCGTAACGACGAACCGTCCGCTTCCTCAGCCAAAGGAGGGACGGAGGTGGTGCGGTTTCGTAGCCTATGTGAATGCAACTTCGCCCGGGTCAGGGCATTAGACCCGCATCGCCGGCAGACGCCTTGGGCGCCGGTGACTGAGAGGAACGCGCGCTCCCGCCTGACGGAGCGCCGCAAATGCCCCGCTATTTCTTCCACGTTATCGATGGCGACGAAATGCTCGACACCGTGGGCACTGTGCTGGCGGGCGAAACGGAAGCGCGCGCCGAGGCCATCGTGGTCTCAGGCGAGATGCTGAAGGACCTCGGCGGCACGTTCTGGAACAACGGCGAATGGCAAGTCCGGGTCGAGGACGAAGCCGGCAACAGGGTATGCGCTCTCACCTTTTCGGCTGACCGCTCTTAGGCCGCTGCCTAGACCGCTGGCCGGGCTTACCCATGTAATTGCAACGCTTTCGCGACTCGCGCATTGACGCGCGATGCCCCGCTTCTTCTTCAACGTCCGTGGCGGGAGGAACTTCCCGGACGCCGAAGGCGTCGAGTTCGCCGACGCCAGCGCTGCCTGCGGCGAGGCGGTTACGTTGGCGGGCGAGATCCTGAGAGACGTGAACGGCAAGATGTCGGAAGGCGGCGATTGGCGACTGGATGTCAGCGATGCCGCAGGTAACCGGGTTTGCTCTCTCAGGTTTTCCGTGACCCGGCCGTAGCGCCCAGAAGCCCGGCTCACTGGCCGGGCCTGCTTCATCGACTGCGTTGCGAGGGATTCAAGCAATCCCGCTCCCGAACTTTGGGAGAGCGGCCAAGCCGGTCGCCTCAGCACACCTCCACCGCCAGCAGCTCCTGCAGGGCCGCAAACAGCGCGTCGAAATGGTCGATGACGCGGTCGGGCCCGTGCTCGCGGATCGGCCGGTCCGGGTAGCCGAAGCTGACGCAGACGACCGGGATGCCGGCGGCCTTCGCGGCGGCGACGTCCGAATAGGAGTCGCCGACCATCACGGCCCGGCGCGGGTCGCCGCCGGCGCGCGCGATCGTCATCGTCAGGTGGCGCGCGTCGGGCTTGAACCAGGGGAAGGTGTCGCGGCCGCAGATCGTCGCGAAGCGCTCGGCGACGCCGAGGGCGCGAAGCAGCTTCACCGAATGCGCCTCCATCTTGTTGGTGCAGATCGCGAGCCGGAAGCCGTCGCGCTCGAGCCGGTCGAGGGCGTCGAGGACGCCCGGGTAGAGGCGCGTCTCGACGCACAGATTGTCGAAGTAATGGGCGATGAAGCGCCGGTAGAGCTCCTCGATCAGCGCCGGCGTCGGCTCGCGCCTCGCGACCTCGAAACCGCGCTCGAGAAGGCCGCGCCCGCCGGCCGAGATCATGTCGCGCGCCGCCTCGATCGGCAGCGGCGCCACGCCCTCCTGGCCGAGGATGACGTTCAGCGTCGCGACGAGGTCGTGGGCCGTGTCGGCGAGCGTGCCGTCGAGGTCGAAGACGGCGATCGGAGCGGTTGTCATTCGGTCTCGCTAGGCAGCGGCGTGGACGGGATCAAGGCAGGGCCCGGTGCTATCCTCCCCCTGATTCGGTTAATCGAGGCTGGAGGCTTTCATGCAACAGTCGGGACGGGCCGCCGCCGCGGCGCTCCTCGCGGCCGGCCTTTGCGCCGGGCAGGCGAAGGCCGCCGCCTACGATTTCGTCCCGGCGCCCCAGACCGACCTCAACCGCGTCTACCGGATCGACAAGGTCACGGGCGAGGTGATCTCGTGCCAGTACGGCCTGCAGGAGGGCACGGTCGGGGTGACGCTCTGCTTTGGCGCCGGCGAGGGCGCCGGTCCCCAGGCGGCGGGCGAATACGGGCTCATCGCCTCAAAGCACGAGCGCGAGGCCGGCGTCTTCCGGGCGAACTTCCGCACCGGCGACGTCAGCGTCTGCTACGTGCTCGAGGAGAAGGTCGTGTGCACGCCCCAGACCGGCCCGTCCGCGGATGCCGGTACGCCGCCGAGAGGGCCGCTGGCGCCTCCCGGGCCCGGGCGTCCGCAGGCGCCTGGCCCCGGCACGACGCGGCCGCAATAGCTTCCGCCGCCGGGCGCTCGGCTGTAAGAGGCGGGAATGCACCCTGAGCTTCCACCGGCCATGCGGCCCGGTCCGTGAGCGCCGACGCCCTCAAGCGCGCCGCTGCCGAGCGCGCCGTCGGGCTCGTGCGCGACGGCATGAAGCTCGGGCTCGGCTCCGGCTCGACGGCAGTCGCGTTCGTCTCGTTGCTGGCAGCGAGGGTGAGGGCCGGCCTCGCGGTCGTCGCGGTTCCGACCTCGGAGGGGACGCGGGATCAGGCCGAGCGCGAAGGCGTGCCGCTGGCGACGCTCGACGAGATCCCGGAGCTCGACCTCACCGTCGACGGCGCCGACGAGCTCGACGACGAGCTGCGCCTGATCAAGGGCGGCGGCGGGGCGCTCCTGCGCGAGAAGATCGTCGCGGCGGCGAGCCGGCGCATGATCGTCATCGCCGACGGCTCGAAGCGCGTCGACCGGCTCGGGCGCTTCCCGCTGCCGATCGAGGTCGTGCCGTTCGGCCTCGCGGCGACCCGCGCCGCCGTCCGCAAGGCGATCCGCGAGGCGGGCTCGGACGGCGAGCTGCGCCTCAGGACGGCCGCGACCGGGCAGCCCTTCCTGACCGATGGCGGCCACTGCATCCTTGACGCCGCGCTCGGCAGGATCGATGCACCGGAACGTCTCGCCGCCGCGCTCGCCGCAACGCCGGGCGTCGTCGAGCACGGGTTGTTTCTCGGGCTTGCCTCCGGCGCGATCCTCGCGACCGAGAGCGGCCTTGTCGAACTCGGTCGGGTCTGACCGAAGCTTACCTCCTGGAGCCCTCCCGCATGTCGATCTTCCTCCGCCTGGCCGCGCCTCTTGCCGCGCTCGTGCTCTCGCTCGGCGCCGCCGGCGCGCAGCAGCCGGCGCCGCTGCCGGCTCAGAATGCCGCGCCGACGCCCGCCCCCTCCCACCTCGCCGCGGCGCGCGATGTCGCCGTCAGCTCCGGCATCGTGCGCTCGATCGACGTCATCCCGCCGCAACTCTACGAGCGCATCCGGGAGCAGCTCGTCGCCCGGCCGGAACTCACCAAGGACCTGAACGAGGTCATGGCGGCCCTTCAGCCCGAGATGGAGCTGCAGAAGCAGAAGATCGTCAACGACATCGCCCTGATCTACGCCCAGGCCTTGACGGAAGCCGAGCTCAAGGACGTGATCGCGTTCTTCAAGTCGCCGTCGGGCAAGAAATACGTCGAAAGCCAGCCGGTCGTGCTCGACGAGATGGTCCGCGAGATGCAGTCGTGGAGCCAGGATCTCGCCGAGTACGTGATGGTGCGGATCCGCGCTGAGATGCAGAAGAGAGGCTTCCAGCTGCAGTGAGGCGGTTCGACGCCGGTTGAGCGCGCGGGCTCGCGCGGCCTATTTCGCCAATCCGACCGATCGCAGCGCGTCGGCGACCCGGGCCTGCTCGGCGGCGAGGAAGGCGGCGAAGAGGTCGGCCGGGAGATAGGCGTCCTGCCAGCCCTTCTGGCGCATGATGTCGTCCCAGGCCGGCGACTTCACCATCGTCTCGAAGGTGCGCGACAGCGCCGCGCGCTCCGCTGGGTCGAGCCCGCCGGGCGCGAGCACGGCACGCCAGTTCGCGAGCTCGAGCTCGATCTGCTGCTCCTTGAGGGTCGGTGCATCGAGCCCGTCGAGGCGGCGCGGCGCGGTCACGCCGATCACCCTGAGCTTTCCCGCCTTCACCGGCTCCTCGAGCTGGCGGGGGCTCGCGATCACGACGCCGACCTGGCCCTCGAGCGCAGCGTTGATCATCTCTCCGGCGCCGAAGAACGGCGCGTAGGCGATGCGGCTCGGGTCGCCGCCGATGGTTCTCGTGAACAGGGCCGCGAGGATGTGGTCGACGCTGCCGACCTGGCCGCCGCCCCACGTCACCTTCGCCGGGTCGGCCCGCATCGCGGCGGCGAGATCGGCCGCCGTCGCGATCGGCGATTCGGCTGGCACCGCGATCGCGAAATACTCGGCCGTCAGCCGGGCGACGGGCGCCGCATCGGCGAGCGTCACCCCGGCCTTGCCGCGCACGAGCGCGCCGAGCATCGACAGCCCGACGACGATGACGCGGTTCGGCTCGGCCCCGTTTTCCTTCACGAAGCGGGCGAACCCCGCGGCGCCGCGTCCGCCGGGGTCGTTCGCGACCGCGACGCTGCGGGCCGCGCCGCCGTCGAGAAGCGCCTGCTCGATCGCGTGCGCGGTCTGGTCCCAGGCGCCGCCGGGTGCGGCCGGCACGGTGATCTTGAGGTCGATCTGGGCAAGCGCGGACGTGGCGAAAACGGCGCCCGCGGCGGCCGGCAGCGCGTGGCGCCACATCAACCGAATGAAGGCGTGACCGATGATGCTCCTCCGGCGACGCGGCTGGGCCAGGTCCGGAGCGCCGATGCGAGCGTTCCCGGTCTCCGTGGCCGACAGCATACCAAGAGTTTTCCCGGCCCGCACCTTACGCCTTTGTGGATCGGACGCCATGGCTTAGACGGGACAAGGTTAGCGCCAGCATGTTCGCCGTTTCGTCTCCCATCTCGCCCTCGCGCCCCGGCACCCTGGCGCTGTGGCATGCCGCCGCGATCGTTCTCGCGGCGATGCCGCTGGTCATGGCGATCGCCCACCGCTCGGCGGCGCTGGTGATCGTCCTCGCGACCGTGCTGGCGCTTGCGGCCGCCGCCGGCGAGCGCCGGGTCGGCGCCATGCTGCGCGACGTCGTCGCCGTTCTCTGGACCCCGCTCGGGATCGCTTCCATCGCCTTCCTGCTCTTTGCCGCTCTCTCGATCGCCTGGAGCCCGGACCCGACGACCTCGTTGCGGGGCTTCATCGAGTTCATCGTGCCGATCTTCGGTGTCCTGGCGCTGGCGCTGACGCTCCCCGGGCGCACGCCCCGCTTTGTGTTCACGCTCCTTGCCGCAGCCGTCATCGCCGCCTGCGTGCTCATGCTCTACGAGCTCTGGAGCGTCATGGCGCTCCGCCGCGCGCTCGGGATGCGCTGGAACACCTTCATCTATAATCGCCCGGCGCTGACGCTGCTCGTGCTCGCGCCGCCGCTGCTCTGGGGGCTCGCCGCGGAGGGCCGGCGCCGGCTCGCCGCCGCGGTCGCGGTCGTCACCGCCGCAGCGATCGTCGCCTCCGACAGCGGCGCGGCGACGCTCGGGCTCCTCGTCGGGGCGGCGGCCTATCTCGTCGCGCGCTGGCGACGCCAGGCGGCGCTCGCCGTTGCCGCGGCCGGCATCGTCGCGGCGGTGGCGCTCGCGCCGGCCGCCGGCGAGCTCGTGCAGGGCGCGATGCCGCCGGCCGCGCACGAGAAGCTCAGGGGCTCGAACTCGCAGGCGCGGGTCGATATCTGGCGGAGCTTCGGCGCCGCCGTGCCACAGCAGCCTTGGCGCGGCGCCGGCTTCTCGCCCGGGCCGTCATTCCCGCGAAGCGCCGGGGCGCGGCGCGTCGACCCTGCCTTCGCGACGCTGCTCGTGGTCGGGCATCCGCACAACGGTGCGCTTCAGATCTGGACCGAGCTCGGCGCCGTCGGCGCCTGCCTCGCGCTCGCCGTGCTGGGGCTGGTGCTGCGCCTCCTTGCGACCCTGCCCCACGAGATTTTCGCGCCCGGCCTCGCGCTCCTTGCGGCGGCCGTGTCCGTGTCGCTCGTCGGCCACGGGCTCTGGCAGGGGTGGTGGGCAGCGGCGATCGGCGCCGCGATCGTTTGCTTCCGCATCGGTCCAGGAGACCGGAAGGTGGGCGTGCCATGAGCGATTCCGATGTCGATCTCTTCGTGATCGGCGGCGGCTCGGGGGGCGTCCGCGCCGCCCGCATCGCCGCCGGCTACGGCGCGGCCGTGATGCTCGCCGAAGAGTACCGCATGGGCGGCACCTGCGTGATCCGCGGCTGCGTGCCGAAGAAGCTCCTCGTCTATGCGAGCCGCTACAAGGACGAGTTCGAGGACGCCGCCGGTTTCGGCTGGAGCGTGCCCGAGGCGCACTTCGACTGGGCGACGCTGATCCGCCACAAGGACGCCGAGATCGCGCGGCTCGAGAACGTCTACCGCTCGAACCTCGTGAGCGGCGGGGTCGAGATCCTCGACAGCCGCGCCGTGATCGAGGACGCGCATACGGTGCGGATCGCGAAGACCGGGGCGCGCGTTCGGGCCCGCACCATCCTTGTCGCGACCGGCGCCCACCCGACGCTCGAGCCGCCGATCCCGGGCGGCGAGCTCGGCGTCACCTCGAACGAGGTGTTCCATCTCGAACGCTTGCCGGAGCGCATCCTGGTCATCGGCGGCGGCTACATCGCGGTCGAGTTCGCCGGCATCTTCTGCGGCCTCGGCAGCCGCGTGACGCTGCTGCACCGCGGCGACAAGCTCCTGCGCGGCTTCGACGAGGACATCCGCGCGAGCCTCGGCGAAGCCTATGCCCGGCGCGGCATCGACCTGAGGCTCGGCCGCACGGTCGAGAGGCTCGAGCGCCGCGGCGACGCGATCGCGGCGATTCTCTCCGACGGGGCGGAGCTCGTCGTCGACGAGGTGCTCGCGGCGATCGGCCGCCGGCCGAACACCGCCGGCCTCGGGCTCGAAACCGCCGGCATCGAGGTCGACCGCGCCGGCGCGATCCCGGTCGACGGCTACTCGCGGACGCTGACGCCCTCGATCTACGCCGTCGGCGACGTCACGAACCGCGCCAATCTCACCCCGATCGCGATCCGCGAGGGCCACGCCTTCGCCGACACCGTGTTCGGCGACAAGCCGACGATCGTCGACCATTCGCTGATCCCGACCGCGGTGTTCTCGACGCCCGAGATCGGCGTCATGGGCATGAGCGAGGCGACGGCCCGGCTGCGCGGCGAGGTCGCGATCTACAAGACGAGCTTCCGCGCCATGAAGGCGACGCTGTCGGCCCGCGACGAGCGCGTCTTCATGAAGCTCATCGTCGACGCCGCCTCAGACAAGGTGCTCGGCGTGCACATCATGGGGGAGGGCGCGGGCGAGATCATCCAGGCCGTCGGCATCGCCGTCACGATGGGCGCGACGAAGGCCGATTTCGACCGCACCATCGCGGTCCACCCGACGGCATCGGAGGAGCTCGTCACGATGCGCACGCCGTTCGTGGTGAAGCACCCGCAGGCGGTGGGGTGACCGCCTCTCCCCGCTTCGCGGGGAGAGGCCGACTCGCGAAGCGAGCGGGTGAGGGGCCGGGGGAGCGAGGCGCGTGCCCCGGGCCCCTCACCCTCGCTCCGCTGCGCTACGCTCGCCTCGTGCCCTCGGCACGAGGCCCTCTCCCCGCAAGCGGGGAGAGGTGATACCCCGCCGCTCTCACCAGAGAACTCCCATGCCCATCATCACCTACCTGACCCACATTCGCTTCGGCGACGGCACTCTCGGCGAGCTGCCCGAGGATCTCGCGGCGCTCGGGATCCGGCGGCCGCTGGTCGTCACCGACAAGGGCATCGTCGCGGCAGGGCTCGTCGAGCGGCTGTTCGACGTCGTGTCCTCCGGCAACCGGCGCCTCGTCTTCGACGACGTGCCGACGAACCCGACCGAGGAGGCGGCGCTTCAAGCCGTGAAGGTCTACCGCGAGGAGGATTGCGACGGGCTGATCGCGCTCGGCGGCGGATCGGCGATCGATCTCGCCAAGGCGGTCGGGCTGCTCGCGACCCATCCGGAGCCGCTGTCGCAATATGCGATGGTCGAAGGCGGCGTCGCGCGCATCACGCCGAAGGTCGCGCCGCTCGTCGCGATCCCGACCACCTCCGGCACCGGCAGCGAGGTCGGCCGCGGCTCGGTCATGAATCTCTCCGACGGGCGCAAGCTCGGCATCATCAGCCCGAACCTGATCCCGAAACGCGCCATCTGCGATCCCGAGCTGACGCTCGGCCTGCCGCCCTGGCTCACCGCCGCGACCGGCATGGATGCTCTCTCCCATTGCATCGAGAGCTTCCTGACGCCGAACTACAACCCGCCGGCCGAGGGCATCGCCCTCGACGGTGCGCGCCGCATCGTGCTCCACCTCGAGCGCGCCGTAGAGGACGGGCAGGACCGCGAAGCCCGCCGGGAGCTCATGGCCGGCGCCATGGAGGGCGGCATGACCTTCCAGAAGGGCCTCGGCGCCGTTCACGCGCTGTCGCATGCGCTCGGCTCGCTGAAGGAGCCGCGCCTCCATCACGGCACGCTCAACGCGGTGCTGCTGCCGCCGGTGCTGCGCTTCAACGCCGACCATGTCGGCGACAAGTACCGGCGTCTCGCGCAGGCGATGGGCCTTGCCGCCGATGCCGACCTCGCCGCCTTCATCGAGGACCTCAACGGCCGCATCGGGCTGCCGAAATCGCTGAAGGAGATGGGCGTGCCGGCCGGCGTCATTCCGGAGATGGCGGCGAAGGCCGAAAAGGACCACACCACTCCGACGAACCCACGCAAGGCGACCGCGGCGGACTACCAGCGCCTGCTGCGGGAGAGCATCGGGGCATGACGGCGCGCGCGTCGCGGCGGGCGCCGCGACGGCCCGAGGTGAGGGGGCTTAGACCCGCTTTCCCGCGCCGCCCGGGCGGTGGGCGCTCGCCGGCGGCTTTGCGGGCGGCGCCGCCGCCGGCTCCGGCCAGCCGTTCGCCGGCAGGGCGACCTCGTTCGCCTCGCGGATCGGCAGCGCCGGCTTGAAGCTCTCGGCTGCGGCCTTCGCGGCGGTAAGATCGGCGGCCGAGAGCCGTGCCCCGACCTCGTCGCGCTTGCGGCCGGCGTCCTCGTCTCCCTGCGCTGCGACGATCGCGAACCAGGTGTAGGAGCGGGCGAGGTTCTGGGCCACGCCGAGGCCGCGGGCGAGCAGCACCGCAAGATTGTATTGGCTGTCCTTGACGCCGTGCTCGGCCGCCTTGCGGAAGGATTCGGCGGCAGCCGCATAATCGGGCTTGCGGTCGGCGCCGCCCTCGGCGAGGAGCACCGCGAGATTGTGCATCGCGCGGGCGTTGCCCTTCTCGGCGGCGCGCTCGTACCAGCCCTTGGCGAGCGCGAGGTCGCGGGTGACGCCGAGCCCCTTCTCGTACTGATTGCCGATGCGATACTGCGCCGGGACGACGCCGTTCGCCGCCGCCTTCTCGAAGAGCTTTGCCGCAAGCTTGAGGTCGCGCGTGACGCCGCGCCCTTCCGCAAGCCTCGCGGCGAGGTCGTAGACGGCAACCGGATCGCCGGCGAGCGCCGCCTGGCGCAGGCCGCCGAGGCCCTGCGGGCTCGGTATGTCGCCGACCGCCGCGACGTTCGCGATCGGGGTCGCGGCCGGGCGCGGGTCGATGGCGCCGGTCGTTGCGGGCGCCGCGGGCGTGATCTGGAGCGGGGTGAAGCCGCCGGGCAGGCTCATGACCGGGGCTTTCGGCTCGAAGCGGCCGGGCGCCGCGACGGCGGCTCGCTCCTCCGGCTTCGATGCCGGCGCGACGGCCTCTGATCGTTGCGGAGCCGGGCTTGAAATCGCCTGCGTCGTCTTCGGCTCCTCGATTTTCGGTGCCGGCTCGGCAAGCTGGCTCGGCGCCGCCTCGACCGGGTCCATCGCCGCAGCCGGCGCAGGCGCCGGGGCCGCGATCCGCGCCTCGGACTTCACGGCCGGCGCCTTCGCCGTCGGCGCTTCGCCAAACAGCCCGAGCGTCCCGAGCGTCTGGAAGGCGCCGAGCGCCAGCACGATCGCGGCGAGGCCGAGGAGAAGCGGCCGGCGATGCTTGGACACGGCGCCTTTCATGCGCGCCGCAAGACCGTCCTTCGCGCCCTCCACCCGCGACGCCAGCGATCCTTCCCGGGCCCCGCCGCGGCCCTTGACCTTGGCGTTGGCAGCAGCCTCGGCGGCCGCGGCCTGGGCGGCGCGCCGCGCCGCCGCGATGAAGCTCGCCTTGACGTCGAGGTTGGCGTCGGGGTTGGCGCCGGTCGCGCCTGGACGCGGGCGCGCGGCGCCCGGCTCGAGCAGGATCTCCTCGAGGCTCGCCGGCAGGATCGGCTGATCGGCTTCGCTCAGAACCACCGCCGGCGCCTCGCCGGGGCTCGCCGCAGGGGCGGATCCGCCGTTGCGGGGCGTCGGCGCCTGAACCTTGATCCGCGGCGTCGGCGCCCGCTCGGCCGGGGTGCGGGCTGACGGCTCGGCATGGCTCGGCTCGCCGTCGAGGCTGCCGAGCCGGGCGACCACCTTCTCGAGCGCGGCGTGGACGCTTTCGAGCGTGCTCTGGACGCGCTCGTCGGCACCGTTGCGGCTGCTCCTGAGGTCGTCGAGATCGCGCCGGAGGAGCCCGATCTGCGGCTCGGGTTCCGGCCTCGGCAGCGTCGCGAGCGTGTCCGCGACGGCGGCCTTGGCGGCCCGCTCGGCCGCCTCATAGGCGCCGGTGCGCATGAGCTCGACCTGGGCCATGAGGTCGCCCATGGTGCGTTCGAGCGCCGAAAGCGCAGGGTCGCCGGAGCCGCGCTCGAGCCGCCGCGCCAGGATCGCGACCTGCTTTTCGAGCGCGTCGAGGGAATCGGCGCCGGCGCCCGGCCGCTCGGCCTGGTCGATGCGCGCGACGAGCGTCCGCAGCATGTCCTCGATCGGCTTGAGCTGCGGCGCCGGACCTCCTCGGCTGAGCGCCTCGTCGAGACGGTCGAGCCGCTGCACGAGGCTGTCGAGGCCTTCCGCCGGCGGGCCGCCGACGGTGATGCGCGGCTTCTCGGAAAGTCGGTCGAGCTTCTGCGACAGGGCGTCGATGCGCCCGGCGATGTCGCCCGAGGCGTGAGCCGGGACGTCGCCGCCGAGGCTGTCGAGCTTGCGCGCGAGCCCGTCGAAGCGGCGCTCGAACTCCCGTGCGTCGAGCTGGCGGCGACCGATCTCCGTCAGGCGCTCGTTCAGCTCGGCGAACTGCGCCGCGAGCTGCTGGACCCGCTGCGGCTCGGCCATGTCGGAGAGGAGGCGGCGAACGTCGAGGAGCTGCTGCGCCAGGCCGTCGACGACCTCGGGGTCGATGCCGCTGCCCGAGATCGCCTCGATGCGGCGCGCGAGCGTCTCGAACTCGCGCGACAGGCGGCCATGAACGCCGCTCGTCACGAGCTCGGCGACGCGGCCGATCTCCGCCTCCAGCTCCTCGACCGGACGGCTCACCGCCGCGAGGTCGCCGGGGGCGCGGGCGTTCGCGACCTGGGCCGTGATGCCGCGAAGCGCGCGCTCGAGCGCGTTGACCTCGTCGCGGGTCGCAAGCCCGGCGACCATGGTCTGCAGGCGCTCGATCTCGCCGCGCAGGCCGGCGACCTCGGCCGATCCGCCGGCGCCCGGCCGCAGCGTGTCGAGCTGGCTCGCGAGGCGCGCGATGTCGCCGCGCAGCGAGTGCAGGACGTCCGCGGGCGGGCGCGGCGCCAGCGCACGCGCCGGGCGGGGCGGCGGTACATCGGCGGCGTCGGCCGCCTCAGGCGTGCGATCGAGCTCGGCCTGGCGGGCGCGGATCTCGGCGACGGCGCTCCTGATCTCGGCGGGCCCGCGCGGCCCGGCCGGCGGGCGCTCGGCGAGCCGGTCGGTGATCTCGGCGATTCGCGTCTCGAAGCCGCGCAGGACGGTCTCGATCGCGGCGTTGGTGCCCTTCTCGGGCTTGTCGTTCGCTTTCGCGAGCTGCGACTCGATGCGCTCGATCGCCTTCAGCGCGGCTTCGAGCGACGGACGGCCGCCGTCCGAGAGCTTGCGCTCGATCTCGTCGAGCCGGGCGGTCATCGTCGCGAGGGCGTCGCCGAGCACCGCGGTCGTGTGTTCCTGCCGCTCGGCGGCGTTGCGCGAGGCGGCGGAGAGGCGGTCCTCGGCGCGCTCGATCCAGCTCGCGACCGAGCCCAGGGCGGCAGCGGTCTTGGCGGCCTGCTCGCGGCTGCGGCGCTCGGTCGCCTCGGCGGCGCGGGCAAGAAGGCTCTCGAGTTCCTCGGCCGCGATGCCGGCGGGCTTGCGGGCAAGGTCCGCCACCGCCTGGAGCTTCGCGACGGCGGCGTCGAGCTCGTCCGACTGCTCCGGCCGCTTGCGCTTCTGCGCCTTGCGGGTCTGTGCGGTTCCGGCCTCGGCGGCCTTGTTGGCGCTGACGGCGGCGAGCCATTCGTCGAGCGACATGCCGGCGTGGCGCGCCGCCTGGCGCGCCGCCTTTCGGGCCTCCGCATCGAGGCCGTCGAGCCCGAGGGAAGGATTGCGTTTCGGTGCCGCGCTCATGGGCGCTCCTGCAGCCCAGGTCGGAGGCTTCGTCTGGCCCGGCTCGCCCCCATGGCCGGGTTCCGGCGGGGTCGCCGAATGAAAAGGCTAAGAGTCGCTTAAAGCCGTTCCGATGCCTGCCCCGCCCGGCAACTTTTGCCGGTCAAGGTAAACAAGCCGTTAAGGGAGGCGCGGGGGAGGCGCTCCGGTCGCCGGCCAAGCGCGAGATTACCGTTAGCCGGCTGACGTAACGGCAGGCTTACTCCCCTGGCCGAGCCAAGCCGGCTAACTGGGCGCGCGGAATCGCCGGCCCATCGGTTCTACCGCGAAGGTGCACGGCCGGCGGCGAAACGAGAGGGATGAGAAGAATGGAAAACCTACGCGTCGAGGCCGCCTCGGCCGCGAGCGACGCGCGGCGCTCAGGCGAGGCGCGGAGCCGCAGCTACACCATCGGCGACCTCGCCCGGGAATTCGGCGTCTCGTTGCGGACCTTGCGCTTCTACGAGGATCGCGGCCTCCTCAAGCCCCAGCGCGCCGGCGCCTCGCGCCACTACGACGGTGCCCAGCGGGCCCGGCTCGAGCTCATCCTCAAGGGCAAGCAGCTCGGCTTTACGCTCGCCGAGATTCAGCGCCTTCTCGAGCGCCCCGAGCGCGGCGAAGGGGCGCCGAAGCTGCGGCTGTCGCGAAAGCAGATCGACGATCAGCTCGCGCATCTCGAGCGGCAGAAGGCCGAGATCGAGGCGGCGATCGCCGAGCTCCAGTCGCAGCGCCAAAGAGCCCTTTCTTCCTGAGCTTACCGTCGTCGGACAAAAATTCGGCTTACCCTCTTCCCCTGCGGGTCGAGATAGTTTACATGTGAACTATCTCGACGGGGGCCGTGCGGCTCGCCTGTCGAAGCGCTCGAAAGAGCGATTTGCAGACGGGAGGAGGCGGCATGCCGAGCTACAAGGCGCCGGTTGAAGATGCGCTGTTCTTGCTGAACGACGTCTTCGGCTTCGAGCGGTACAACAACCTGCCCGGGTTCGCCGACGCGACGCCGGACCTCGTCGAGGCGATCCTCGCCGAAGGCGCGAAGCTGTGCGAGGAGGTCCTCGCGCCGCTGAACCGCATCGGCGACCAGGAAGGCTGCCGGCGCAACGAGGACGGCTCGGTCACGACGCCGGAAGGCTTCAAGGCCGCCTACGACGCCTATCGCGAGGGCGGCTGGATGGGCATCTCGGCCCCGCCCGAGCACGGCGGCCAGGGCCTGCCGTCGACGCTTAACACGGTGATGCAGGAGTTCGTCTCGTCGGCGAACCTCGCGCTCGGCATGTATCCCGGCCTGACCCAGGGCGCGATCGCGGCGCTCTACGTGCACGGTTCGGACGAGCAGAAGAAGACCTACCTGCCGAAGATGATCGAAGGCTCATGGACCGGGACCATGAACCTCACCGAGCCGCATTGCGGCACCGATCTCGGGCTCCTCAAGACCAAGGCGGTGCCGAACGGCGACGGCTCCTACGCGATCTCCGGCACCAAGATCTTCATCTCGGCCGGCGAGCACGACCTCGCCGAGAACATCGTCCATCTCGTGCTCGCCCGCATCGAGGGCGCGCCCATGGGCACGAAGGGCATCTCGCTCTTCGTCGTGCCGAAGTTCCTCGTCGGCGAGGACGGCTCGGTCGGCGCCCGCAACGGCGTGTCCTGCGGCTCGATCGAGCACAAGATGGGCATCCACGGCAACTCGACCTGCGTCATGAACTACGACGGCGCGAAGGGCTGGCTCGTCGGGGCCGAGAACAAGGGCCTCAACGCCATGTTCGTGATGATGAACGAGGCGCGGCTCGCGGTCGGCATCCAGGGCCTCGCCCTGTCGGAGGTCGCGTTCCAGAACGCCGCGGCATACGCCAAGGACCGGCTGCAGGGCCGTTCGCTTACCGGACCAAAGGCGCCGGACAAGCCCGCCGATCCGATCATCGTCCACGCCGACGTGCGCCGGAACCTGATGTCGATGAAGGCCTTCAACGAGGCCGGCCGGGCGCTGGCGCTGTCGGCGGCGCTCTCGTCCGACATCGCCCACCGCTCCCCCGACGACAAGGCGCGGCAGGCCGCCGACGACTACCTCGGCCTCATGACGCCGATCATCAAGGGCGTCCTCACCGACAAGGGCTTCGAGAACGCCGTCAATGCCCAGCAGGTGTTCGGCGGCCATGGCTACATCGAGGAATGGGGAATGTCGCAATTCGTGCGCGATGCCCGCATCGCCCAGATCTACGAGGGCGCGAACGGCATCCAGGCGATGGACCTCGTCGGGCGCAAGCTCGGCAAGGACGGAGGCCGCGCCGTCATGGCGTTCTTCAACGAGGTCGGCGCCTTCTGCCAGG
This sequence comes from Microvirga sp., assembly GCA_036742625.1. GTDB lineage: Bacteria > Pseudomonadota > Alphaproteobacteria > Rhizobiales > Beijerinckiaceae > JAJKJG01. The sequence goes on from DAINQO010000053.1 coordinate 15,187, forward strand.
AGAACGCCGCCGACGAGGCGATGAAGCCCTATGTGGCGCCGGTCCAGCAGGCGCTCGGGCACTTGCAGCAGGCGACGATGTGGTTCATGCAGAACGCCATGGCGAAGCCCGACAACGCCGGCGCCGGCGCCTACGACTACATGCACCTCTTCGGCCTGACCGCCATGGGCTATATGTGGGCCAAGATGGCGAAGGCCGCGCAGATGAAGAAGGCGCAAGGCAACGGCGCCGCCGAGAAGATGGACGCCAAGCTCATGACCGGCCGCTTCTTCATGGAGCGCATGCTGCCGGAAACGGGCGCGCACCTGGCGCGCATCTCGTCAGGGGCGGACGCCGTGATGGCGCTGCCGGCGGAGATGTTTTAGGATAACGCGATGGCTGATCCTGAAAACATGACCTTTGAAATCCTGAAGGACATTCGCGCCGACATGCGCGAAATGCGCGACGACATGCGTCGCGTTGAGTCGAAGGTGGATGATGTCAAGGTCAAGCTGGACGGCCTGACCCATGCCGTGATTGCCGGCTTCGGCTCCATCGTGACTCGGGTGTCGCGCCTCGAGACCGAACGCACCTGACCGACGCGTCTACTGAATACGTCATCCCGGACGCGGCGCAGCCGCGATCCGGGATCTTTCGCCGGAGAGGCGCCCTATTCTGATGAAGATCCCGGCTCTCCGCTTCGCTGCGACCGGGATGACGGGAGCGAGAAAATGCCCGATGCTTTCATCTACGACCACGTCCGCACCCCGCGGGGCCGCGGCAAGCAGGACGGTGCGCTGCACGAGGTGACGGCGCTGCGGCTTGCCGAGACGGCGCTGCGCGCAATCCGCGAGCGCAACCGCCTCGACACCAGGCAGGTCGACGACGTCGTCTTCGGCTGCGTCGATCCGGTCGGCGAGGCCGGCGGCGACATCGCCCGCGCGGCGGCGCTCGTCGCCGATTACGGCGACCACGTGCCGGGCGTGCAGATCAACCGCTTCTGCGCCTCCGGTCTCGACGCCGTGAACTTCGCGGCGGCGCAAGTCATGGCCGGGCAGCAGGACATGGCGATCGGCGGCGGCGTCGAGTCCATGAGCCGCGTCGGCCTCGGCGCATCCGGCGGCGCCTGGCCGGTCGATCCGCATATCGCGATCAAATCCTACTTCATGCCGCAGGGCGTCTCGGCCGACCTCATCGCGACGAAATACGGCTTCTCCCGCGACGACGTCGACGCCTATGCGGTCGAATCGCAGAAGCGCACCGCGAAATCCTGGGAGGAGGGCCGCTTTGCGAAATCGGTCGTCCCGGTCCGCGACGTCAACGGCATCACGCTTCTTGCCAAGGACGAGCACATGCGGCCCGCGACCGACATGCAGTCGCTCGGGCAGCTCAAGCCCTCCTTCGTGCAGATGGGCGAGATGGGCGGCTTCGACGCGGTCGCGATCGACGCCCATCCCGAGATCGAGAGCGTCAACCACGTCCACCACGCCGGCAACTCCTCCGGCATCGTCGACGGCGCCGCCGCGGTGCTGATCGGCACGAAGGAGGCGGGGGAGGCCGCGGGCCTCAAGGCCCGGGCGCGCATCCGCGCCTTCGCCAACATCGGCTCCGAGCCCGCCATGATGCTGACCGGGCCGGTCGACGTGACCGAGAAGGTGCTGCGCCGGGCCGGCATGAGCGTCAACGACATCGATCTCTACGAGATCAACGAGGCCTTCGCCTCGGTGGTGCTGCGCTTCCAGCAGGCCTTCGACATCGACCCGGCCAAGGTGAACGTCAACGGTGGCGCCATCGCCATGGGGCATCCGCTCGGCGCCACCGGCGCGATGATCCTCGGCACCGTGCTCGACGAGCTCGAGCGCACCGGCAAGGAGACCG
>DAINQO010000054.1:0-5357 GCA_036742625.1 Microvirga sp.
CCCGGACGCGAGCACGGACCAGGCCTCCCGCTCCCCTCGGGGACCGCGGATGCTCCTCGATCATCCCCTCGGGCCGAAGCGGCCGCGGGAACAAAGGCGCGTGCTTAGCCTTAGCGCCAGGCGACCACGTAGGGCGTGACCGGCTCGGCGAAGCCTTTGAACGTGCAGGGTCCGAATTCCGAGAGATCGAACTGCGCCGCCACGAGCTCGCGCACGGCCCGCGAGACGAGGATGCCCTCGGGCTGGGCAGCCTGGCACAGGCGCGCCGCCATCTGGACCGTCGCGCCGAAGAGGTCGTTGCTGTCCTCGACCGGCTCGCCGGCATCGAGCCCGATGCGCACCCGCAGCTTCTCGCGGCTCGCGAGGTTGAAGGCCTCGAAGGCCTGCTGGATCGCCCGCGCGCATGCGACCGCGGCCGTCGCATCGTCGAACGCCGCCATGATGCCGTCGCCGGTATGCTTTACCTCGCGGCCGCGCTTGTCCTTCAGCGCCCGCCGGACCAGGGCGTCGTGGGCCCGCACCATCTCGACCGCCCGGGCGTCGCCGACCCGCGCCGTCATGGCGGTAGACTCGACGATATCGGTGAACATGATGGCGCGCAGCGCCGCGTCCAAGGCGTGCTCCGCCTTGGCGCCGGCCGGCGCCGGGTCCGAGACCCGGCCGAGGAAAGCCTCGACGGCCGAGAGATCGACCTCGATCACGTCCGTCGCGACGTTGCCATGCGCCTCGTGGTGCACGCGCATCGCCGTCTCGGAATCGAGCGCGTCGATGAGGCAGAAGCCGTTGCCCCTGGCCTCGTCGAACCAATAGGTCAGGAAGCGCACGCCGTAGCGCGTTTGGGTCTCCAGATCCTGGCGGTGCGCCTCGGCGATGTCGGCCGCCGTCAGGCCCTTGAGGTCGTGTCGGTCGAGGAAAATCGGCATGGACGCCCTCCGTGCGCCGCGACTTTACCCGCTTTGCGGCGAAAACCGCAGGCCGTCGTCCTCCGAGACCGCCCCCGCGGGATTGCGGCGGATCACCGGAGAGTCCGTTTCAAGCTTCGCCGCGTTGTGGTAGAGAGCCGCGGCGCCGGCTCCCGGCCGCCGCGCTCGATGGATCGCAACGTCGCCGTCGCCGTTTCTCCTCCGGCCGGCGCTGAAGACATCCCGGGCGCGTCACGCAAAGAGCATCATGGCTCAGACCGAAGCCGTCGCCCCAGGGCACGCCGACTCCGCCGCACCGGCAGCCGGAACGGCCTATCCGGAAAAGCAGGCGAGCCGTCCGGGCGAGGGCGCCGAGGGCCACCACAAGGCCGGCTTCTGGACGCTCGCCCTCGGCTCGGTCGGCGTCGTCTACGGCGACATCGGCACGAGCCCGCTCTATGCGCTCAAGGAATCGGTCGCCGCCGCGACCGCCGGCGGGCCGGTGACGCGCGAGATCATCCTCGGCATCCTGTCGCTGATCCTGTGGTCGCTGATCCTCGTCGTGACGATCAAATACGTCGTCATCCTGCTCCGCGCCGACAACAACGGCGAGGGCGGCACGCTGACCCTCGTGGCGCTCGCGCAGCGCGCGCTCGGGCATGGCCCCGGCCGCGGCCGCAAGGTGCTGCTGCTGGGCGCCGTCGGCGCCGGCCTGTTCTACGGCGACGCGGTGATCACGCCGGCGATCTCGGTGCTCTCGGCCGTCGAGGGCATCAAGGTCGCAACCCCGGCCTTCACCGATTACGTCGTCCCGATCACGCTCGCCGTCCTCGTCGGGCTGTTCATGGTCCAGAGCCGCGGCACCGGCAAGGTCGCGACCTTCTTCGGGCCGGTCATGGCGCTGTGGTTCGTGACCCTCGCGCTCACCGGCGGCTGGCACATCGCCGACGATCCGGGCGTGCTGTGGGCGATCAACCCGGCCTATGCGGCGATGTTCTTCGTCCACCATCCCGGCGTGTCGCTTGCGGTCTTGGGCGCCATCTGCCTCTCGGTCACAGGCGCCGAAGCGCTCTATGCCGATCTCGGCCATTTCGGGCGCGGGCCGATCCGCACCGCTTGGCTCGGCTTCGTCTTCCCGGCCCTCGTCATCAACTATTTCGGCCAGGGCGCGCTGGTGCTCTCCAATCCCGCCGCGATCGAGCACCCGCTGTTCCGGCTCGTGCCGGAATGGGGCGTCATCCCGTTCGTGCTGCTCGCGACCGCCGCCACCATCATCGCCAGCCAGGCGGTGATCACCGGCGCGTTCTCGCTCACCCGCCAGGCGATCCAGCTCGGCCTCTTGCCGCGGCTCGAGATCCGCTTCACCTCGGAATCGCACCAGGGCCAGATCTTCCTGCCGCGGGTGAACACGCTCCTGCTCACCGGCGTGATCCTGCTCGTGCTGGCGTTCCAGTCCTCGTCCGATCTCGCCCACGCCTACGGCATCTCGGTCTTCGGGGCGATGGCGGTCGACACCATCCTGTCGATCATCGTCATCAACAAGCGCTGGCGCTGGAGCCTGCCGCTGACGCTCTTGACCATGCTGCCGCTGCTGTTCATCGATCTCGCCTTCTTCGGCGCCAACCTGCTGAAGCTGTTCATCGGCGGCTATGTGCCGGTGCTGCTGGCGATCGCGCTCATCACGCTGATGTGGACCTGGCTCAGGGGCACCCGCATCCTCTACGAGAAGACGCGCAAATCCGACGTGCCGCTCGCCGACCTCATCGGCATGCTGCAGAAGAGCCCGCCGCATCGCGTCAAGGGCACCGCCGTGTTCCTGACCAGCGATCCGCAGACGGCGCCGGCGGCGCTCCTGCACAACCTCAAGCACAACAAGGTGCTGCACGAGAAGAACGTCGTGCTCACCGTGCGCACCGTCGACACGCCGCGGGTCCGGGACGACAACCGGGTGCGCATCGAGCCGATCGGCGACGGCTTCTGGAAGGTCAGGATGACCTACGGCTACATGGAGACGCCGAACATCCCGCGCGGCCTCGCGATCCTGCGCAAGGAGGGCTTCAAGTTCGACATCATGGCGACGTCGTTCTTCCTGTCGCGGCGCTCGATCCGGGCGGCGGCGCAGTCCGGGATGCCGCGCTGGCAGGACAAGCTCTTCATCTCGCTCGCCAAGACCGCGAGCGACGCCACCGACTTCTTCCAGATCCCGACCGGACGCGTCGTCGAGGTCGGGACCCAGGTGACGGTGTAGCGGCCCTATTCGGCGATCGTCTCGCCCGAGCCGCCGAACTCCTTCGGAAAATCCTTCAGCTTCGGCAGCCCGTCGCGCATCGGCAGCACGGTCTCGGCGTAGTTGACGTGGACGCCGGGCGTGAAGGCGAGCGTCGGGATCGTCGCCGCGAACACGTCGACGAGCCCGAGCGGCGGGTGGCGCGCCATCAGGTGGCCGCCGCATTTGGCGCAGTACTGGCGCTCGCTGAGCGGTGTCTTCGAGAAGGTCGCGACGTGCTCGGCGCCGCGCGTGACCCGCACCGCCGCCGGCTTCCACAGGCTGAAGGCGTTGACCGGTCCGCCCGACCAGGAGCGGCACGACCGGCAATGGCAGTAGCCCATGGCGGCCGGCTCGCCGGTCACCTCGACCTCGACTGCGCCGCAAAAGCAGCTTCCGACATGAGTCATTGCGACACTCCTTATCGACTACGCCGCGTGGCCGAGGGGGGACCGGCGGCTCTCGGGCGGCACCGCCCGTCGCCCCCCCTCGCCCGCCGCGCCGCGCCATGCTTGGAGATTCCCTCCAGGAACCATGGAGATTTTGAGCCCTGCGCGCCCGCAAGGGAAGGCCGCGCGGAGGCGGGCGTCAGGTGCGGCGCGCCGCGGTGAAGCGGGCCGCCTGGCGCAGCACCTCGGCGCCGGCGCCGAAACGCTCGAGCGCCTCGAGCGCCTCACCGACGAGGCGCTCGCATTCGGCCCGCGCCGGCTCGATGCCGAGCACGTCGACGAGCGTCGCCTTGCCTTTCTCGGCATCCTTGCCGGTGCGCTTGCCGACGGCATCGGCGCTCGCCCGACGGTCGAGGAGGTCGTCGGCGATCTGGAAGGCGGCGCCGAGCGCCTGCCCATAGGCGCGGAGATTCTTTCGTGCCGCGGCATCCGCTCCGGCGAGGATCGCGCCGGCCTCGACCGCAAAGGCGAGGATCGCGCCGGTCTTCATGGCCTGGAGGCGCCGGATCTCCGCCTCGCCCGGGGCGGCGTCGCCGTAGCGCCCCTCGGCCGCAAGATCGAGCATCTGGCCGCCGGCCATGCCGGCGAGCCCGCCGGCGTGGGCAAGCCCGAGGACAAGCTCGCTGCGCACCGCCGGGTCGGGATGAACCGCCGGATCGGCGAGGCGCTCGAAGGCGAGCGCCTGGAGCGCGTCGCCGGCGAGGATCGCCGTCGCCTCGTCGAAGGCGCGATGGACGCTCGGCTTGCCGCGGCGCAGGTCGTCGTCGTCCATCGCCGGCAGATCGTCGTGGACGAGCGAGTAGCAATGCAGGAGCTCGACCGCGGCGCCGGCCTGCACGACGCCGGGGTCGTCGCGCCCGAGGAGGCGGGCGGTCTCGACGACAAGGAACGGCCGCAGGCGCTTGCCGCCGGCGAGCGCCGCGTGCCGCATCGCCGCCATGAGGCGCGGCGGGCGGGCGATCTCGCCCGGACGCGGCGCGTCGGCTAGGAAGGTCTCGAGCACCCGCTCGACCGCGCCGGCGACGCCGGCGAGCCGGGCCACGAAAGCGGCGTCTTCCTCATTGGGTTGCGGGGGCATGATCCTGACCGAGGCTGCGAGGCGCGAAGGCGCGAGAAGGACGACGCGCCGATGAGGCTTCGCCGTGTCTTGGCACGGGCGCTCGCGGCCGTCATCGGCCTCGTTCTCCTCTACGTCGCGGCCGTCGTCGGGCTCGGGCTCGCCTATCGGGTCGTGACGCCGGTCTCGACCTTGATGCTCGGCCGCTGGGCGACCCTGCGGGAGGCCGCCCGCACCGCCGTGCCGCTCGAGGCGGTCGCGGCGGTGGTGCCGCTCGCCGTCGTCGCCGCCGAGGATGCCCGCTTCTGCCGCCATCGCGGCGTCGACTGGGGGGCGCTGCGCGAGGTCGTCGAGGATGAGGAAGGCCCGAGCCGCGGCGCCTCGACCGTGCCGATGCAGGTCGCGAAGAACCTCTTCCTGTGGCCCGGCCGCTCCTATGTCCGCAAGGCGCTCGAGATCCCGATCGCGCTCTATCTCGACCTCGCCTGGGGCAAGCGCCGGATGATGGAGAACTACCTCAACATCGCCGAATGGGGGCCCGGCGTCTTCGGCGTCGAGGCGGCGGCGCAGCGCGCCTTCGGCAAGCCGGCCCGCGACCTCTCGCGCCACGAGGCGGCGCTCCTCGTCACGGCGCTGCCGAACCCGAAGCTGCGCAACCCGGCCCGCCCCTCGCCGCGCCACCG
>DAINQO010000054.1:5457-16879 GCA_036742625.1 Microvirga sp.
CGGCGCTGCCGAACCCGAAGCTGCGCAACCCGGCCCGCCCCTCGCCGCGCCACCGCAACTTGGCGAACCGGCTGCTGGTGCGGATGAACGCCACGGCGCCGTTCGCCGGCTGCCTGCGCGGCTGACCACGGGCGCTGACCGGGGCTGGCGTTCCCCTGCGAGTGCCTATATAGAGCCGCACCTCATCGAGATCGCGACTGAAGGCGCAGGCGCCCGACCGTTGGGCGCTTCGCTTTTGACGGTCGCCCAGACGACCGGAGACGAACCATGGCCGTTCCGAAACGAAAGACCTCGCCGTCGCGCCGCGGCATGCGCCGCTCGGCCGACGCGCTCAAGGCCCCGACCTATGTCGAGGACAAGGATTCGGGCGAGCTTCGCCGCCCGCACCACGTCGACCTCAAGACCGGCATGTACCGCGGCCGCCAGGTCCTCAAGGTGAAATCCTCGGAGGCCTGAGCGCTCCGGCAACCGCCTGCCCGAGCGGCGCCTTTCGGGCGCCGTTCGCTTTTGGGCGCCGTCCTCGACTATGGCGGCGCCTTGCCGCCTCAGCGCCACGCTTGCGCCGCGAATCCCGGCTGTTCTCTGAAGGAACGGCGCGGCCGGGATCGCCTTCCGGCACGCCGTCAGGTGGAGCGTTCCGATGCAGTGCGGCCTGTTGCGATTGAACCGGATCCTGCGCGATCGCCCCGGGCCCGACCGCCGGGGCCGGTCCGAGCCCGGCGCACCGGTGCGCAGCCGGCGCGAGCGCTGCGCGCCCGAGCCTCTCGCCCCCGGGCAGAAGGCGGAGCGGGACTCCGGCTGGATCGTCGCGGTCGACAATTTCTCCTGAAGGCCCGGATTCCCGGTAGGGAGCATCGCGCGGCGGCAAACCGCGGGTTAAGCTGTTCTCGCCGAAAGTGCCCTTCGGCCTGGACGGGCGGCGCGCGGCGGCCACAACTTCGCCATCGCGCCGGGGCACGGGTTGACGGCATCGGGTGGGCGGAAGGCTCAAGGTGGATCACGGGGCAGCGAACACGGCGCCGGTCGGGCGGCCCGCCCGCGCGAGCGCGCGCGCCTACAGGCAGGCGCGCCGCCACTCGCGCATCGTGCGGCTGTTCCGCGTCGCGATCCCGGTCGGGGCGGCGCTCGCCATCGGCAGCGTGATGGCGATCGCGATCTTCGACCCGTTCGGGCGGATGGGCGGCCTGTCGCTCGGGCCGGTGACCCTCTCGGGGACGAAGATCACCATGGAGCAGCCGAGGATGACGGGCTACCGCAAGAACGCCCGCGGCTACGAGATGACGGCGGTCGCGGCGCTCCAGGACATTCGCAAGCCGACGATCATCGAGCTGAAGCAGATGAAGGCCCGCATGGCCATGGACGACCAGGGCGCGCAGGCCCATCTGACGGCGCTCGCCGGCGTGTTCGACTCGCAGAAGGAGCAGCTCGAGCTGCAGGACGACATCTACGTGCGCACCGACAACAACCAGGAGGTCTGGCTGAAATCCGCCAAGGCCGACTTCAAGGCCGGCACGGTCTCCTCCAAGGAGGCGGTGCGGGTCAAGCTTCCGACGACGACGATCGAGGCCGACGCGCTCGACATCACCGACAACGGCCGGGTGATCTCGTTCGTCGGCCGGGTCAGGACGGTGATCGAGAGCGCCGCCGCGCCCGCGGCCCAGAAGGCGCCGCCGGCGCCCGAGGCCCCGGCCCGGACGTCGCAGGCCGAACCCGTGAGCTTGCGTCAATGACGAGCCCAGTCCCGCGCCTCTTTGCTGCGCTTGCCGCCATCGCGCTCGCCTTGAGCGTCCCGGCGGCGCATGCGGCGCTCGCGCAGCAGCCCGCGGCGCCGGCCGCGAGGGCCGCGGCGCCGGCCGCGAAGCCGACCGCCGCTGCCACCGCTGCGGCTCCCGCCGCCAAGGACGGCAAGAAGGACCGCTCCGCCCCGGGGCCGCTCGGCAATCTCGGCGGCAACAGCAAGGAGCCGATCAAGATCGACGCCGACCGCCTCGACGTCTTCGACAAGGAGCAGCGGGCGGTGTTCCAGGGCAACGTCGTCGTGGTGCAGGGCGAGACCACCATGCGCTGCTCGACCCTGACCGTCTTCTACGAGAACCAGAAGGGCGCCGCCGGCGGCCAGCGCGGGCCGGCGGCGGCGGCCGGGTCGCAGAACGACAACATCAAGCAGATCGACTGCGCCGGGCCGGTGACCGTCGTCTCGAAGGACCAGGTCGCGACCGGCGACCACGCCGTCTTCGACCGCGCCGCCAACAAGGTCACCATGACCGGCAACGCGGTCCTGAGCCAGTGCCAGAACGTCACCCGCGGCGAGCGCATCGTCTACGACCTCAACACCGGCGTCGCCAACGTCGAGACGGCGCCGGGCAAGCGGGTCAGCGCCCTGATCATCCCGGGCAGCAACGACGAGGAGAAGCAGAAGCAGGGCTGCCAGCAGCCGCAGCAGGCCGGGCCGGCGCCGGCCGCGCCCGCCGCGACCGCGCAGCCGGCGGCGGCGCGGCCGGCACCGCAGCCCCAGGCGGCGGCGCCGAAGCCGTCGCCGAAGCAGCGCGCCCAGACGAACTGAGCCGCCGCGCTTGGCTGATCCCACCCTCCTCGGACGCTCGACGCTGGGCCGGTCCGGCGAAGCGCGCCAGGCGCACGGCGGGCGCCCGTCGCGCGGCGGGCGCCGATGAGGCCGCTCCTCGACCGCCGCACCGCAAAGCCGCTCGCCGTCGGCGCGCGCGGCGACGACGCGGTCTACGATGCCCCGGACGAGCTTTTCGACGCGGAGCCGGCAAGCGACCCTTCCGCCCATGCCGCAATCCACGCCCGCGCGCCCGCCGCGCCCGACCCGAAGCCCGGTCTGTTGCGCAAGGTCTTCGGCTTCGGCGCGACCTCCTCGCGCGCCGCCGCGTCGGCGAGCTTCGGCGGCCCGGGCGTGCTTGCCGTGCGCGGCCTCGAGAAGAGCTATCGCGGCCGCACCGTCGTGCAGGACGCCGGCCTGCACGTGCGCAACGGCGAGGCGGTCGGGCTGCTCGGCCCGAACGGCGCCGGCAAGACGACGATCTTCTACATGGTCACCGGCCTCGTCTCGCCGGACAAGGGCACGGTCAGCCTCGACGGGCACGACGTCACGCACATGCCGATGTACCGCCGCGCCCGGCTCGGCATCGGCTACCTGCCGCAGGAGGCCTCGATCTTCCGCGGCCTCAACGTCGAGGACAACATCCGCGGCGTGCTCGAGGTCACCGAGCCCGACCGCAAGGAGCGCGAGCGAAAGCTCGATTCCCTGCTCGAGGAGTTCAACATCGCGCGGCTGCGCAAGACGCCGTCGATCGCGCTCTCGGGCGGCGAGCGCCGGCGCTGCGAGATCGCCCGGGCGCTTGCCGGCGAGCCGTCCTTCATGCTCCTCGACGAGCCCTTCGCCGGCATCGACCCGATCGCCGTCGGCGACATCCAGAACCTCGTCCGCCATCTCACCGGCCGCGGCATCGGCGTGCTGATCACCGACCACAACGTCCGCGAGACGCTGGCGCTCACCGACCGCGCCTACATCATCCACTCCGGCAAGGTGCTGACCGAGGGACGCCCGGACGAGATCGTCGCCAACGAGGACGTGCGCCGGCTCTATCTCGGCGAGGATTTCCGGCTGTACTGAGGGCGGGCAGGAAGTTAAAGCATGATCCCGAAAAGTGGCTACCGGTTTTCGGAAAAGATCATGCTCAAACAAAGAGATAGAGCGGGATGACGACTCAACGAGAAGTCATTGCTCTCTAAAGCATGATCCCGAAAAGTGGGCTACCGGTTTTCGGAAAAGATCATGCTCAAGCAAAGAGATAGAGCGGGATGACGACTCGACGAGACGTCATCGCGCTCTAGCGGAGCCGCATGAACCCCCTCTTCGCCAATCTCGAGACCAGCGTGTTCGAGGTCATGTCGCGGCTCGCGCGCGAGACCGGCGCCGTCAATCTCGGCCAGGGCTTCCCGGACGATCCCGGCCCTGCCGACGTGCGCGAGGCGGCGGCGCGCGCCGTCGTCGAGGGCTGGAACCAGTACCCACCGATGATGGGCCTGCCCGAGCTGCGCCACGCCATCGCCGCCCACTACGCCCGCTGGCAGGGCGTCGCGCTCGACCCCGAGGCCGAGGTGATGGTGACCTCCGGCGCGACCGAGGCGATCGCCGGCGCGCTGCTCGCGCTGATCGAGCCCGGCGACGAGGTCGTGCTGTTCGAGCCGATGTACGACGCCTACCTGCCGCTCGTGCGCCGGGCCGGCGGCGTGCCGCGCTTCGTGACGCTCGCGCCGCCGGCGTTCCGGCTCACCGAGGAAGCGCTGTCCCGCGCCTTCCCACCGCGAACCAAGGTGGCGCTGTTCAACAATCCGCTCAACCCGACGGCGACGATCTTCTCCGACGCGGACCTCGCGCTCTTGGCCGAGTTCTGCATCCGCCACGACGCCATCGCGCTCTGCGACGAGGTCTGGGAGCACGTCGTCTTCGATAACCGCCGGCACAAGCCGCTGATCGCGCTGCCGGGCATGCGCGAGCGCACGGTGAAGATCGGCTCGGCCGGCAAGATCTTCAACCTCACTGGCTGGAAGGTCGGCTTCGTCTGCGCCGCCGCGCCGATCATGCGCGTGCTGGCGAAGGCGCACCAGTTCATCACCTTCACGACGCCGCCGAACCTGCAGGCGGCGGTCGCCTACGGCCTCGCCAAGGACGACGCCTATTTCGAGGGCATGCGCGCCGACTTCGCCAGAAGCCGCGACCGCTTCACCGCCGGCCTCGCCACGCTCGGCTTCGAGGTGATCCCGTCGCAATCGACCTACTTCCTCAACATCGACATTTCCCCGCTGGGCGAGCCCGACGACACCGCCTTCTGCCGCCGCCTCGTCCTCGACCACGGCGTCGCCGCCATCCCGGTCAGCGCCTTCTATACCGAGGGCGCGGTGCGGAACGTGGTGCGGTTCTGCTTTGCGAAGCGCGATGCGACGCTGGATGCGGCGCTGGAGCGGCTGGCGGGGGTGGTGAGGCGGGCGGCCTGAGCGCCGCGCAGGCATTTTCCACGGCGAGTTGATCGAGGTTCTTGCCGATGGCGACGCGGACGAAGGCACGACGTAAGGCTCGCAGCGATGCGCTCGCGGCGATCCGCGAGACGGCGGAGGGGCTTCATCGCGCTGGCCTCGTGGATCGGGCAACCATGCGCGAGTTCGACGCCCTGTGCCTGACGCCCGTCGAAAGACTCTCGGCCGAGGAGATCAGGGGCTTGCGCGAGCGTGAGCAGGTTTCGCAGCCGGTGTTCGCGCATTATCTCAATGTCAGCAAAGGCATTGTGAGCAAATGGGAGCGCGGCGAGAAACGCCCCGACGGCGCCTCGTTGAAGCTGCTCAACCTCGTGCGGACGAAGGGGCTGAAGGCGATCGCATGATGCGGCGGTTCATCGTCAAGCCGCCTCGAACGACACCACCAGCCTTCCCCCGAGCGCTCGCGCGGCTTCCTCGAGCTGGTCGAGCTTAGTGCCGTGGTGCGGGTCGAGGATGCGGCGCACCTCGGTCTCGTTGCGCCGGAGCCGGCGCGCAAGCTCGCTCTTGGAGACGCCGGCGTCCTTCCAGGCCGTGTAGACTGCAGCCTTCGCCGCGAGATGGGCGGGCAGCGAGACGGCGTGCTCGCGCTTGCGGATGCGCGACGGCAGCGGCAGCGCCTCGTTATCCTCCATGCGGCCCTCGACGATCACCTCGATTGCATCGGCAGCAAGCTCCAGCGCCTCCTCCTGCGTCGAGCCCGAGGTGACGACCTCAGGCAGATCGCGGACCGAAACGACGAAGTCGCCGCGCTCCCGCGTAATCGATGCTCCGTAGGTCCAGGTGGTGGTGGACATGCGCGCCCTCTGTTCCTTCGGCTGATGGACCGGTTCGGGTCACGATGCGGGAGGTCGGCGAGCTAGAGATCGGCCGCGTCGATGTCGAGCTGCTTCAAAATCCGTTCGATTCGTCCCGGGTTGAGATCCTTCTGAACCGTCGTGACCCTTGTTCCCACTCGAACGCGGTAATGCGAGCCCTTGCCCTTCTTCTTGTCGAGCGTCCACGGAAGATCGCGCTTTCGTGCATACCGGCGAAGCGCTTGGATCAGCTGGTCCCGGCTCATCTCGCCGCTATGTCTTCCAAGTCATCTTTCGCACATTCGTGTTCGGCAGTCAACACAAAAATGTACGATAGCACGTCGACCTGCCTAAGACAGTGCAGCCGGTCGATCCGAGCCGCGTCCCGCCCCACCCGTCGCCACCCAAATCCCCGCGAACACCGCGACGAGCCCCACAAGCACGTTCGCCGTCAGCGGCTCGCCCAAGAGCAGCGCGGCGCCGACCCCCGCCACGAGGGGGTTTACCGTCATGGTGTTGGCGACGCGGGTCGGGCTCGCGTGCTTGAGGGCGTAGACCCAGAGGAAGAAGGCGAGCGCGCCGCCGGCGACCGCGAGGTAGAGCGAGGCAATCCAGGCGCCGGCGCTAAACGCCGCGATCTGCGTCGCGCCGCCGGAGAGCGCGCTCGCGACGACGAGCGCCGCGGCGCCGGCGGTCATGCCGGCGGTGAGGAAGCCGAGCGCGCTCGAGCGCATCACGAACGGCCGCGACCAGACGCTGTAGAGCGCCATGCACAGCGTCGCCGCGGCCATGATGAGGTCGCCGCGCCAGGCGCCGGCCGGTGCCGCCGCGACGCCGGAGGCGAGCGCGACGACGACGCCGCCGATGGCGATGAGCACGCCGGCGGTCTTGCGGCGGGTGAGCGCCTCGATGCCGAGCGCCGCGCCCGCCACCATCGTCATCAGCGGCAGCATCGAGGGCGCGAGCGTGCCGCGCGCCACCGTCGTGTAGCGCAGGGCCAGATTGTAGAAGACGAAGAACACGGCGAAGAACAGGACGCCGAGCGCCGCGACCGCGATGCGATCGCGCCCGCGCGGCCACGCCACCCTCAAGCCGAGCGCCAGCGGCCACAGGCAGAGCGCGCCGCCGCCGAAGCGGATCGCCGCGATCGTCACCGGATCGGCGCCGCCGACGAGATAGCGCGTCGCGACCGCGGCGCCGGCGCCGAACGAGCAGGACAGGATCGCGACGGCGACGCCGAAGCGCTCGTTCATGAAGGCTCCTTCGCGCTGCGGCGCTCCGGCCACCGTGACGGACCGGCGCCCGAAAGCAAGCGGCCGACGCCGCGGTCGGCGGCGAGCCATAGCCGCTTCGCCGCGCGCCCGCGGTTCGGAACCATCGTGAAGCCGTTTGGCGGAAAGGTGCTAGGCTCCTGAGCGTACACCGGAACGCGCCGATGCCCCGCCGCCTTGCCTCTCTCCTCCTTGCCGCGCTCGCTCCGGCGCTCGCGCTCGCCGGCGAGGCCCCGGTCGACGTCGGCAAGATCGAGGGCGTCTACCGGCGCTCTTTTCCGAACGGCGACATCAGCGGCGCGAAGTTCACCTCGACCGACGTGCTGGAGATCCTCGCCGTCGAGAAGGGCCGCGCCTATTTCCGCACCGAGCTCAACTTCTTCAACGGCCACATCTGCTCGCTTTCCGGCATCGCCGACGCCGACAAAGGGGCGCTCGTCTATCGCGACGACAGCGGCGGGCCGGACCATACGTGCGTGCTGCGCCTCGTAGCGGGCGGCGGGCGCATCCGGTTCGAGGATGTCGGCGGCCTCTGCGCGAAGGAGAGCTGCGGCGCCCGCGGCTGGTACAACGAATCGTCCTTCAAGACCGCGGCGCGCCGCAGGATCGCCGATCCGGCCCGCCTCAAGGCGTCGGCCGAATACAAGGAGGCGGTCGAGGCCGACGAGGCGCGCCGGCAGAAGGCGAAGCCTTGAGGCGCCGCTTCGTCCTGGCGCTCGCCCTTGCCGCTCTCGCACCGGCGCTCGCGCCCGCCGGCGAGGTCCCGGTCGACATCAGCAAGCTCGAGGGGACCTATCGCAAGCGCGTGCCGAACGGCGATTCGGCCGGAGCGAAGTACACGACGACCGATGTGCTGAAGCTCGTGCGGCTCGACAAGGGTGCGGCCTATTTCGACATCGCGCTCTATTTCTTCAACGGCCACATGTGCGAGCTGTCCGGCAATCGCTAAGGCCGAGGGCGGCGCGCTGGTGTATCGCGGCGCAACCGGCGTCGGCGACGAGATCTGCGAGCTCGCGATCAAGCCGGCGCGCGGGCGCATCGGCTTTGCCGACGCAGGCCAGCGCTGCCGCTCGACCTGCGGCGCGCGCGGCGGCTATGACGGCGCGTGGTTCAGCATTGCCCGGCGGCAAAGGATGAGCGCCGGGGAGCGTCGCAAGATCCTCGCCGAGGCCAGGGACGAGATCGAGGCGCACAAGGCGCCGAGGGCGGCGAAGCCTGGCAATTGAGGCGCCGTCCGCCGGCGCGACCCGGGTTGTCCCGGCCGGCCGGAATCCCTAGCTTCCGGCGCAACAGACAAGACGGAGATGCGCCCGATGCTGCGCGCCGCCCTCTCGGCCCTCGCCGCCGTCGCGACCCTCGCCTGCGGCGCTGCTCTCGCGCAGGAGCGCGTCGTCAACGTCTATAACTGGTCCGACTACATCGACCCGAAGGTGCTCGAGAGCTTCACCAAGGAGACCGGCATCAAGGTCACCTACGACACCTACGACAACAACGAGATCGTCGAGACGAAGCTGCTCGCCGGCAAGTCCGGCTACGACGTCGTCGTGCCCTCGGGGCCGTTCCTGCAGCGGCTGATCCAGGCCGGCGTGTTCGCGAAGCTCGACAAGGCGAAGCTGGGAAACCTCAAGAACATGTGGCCCGAGGTGATGCAGCGCCTCCAGGTCTACGACCCCGGCAACCAGTACGGCGTCAACTACATGTGGGGCACGACCGGCATCGGCCTCAACATGCAGAAGGTCCGCCAGCGCCTCGGCAACCAGGCCCTCAACACCTGGGACCTGATGCTGCGCTGGGAGGTGATCTCGAAGCTCAAGGATTGCGGCGTCCAGATCCTCGACGCGCCCGAGGACATTGTTCCGAACGTGCTCAACTGGCTCGGGCTCAACCCCGATTCGAAGCGCCTTGACGACTTGAACCGCGCCGGCGAGCAGCTCTTCCGCATCCGCGGCGCGGTGCAGAAGTTCCACTCCTCGGAGTACATCAACGCGCTCGCCAACGGCGACATCTGCATGGCCGTCGGCTACTCGGGCGACGTGCTGCAGGCGAAGAAACGCGCCGAGGAGGCGAAGAACGGCGTCGAGATCGGCTACGTCATCCCGCGCGAGGGCGCGCTGATGTGGTTCGACTCGATCGCCATCCCGGCCGACGCCAAGAACGTCAACGAGGCGCACGCCTTCATCGACTACCTGATGCGCCCCGAGGTCGCGGCCCAGAACACCAATTTCGTCGCCTACGCCTCCGGCAACCTCGCCGCGAAGCAATTCGTCAACCCGGAGATCCTGAACAATCCCGGCGTCTACCCGGACGAGGCGACGTTCCGGCGCCTGTTCACCAACACCGCCTATGACGAGCGCTCGCAGCGCATCGTCACGCGGGCGTGGACGAGGGTGAAGACGGGGCGCTGATTCACCTCTCCCGTGAAACGGGAGAGGTCGAGTCGGCGAAGCCGACCGGGTGAGGGCCCGAGGGCCTCGCTGAACGCTCTCCGCTGTCATGGCCGGGCTTGACCCGGCCATCTCGACCCTTGAGCAGCGTGTCGGGACCGGGATCGCCGGGTCAAGCCCGGCACAAGGGAGGCCCTTGAGCGGAGCGTGTCGGGATCGGGATCACCGGGACGAGCCCGGCGATGACAAGGGAGGCCCTTGAGCGCAGCGTGTCGGGACCGGGATCGCCGGGTCAAGCCCGGCGATGACAAGGGAGGTCCTTGAGCGCAGCGTGTCGGGACCGGGATCGCCGGGTCAAGCCCGGCGATGACACGGGGTCACTTCCCCTTGCAGCGCTCCCCGATGAGCCGCTGGAAATCCGCCGCTGAGCTGTTGAGCTCGGCCGTCTTGCGCGCCTTCACGGCACCCTCCCCGCAGCGCCCATACGCCGCGCTCGCCTTCTTCAGCGCCTCGACGTGGCGGCGCCAGGCGGCGCACTGCTCCTCGGGCTTCGTGCCGCCCATCTCGAGCGAGCGGTAGCTCCCCGAGATGCCGGCGTCGGCCATGAACAGGTCGCGCTTGCACAGCTCGTCGCCGGGCGCCGCAAGCGCCGGGCCGGCGAAGATCAATAATGCCCCGAACGTCGCGGGTCGCTTCCGGCTCATCGTTCCGATCTGAACCTAAGAAGGGCGGGGGCCGTCGTCCGGAGATTTCGCTAGTCCGCGCAAAAAGCGCAAGACGCGCACGAAGTCTGAAAGCTCCGCGGTGCCAACCGTCTCTTGCAGGCCGCCATGGATCAGCTTGTTTCGAACCTGAACGAGGTGCCGGAGCCGGTCGGCTTCGGTCGGGGTGAGCTGCCCTTCGGCGGCCAAGACCTCGACGAGCCGGCCGGGCGTTTGCGGCCTCGTGAATTTTTCCGGCAGCAGGATTCGCCCGAGCGCCTCGAATGCGGACCACGCCATCAAGAAAGCGGGGGCAGTCCGACCTTCCTCCGCAAGCTCATGAACGCTCTCGATGGCATTGTCGATCGATTCGAGCGGCGCGGCTTCGACGGCCTGCGATCGGTCGTTCGGGCTGAGCCAATAGACGCGGAGCTCCCAATCCTTCTGCTTTGAGAACAGCTCCTGGATATGCGCCAGCTTGCGCTTTGCCGAAGGCTCGTCGCTGAGCACTTCGATCGCAAGCTTTCTGCCCTCGCGAAGCGCGATCGCATCCGGCACATAGGTTCGCATGAACGAGGGCAGCAGATGGCCAGCCGGCCGAGCATAGACTTCGAACCCGTCGGCCTCGAGTTCCGGCAGGACATTCTCGAGCACGGCGCTCTCAGGCACGCTGAGACTCACGTCAACTCCTCAAAGGGACGGTCGCTGATACGTACGTAAAGCACGGGCTTGTGTCGACTCAGGGCGTCTGCCAGCGCTGCGGTTGGAGAGGCGAACTCGAACACGTTCCCGGGTTCAAACCTTTGCACGAGAATGCGCTCTACCTGCCCGTCGTCCACATAGATGTGAGCGCTTAACGCGTCGAGCACAAGCTTGACGATATTGTCGAGATCGCCCTGCATCGCGGCGGCCGGGAAATAGAACAGCGTCACGGCGATGCGGCCCCCGGAGGCGAAGTAGTCTTCAGGCAAGGCCTGCCGGCTCGCGTCGCGAACGCGGAGTTTCCATTCCGCCTTCGCCTCGGCGCGCGCGGCCTGGAAGGACACTGGCGTGCCTGCGACGACGAATTCCAGCGGGAACGCGAGTTCCACCGCGACCTCCTTCAGCGAAGCAGCGGGGATGCAATCATCCCAAATTCAGCTCGCGGAAGAAGTCGTTGCCCTTGTCGTCGATGACGATGAAGGCGGGGAAGTTCTCGACCTCGATGCGCC
>DAINQO010000055.1:0-16503 GCA_036742625.1 Microvirga sp.
CGAGGCCAGCTCCCATGCGTACCCAAGTCGGAATCGTCGGAGCCGGTCCGGCCGGCCTGATGCTTGCGCATCTTCTGCATCTCGAGGGGATCGAGTCCGTCATCCTTGAGGCGCGCACGCGCCGGCATGTCGAGGAGCGTATACGCGCCGGCGTCATCGAGCAGTGGGCGCGCGACCTCCTCATCGCGACGGGTGTCGGCGAACGCATGCAGCGAGAGGGGCTCGTTCATCACGGCATCGAGCTACGGTTCAAGGGCGAGGGCCATCGCATCGATTTCGCCGATCTCGCCGGCGGGCGCGGGGTCACGGTCTATGGGCAGCACGAGGTGGTGAAGGATCTCGTCACCGCCCGTCTGGCTGCCGGCGGCGAGATCCTGTTCGAAGCGAAGGCCGAGAGCGTCCACGACCTCGACGCGGACAAGCCGTTCATCCGCTACCGCTCTGACGGCGAGATCCGCGAGCTCCACTGCGCCGTGATCGCCGGCTGCGACGGCTTCCACGGCATTTGCCGGCCGGCGATCCCGGAGGGCGTGCTGAGCTTCTTCGAGCGGGTCTATCCCTTCGGCTGGCTCGGGATTCTTGCGCAGGCGCCGCCGGCTTCCGAGGAGCTGATCTACTCGAGCCACGACCGCGGCTTCGCGCTCCTCAGCATGCGCTCGACCGAGCTCAGCCGCCTCTACATCCAGTGCCGGCCTGAGGAGGATCTATCCGAGTGGCCGGACGAGCGCGTCTGGAGCGAGCTGCACCAGCGGCTCGAGACGACGGGCGCGAACTGGCGCCTGACCGAAGGTCCGGTGCTGCAAAAGGGCGTCACCGCGATGCGCAGCTTCGTCGTCGAGCCGATGCAGCACGGGCGACTGTTCCTGACCGGCGACGCTGCGCACATCGTGCCGCCGACAGGCGCGAAGGGTATGAACCTCGCCATCGCGGACGTGCGGGTTCTTTCGCGCGCGCTCGCCGGCTTCTTCAAGGCGGGCCGGACGGACCTTCTCGATAGCTATTCCGAAAGCTGCCTGCGGCGCATCTGGAAGGCGCAGCGCTTCTCCTGGTGGATGACATCCATGCTCCACCGGTTCGACGACCACAGCCCCTTCGACCGCCGCCGGCAGCTCGCCGAGCTCGACTATGTGACGAGCTCGCGCGCCGCGGCGACGAGCCTTGCCGAGAACTACGTCGGCTTGCCAATGGAATGACGATGCCGCTGCCCGTCACCCTCGATCATTGCGTCATCCATGTCTCTGACTGGGAGCGCTCGAACGTCTTCTACCGCGACGTGCTCGGGGCCGAGGTTGTGCCGGTCCGGCAAGGCTTCGCCTACCGCTTCGGGCCTACGCAGCTGAACTGCCACGGGCCGAACCATATGGGTCAGCCGCGCGCAAAGCTGCCGGTCATGCCCGGAGGCAGCGACCTGTGTTTCGAGTGGCGTGGGCCGATCGACGATGCGGTCGCGCATCTGAAAACGCAGAGCGTGCCGGTCGAGCTTGGACCGGTCGATCGCTTCGGTGCCAAAGGGCCGGGGCGCAGCGTCTATTTCCGCGATCCCGACGGCTCGCTGATGGAATTCATCAGCTATGAGAGGCCGGAGCGATGAGCTTCTCGGCGCTCGATTCCGCGCTCACGGGCCCGCTCTTTGCGACGGCAGAGATGCGCGCCGTGTTCTCGGACAGGGCTCGCATCGGGGCCATGCTCCGCGTCGAGGCGGCGCTCGCCCGCGCCGAGGCGCGCTTCGATCTCGCTCCCGAGGGATTGGCGGCAGCCATTGAGGCGATCGCCCCCGGGAGCCTTGACCTCGAGAAGCTCGGTGCCGAGACCGCCGTCGCCGGCGTGCCGGTGATCCCGTTCGTGAAGGCCGTCCAGGCGCGGCTGCCGAAGGACCTTGAGCCGGCGTTCCACAAGGGCGCGACGACGCAGGACGTGCTCGACAGCGCGCTCGTGCTCCAGATACGCGACGCGCTCGCCCTCATCGCGTCCGACCTTCGCGCCGTGATCCCGGCCCTTGCAGCGCTCGCCCGCGAGCATCAGGCGACGCCGTGCGTCGGGCGCACCTATGGCCAGCATGCCGCGCCGATCACCTTCGGCTTCAAGGCCGCGGCGTGGCTGACCGGCCTCGCCGACGCCGCCGATCAACTCCCGCGCTTGCGGTCTCGCGTGCTCGTGGCGTCGCTCGGCGGGCCGGTGGGCACCCTCGCCGGCCTCGGCGAAAAAGGGCCGGCGGTGGCCCGCGCCTTCGCCGAGGACCTCGGCCTGAGCGCGGTCCCGATCAGCTGGCACGCGCTGCGGGCGCGCATGGCCGAAGCCGGCGCATGGCTGTCGATCCTCATCGGCGCACTCGCCAAAATGGCGACGGACGTGGCTCATCTTGCATCGACCGAGGTCGGGGAGGCGGCGGAGCCCCACATGCCCGGCCGCGGCGGTTCCTCGGCCATGCCGCACAAGCGCAACCCGGTCTCCTCGACGATCATCCTCGCCGCCCATGCCGCCGCGAAAGGACATGTCGTCACCTTGCTCGACGCCCTAGCCGTTGCGGATGAGCGGTCGGCGGGCCTGTGGCATGCGGAATGGCACGCGCTCCCGCAGCTGTTCGGTCTTGCCTCGGGCGCTCTGCGCGAGGGGAGGCGGCTCGCCGAGGGGCTCGAGATCGATGCCGCCCGCATGCGCGCCAATCTCGACGCCACGAAAGGCCTCCTTTTCGCCGATTCGGCGGCTTCCGCCTTGACGGGCGCGATCGGCCGCGGCGAGGCACACAAGCTCGTCGAAGAGGCGGCCGAGGTGGTTCGGCGGACGGGCAGGGACCTGCGGAGCGTTCTCAGCGAGCTGGCCGGCGAGCATGCAGCCGCCCTCGACAAGGCCTTCGATCTCGCGCCGGCGGTCGCGGCGGCATCCCGCTGGGTCGAGCCTGCCGTCGAGGCCGCGGCGCAGGCGTCGGCCGGCCTCGATCTGCTCCAACCTGCGGGGTGACATCATGGCCAAGCCCCCGGCCGACAGCGCGAAATCGCGCGGAGCAACCTTCGAGGAGGGGCTCGCGAACCGGAAGAAAGTGCTCGGCGCCGAGCACGTGGAGCGTTCGCTCGCCAAGGCCGGACCTTTCGCGATGCCGTGGCAGGACTTCATCACCCGAACGGCATGGGGCGAGATCTGGGGCGATCCGACGATCCCCTGGAAAACGCGCTCGATGGTGACGCTCGCCATGATGGTGGCGCTGCACCGGGAGGAGGAGTTCAAGCTCCATGTCCGCCCGGCGCTGCGGAACGGCGTCACGATCGAGGAGCTGCGCTCGCTGCTTCTCCAGGCCTCGATCTATGCCGGCGTGCCGGCGGCGAACGCCGCCTTCCGCTGGGTCAAGGAGGTGCTCGGGGACGAGCTCACGTGAGCCAGTGCACGAGCGTCAGCGACAGGGCCGGAAAGGCGACGCAGAGCGCCATCCGGATGATGTCGGCGGCGATGAACGGCAGCACGCCGCGATAGGTGGCGACGATCGGCACGTCGCGCGCGATCGCGCTCACGACGAACACGTTGAGCCCGATCGGCGGCGCGGTGAGGCCGATGCCGACGACGATCAGCACCAGGATACCGAACCAGATCGCGACGTCGTCGGAGGGCATGCCGAAATCGAGCGCCGAGACGATCGGGAAGAAAACCGGCAGGGTGAGAAGGATCATGGCGAGCTCGTCCATGACGGCGCCGAGCAGGATATAGAAGACGAGCAGCACCGCGATGACTGCATAGGGCGCGAGCCCAAGCCCGGTGACCCATGCGGCGGCGTTCGTCGGCAATTGCGAGAGAGCGAGGAAGGCGTCGAACACCTCCGAGCCCAAGAGGATGATGAAGATCATGCCCGAGGTCTCGGCGGTCTGGACCAGGCTCTCCTTGATCTCGGTCCAGCCGAGCTTGCCCTGCAGGACGCCGACCAGGAACATCGCGATGGCGCCGACCGCCGCACCCTCCGTCGGCGTGAACACGCCGCCATAGATGCCGCCGACGACGACGAAGGCGACGAGGAGCACCGGCCACACCAGCCTGATCGCCCCGACCTTGTCGCGCCCGCTCGCCTTCGCATGCGGCGGCGCGAGCTCCGGGTTTCGCCGCACCACGAGCGCGATGACGATGCAGTAGAAGATCGCCGCGAGGATTCCCGGCACGAAGGCCGCCATGAACAGCTTGGCGATGTTCTGCTCGGTCGTGATGGCATAGACGACGAGGATCACGGACGGCGGAATCAGGATGCCGAGCGTGCCGCCGACCGCGATGGTGCCGGTGGCGAGGCCAGGGTCGTAGCGGTAGCGGCGCAGCTCCGGCAGGGCCGCGCGCGCGAAGGTGGCGGTCGTCGCGACCGAGGAGCCGCAGATCGCCCCGAAGGCAGTGCAGGCCGCGATCACCGCCATGGCGAGCCCGCCGCGCAGGTGCCCGATGAAGACGCTCGCGGCCCGGAACAGCGCCGTCGACAGCCCGGAGCGTTCCGCGAAGGCGCCCATCAGGATGAAGAGCGGGATCACCGACAGCGTGTAGTTGGCGAACTGGTAGTAGGGATTGGTCTTCATGTAGGCGAGGAAGGGTCCCCACCCGGACAGGTAGACGTAGCCGACGGCGCCGGTGACCAGCATCGAGAGGCCGACCGGCATCCTGACGCCGATCAGCAGCAGCATGACCACGAAGCCGAGGACGGCAGCAGCCGTGCCGCTCACGAGCGGCTTCTCAGGAGCTGGAGAGCCGTATCGACCGCCGTCACGACGAGGAGCAGGATGAGGAGCACGGTGGCCGCGAACACCGGCCATAGGTTGAGGCCGAGCATCGCCGAGGTGAGGCCGCTCGCGAGCGCATCCCGGGCGCCGTTCATCAGGCACCAGGCGGTGAGCGCCATGAAGCCGGCATAGACGAAATCCCAGAAGGCATCCATGGCGCGCTGAACACGCAGCGGCAGCCAGGTCGTGAAGGTGTCGACCATGATGTTGCCGCGCCGTGCCTGGGTCAGCGGCAGGAAGCAGAACACCGACAGCGCGACGCCGATCTGCACGAGCTCGAAATCGCCGTTGATCGAGCCGAAGCCGAGCCAGCGCAGGGTCACGCTCGTGGTGACGAGGAGGGCGGAGGCGACGGAGAGTAGCCCGCCGACGATCGCGAGCGCGCGCGCGACCCGGGCGACCGGGCTGTGCTCGGGCAGCGGCGGCGCGGCCGGATGCCCGGGGATCGGGACCTCGGTCACACCGTCTTGTCGTATTTCGCGACGAGCGCCTGGAAGTTCTCGAGGAGCTTCGCGCCGTCGATGTTCTTGTCCTTCAGCGCGGCGATCAGGCTGTCGACGACGGGACGCGTCGTCTGCTGCCACCGCGTCGCTTCGTCCTGGCTAAGCGCCGTGATGGTGTTGCCGCGCTTCTTCACCATCTCGGACACGATCACCGCCTGCTCGTCCCACATGCGCCCGGCCGCCTCCGCGGCGACCTGGCCCGAGTTCTTGTCGATGACCGCCTTGAGGTCGGCCGGCAGGCTCTCGTATTTCGGCTTGTTCATGGCGAGGATGAAGGTCGCGGTGTAGAGCGTCGGCGAGCCCGGGATCTCGGTGTGGAACTTCACCAGCTCGTGGACCTTGATCGCCGGCACCACCTCCCACGGCACGACGCAACCGTCGAGCACGCGCTGGGCAAGCGATTCCGGAACCTGCGGGATCGGCATCGCAACCGCGGCGGCGCCGAGCATCTTCAATGCCTCCGCCGCCTGCCGGGTCGGCGAGCGCAGCTTGAGGCCCTTCATGTCATCGATCGTCTTGACCTGCTTGTTGGCGTGCACGAGCCCGTGGTCGTGCGCCCAGAGGCAGATCGGCTGGACCTCGCGGAACTCCTGCTTCAGCTGCGCTTGGGTCTCGTAAAATTCCTGCGTCGCCTTGGCGTTGACGACACCGCGGCGGGCCGCGACGAAAGGCAGCTCGATCACCTCGATGCCCGGGAAGCGGCCGGGGGTCGAGCCCGGCAGCGTCCAGACGAGGTCGGCGACGCCGTCGCGGGCCTGGTCGTAGAGCTGGGGCGGGGTGCCGCCGAGCTGCATCGAGGGGAAGATGTCGATCTTGATGCGCCCCTGCGAATCCGCCTCGACCTTGCGGGCCCAGGGCGCGAGGAATTTCGCGTGGCCATTGGAGACCGGCGGCAGGAAATGGTGCATCTTGAGCGTGACCTGCGGCGCCTGGGCATGGCCCTCGCGCAACAGCGCCGGGCTCGCGACGGCGGCGCCGGCAAAGGCCATGAAGCGGCGACGGGTCGTCCTCATCGGCGTTTTCCTCCTGCCCGGGGGCCTCTCCCCGGTTGTGTTTTGTGGCGGCGTTCCGCGCTGTCACGCTAGCGTGTCAGATCGATCGTGCGAAGGCAATCGGGCCGCAGCGGAGGCTTTGGCACGCCCTTGCGACCGCATGGGTCAACGCTTCTTGAACTTCGGCCTTTGCCCGGCGAGACCTTGGGTCGAGCGGCCGCGCGGGCGTTCACCGGCGAAGAGCGGAATTTCCCGGTCGGTGCCGGGGCCCATGTCATCGAGGGAGGGCTTGGCGATGCGCGTCGGGGTGCCCCTCCGTCCCGCCTGGCTCTTCGCGCCGGGTCGGCCGTCACCGGAGAGGCGGGCGCCGAACCTGCCCGCCTCTCGCTCGACGTCGCCCTGCGCCGCCATCGGGTCGGCGGCAACGAGAAGTTCGGTCGCCTGCAGGCGCTTGAGCTCGTCGCGAAGTCGCGCCGCTTCCTCGAAGTCGAGGTCGGCGGCGGCGGCGCGCATCCGCTTCTCGAGGTCGGCCATCACCGCCTTGAGGTTATGGCCCATGGTGACGTCGGCCTTCGACAGGCCAGTATCGACCCGGACGTGGTCGCGCTCGTAGACCGAGTCGAGGATGTCGGCGATGCCGCGCTTGATCGATTCCGGCGTGATGCCGTGCTCGGCGTTGTAGGCCACCTGCTTTTCGCGGCGTCGGCTGGTCTCGGCGATGGCGCGCTCCATCGAGCCGGTGATATGGTCGGCGTAGAGGATGACGCGGCCGTCGACGTTGCGGGCGGCGCGGCCGATCGTCTGCACCAAGGATGTTTCGGAGCGCAGGAAGCCCTCCTTGTCGGCGTCGAGGATGGCGACGAGCGCGCATTCCGGGATGTCGAGCCCCTCGCGCAGGAGGTTGATGCCGACGAGCACGTCGAAGGCGCCGAGCCGCAGGTCGCGGATGATCTCGATGCGCTCGATGGTGTCGATGTCCGAGTGCATGTAGCGCACCCGCACGCCGTTCTCGTGCAGGTATTCGGTGAGGTCCTCGGCCATGCGCTTGGTCAGCACCGTCACTAGGGTGCGGTAGCCGGCGCGCGCCACCTCCTTGATCTCGCCGAGGACGTCGTCGACCTGGCTGCGGGCCGGGCGGATCTCGACCGGCGGGTCGACGAGGCCGGTCGGGCGGATCACCTGCTCGACGAAGACGCCCTGGGTCCGGTCCATCTCCCACGGGCCGGGCGTCGCCGAGACGTGGACGGATTGCGGCCGCATCGCGTCCCACTCCTCGAAGCGCAAGGGGCGGTTGTCCATGCAGGAGGGCAGGCGGAAGCCGTATTCGGCGAGGGTCGCCTTGCGGCGGAAGTCGCCGCGATACATGCCGCCGATCTGCGGGATCGTGACGTGGCTCTCGTCGGTGAAGACGATGGCGTTGTCCGGCAGGTACTCGAACAATGTCGGCGGCGGCTCGCCGGGCTTGCGGCCGGTGAGATAGCGCGAATAGTTCTCGATGCCGTTGCAGGAGCCCGTCGCCTCGATCATCTCCAGGTCGAAGGTGCAGCGCTGCTCCAGGCGCTGCGCCTCGAGAAGCCGACCCATGCGGGTGAGCTCCTGGAGCCGCCAGCGCAGCTCCTCCTTGATACCCTTGATCGCCTGCTGCAGCGTCGGCCGCGGCGTCACGTAGTGCGAGTTGGCGTAGACCTTGATGAACTTCAGATCGCTGACCTTTTGCCCGGTGAGCGGGTCGAACTCGACGATGGATTCAACCTCGTCGCCGAAGAGCCCGACGCGCCAGCCGCGATCTTCCAAGTGGGCGGGCCAGAGCTCGATCGAATCGCCGCGCACCCGGAAGGTGCCGCGCGCGAAATCCGACTGGATCCGCTTGTATTGCAGGGCGACGAGATCCGCGATGAGCTGGCGCTGCTCGAGTTTCTCGCGGACCGAGACCGAAAACGACATCGCCGTGTAGGTCTCGACCGAGCCGATGCCGTAGATGCACGAGACTGAGGCGACGATGATGACATCGTCGCGCTCCAGGAGGGCGCGCGTCGCCGCGTGGCGCATGCGGTCGATCTGCTCGTTGATCGACGATTCCTTCTCGATATACGTATCGGAGCGCGGGACGTAGGCCTCCGGCTGGTAGTAGTCGTAGTAGGAGACGAAGTACTCGACGGCGTTGTCCGGGAAGAAGCTCTTGAACTCTCCGTAGAGCTGCGCCGCGAGCGTCTTGTTCGGCGCGAGGATCAGCGCCGGGCGCTGCGTGTCCTCGATCACCTTCGCCATGGTGAAAGTCTTGCCGGACCCGGTGACGCCGAGGAGCACCTGGTCGCGCTCCTGCCGGCGCACCCCGTCGACGAGCTCGGCGATCGCGTCCGGTTGATCGCCGGCGGGCTCGAACTCCGACTTGATCACGAAGCGGATGCCGCCCTCCGATTTCTCCGGACGGGGCGGCCGATGCGGCGTCCACAGCTTGCCGTCCTTGAAAAGCGGGTTGCCGTCGGTGAGAAGCCGCGTCAGCGATGAGACGGTCGCCGAGACGCCGCTCACGCCGTCGGGGGCGAGATCCTCAAACTCTTGCGCCGCATCCGGCCCGTCCTCCGGGCTTTTCAGCCCGAGCTTCTTCGCCAGCGCCGGATCGACGTCGGTCACCTCGCCATGGGCGTATGTTGCCTGCGGCTGTTCGGCGAAGCCGGCGGGCGGTGCTTCGGGAAAGCGCTCCCGCTCGCGGTTGATCGCCGGGTTCAGGAGGTCGGCCAGATACGTGTCGAGAGGCTTCAGCTCCGGCTTGGTCGCTTTGCCGGTCGAGAGCTTCGGTTTCTTGGGTGGTTTCGGCATCGGTCGAATATGGGTCGAGTCCCGGCCCGAGGGAAGGCGGAGCCCGGGCCTTGGTGCCGGCGCCGGCGGCTTGCTAGAAGCTCAGCCGACGCAGCCGAACGGCGGAGTGCTTGATGGCCCAACCGTACCCTCGCGATCTCGTCGGCTACGGCAGGACCCCGCCGCATCCAGGCTGGCCGGGCGACGCCCGCGTCGCGGTGCAGTTCGTCATCAACTACGAGGAGGGCGGCGAGAACAGCATCCTCCATGGCGACGCCGGCTCGGAGGCGTTCCTGTCCGAGATCGTCGGCGCCCAGGCCTGGCCCGGCCAGCGCCACATGAACATGGAGTCGCTCTACGAATACGGCTCGCGCGCCGGCTTCTGGCGCCTGTGGCGGATGTTCGCCGCCCGCGGCCTGCCGGTGACGGTCTTCGGCGTCGCGACCGCGCTCCAGCGCAATCCGGACGCCGTCGCGGCGATGACGGAGGCCGGCTGGGAGATCGCGAGCCACGGGCTCAAATGGATCGACTACAAGGACTTCTCCGCGGACGAGGAGCGGGCGCATCTCGACGAGGCGATCCGCATCCATACTGCGGTGACCGGCGAGCGCCCGCTCGGCTGGTACACGGGGCGTACATCCGAGAACAGCCTCCGGCTGGTCATGGAAGAGGGAGGTTTCCTTTATTCGGCCGATTCTTACGCCGACGAGCTGCCATACTGGGTGGAGGGGCCGGCCGGCCCGCAGCTGATCATTCCGTACACGCTCGACGCCAACGACATGCGCTTCGCGACCGCGCAAGGCTTCAATTCCGGCGACCAGTTCTTCGCCTACCTGAAGGACTCCTTCGATCTGCTCTATGCCGAGGGCGAGACAGCTCCGAAGATGCTTTCCATCGGCCTCCATTGCCGGCTCGTCGGGCGCCCCGGCCGGGCGGCGTCGCTGGCGCGCTTCCTCGATTATGTCCGTGGCCACGAGCGGGTGTGGGCGGCGCGGCGGATCGACATCGCTCGGCATTGGGTCCGGCACCACCGCCCCGCCGGGCTTACGCCGAGCCGCATGTCGCGCGCGATCTTCGTCGAGATTTTCGGCGACGTCTTCGAGCATTCGCCGGCGCTCGCCGAAAGCGCCCACGCTGGCGGGCTCGACAAGACGAGCGACACCGCCGAGGGTCTGCACGCCGCTTTCGTCCAGGCGCTGCGCGCCCTCGCCCGCGAGGGAAGGCTGGCGCTCGTCCGCGCCCATCCGGACCTCGCCGGGCGTCTCGCCGTGACCGAAATGACCGCGGACTCACAGGTCGAGCAATCCTCGGCCGGCCTCGACCGCCTCGCCCCCGGGGAGCGCGACCGGTTCCTGGCGCTGAACGACCGCTACAAGGACAAGTTCGGCTTCCCCTTCGTCATGGCCGTGAAAGGCCGCTCGAAGGACGAGATCATCGCCGCGTTCGCGGAGCGGCTCGGACACGAGCCGGAGGCGGAACTTGAGCGCGCCCTTTCCGAGATCGAGCGGATCGCGCTACTGAGGCTGAAGGAACGCCTGCCATGAACCCCAGCATCACCGATCTCGACATCGACGACGTGAAGGAGGGCTTGGCCTCCGGCGAGATCACCCTCGTCGACGTGCGCGAGCCGCAGGAATACGCCGGAGGCCACATCCCGGGCTCGGTCTCACACCCGTTGTCGACGTTCGATCCCGGGGAGCTTCGCGGCCTCGCCGGCCGGATCGTGTTCTCCTGCGCCTCCGGCGTGCGCTCGGTCAGGGCGATCGAGCTCGCCCAGGCCGCGGGGCTTGCCCTGAACGAGCACTATCGCGGCGGGTTCAAGGAATGGGCCGCCCTCGGCGAGCCGATCGAGTAGGCGGCCTCATCGGGCCCGTCACTTGCTTGTGAGCCGCCGTCACGGCTAAGCCTGTTGTGGTCGCGCTCACGTGCTCGCCATGTGCGCCAGCGCACGCGCCGCTCGCGGTCTCCCTGCTAGCCACCGCGCCCTTTCAGGGATTATGCAGATGCATCGATTTCTGTGCCGGCTTCTTGCACTTCTGATGCCGGTCGTGCTGGCTTGCTCGACAGCCGCCATCGCCCAGGCGCCTCCGAGCGCGCCGCCGGCGGTCGCCGTGGCGAAGCCGATCGTCAAGGAGGTGGTCGAGCGCGACGACTACGTCGGCCGCTTCGAAGCGGTCGACGCGGTCGAGATCCGCGCCCGCGTGTCCGGCTATCTCCAGACGGTCTCGTTCCGCGACGGCGCGATCGTCAAGCTTGGCGATCCGCTCTTCACGATCGACAAGC
The DNA here is from genome assembly GCA_036742625.1 of Microvirga sp. Taxonomy (GTDB): domain Bacteria; phylum Pseudomonadota; class Alphaproteobacteria; order Rhizobiales; family Beijerinckiaceae; genus JAJKJG01. Next base: position 11,317 of record DAINQO010000055.1, read on the forward strand.
GGCCCTATCAGGCGGCGCTCGATCAGGCCGAAGCTGCCGTGACCTCGGCGCAGGCTCGCGTCGCCTTTGCGCAGAGCGACTACGAGCGCGCCGCCGCGCTCGGCCGCACCGGCAACATCACCGAGCAGCTTCTGGAGCAGCGCCGTAATACCTTGGAGACGGCGCGCGGCGACCTTCTCGGCGCGCAGGCGGCGGCGCGGACGGCGCGCCTCAACCTCGGCTTCACCGAGATCCACGCGCCGATGGCTGGGCGGATCGGGCGCAAGCTGATCTCCGAGGGCAACCTCGTCACCGCCGATCAGACCCTCCTGACGACGATCGTCTCGCTCGATCCGATCTATTTCTATTTCGACGTCGACGAGCGCTCCTTCCTCGCTTACCAGCGCACCCTGCAGATCGGCACCGTCTCCGATGCCAACCAGAACCGCCTACCGGTTCGGGTGGGGCTGACCGACGAGAAGGAGTTCAACCGCAAAGGCGTGCTCGACTTTCTCGACAATAGGGTCGACCAGGCTACGGGCACGATGCGGGCGCGGGCCTCGATCGAGAACAAGGATCTGTTCATCAGGCCGGGCCTGTTCGGCACGATCGAGGTGCCGGGGTCGCCCTCCCATCGCGGCGTCCTGATCCCGGACGAGGCGATCGGCACCGACCAGGACCGGCGCATCGTCTGGGTCGTTGCCAATGACGGCACCGTGACGCCGCGCGTCGTTCGGCCGGGGCCGCGCATCGACGGCTACCGGCTCATCCGCGAAGGGCTCAAGGGCGACGAGACCATCGTCATCTCCGGCCTGCAGCGAGTCCGGCCGGGCGCGAAGGTGACGCCGCAATCGCAGGAGCTGCCGCCGGTCCGCTCCTGACGAGCGCCGCGCCGCGGCGGGAACAAAGCCATGAAGTTTGCTCATTTCTTCGTCGACCGGCCGATCTTCGCGTCGGTGCTGTCGATCGTCTTCGTCATCCTCGGGCTCGTCGCCTATGCGGGGCTGCCGGTGGCGCAGTACCCCGAGATCGCCCCGCCGACGATCGTGGTGCGCGCCTCCTATCCGGGCGCGAATGCCGAGACCGTCGCGGCGACGGTCGCGACTCCGCTCGAGCAGGAGATCAACGGCGTCGAGGACATGCTCTACATGTCCTCCTATTCGACCGGCGACGGCTCGATGTCGCTTACCATCACGTTCAAGCTCGGCACCAACCTCGATCAGGCGAACGTGCTGGTCCAGAACCGCGTCGCCTCGGCGACGCCGCGCCTGCCTGACGAGGTGCGCCGGCTCGGCGTGACCACGCGCAAGAGCTCGCCCGACCTGATGATGGTCGTTCACATGCTGTCGCCGGACGACAGCTACGACCAGCTCTACATCTCGAACTACGCCTCGATCCGCATCCGCGACCAGTTGCTGCGCCTCGACGGCATCGGCGACATCCAGCTCTTCGGCGCCCGCGAATACTCGATCCGGGTCTGGCTCGATCCGAACCGGCTCGCCGCCTATCAGCTCACCGCAGCCGATATCGTTCGTGCCCTGCAGGAGCAGAACATCCAGGTCTCGGGCGGTGCGCTCGGCCAGCAGCCCGCGCCGACGGATGCCGCCTTCCAGCTCACCGTGCAGACGCAGGGGCGTTTCGAGGATGTGCGCCAGTTCCGGCAGGTGATCGTCAAGTCCTCCGATGGCGGGCGCCTCGTGCGCGTCGGCGATGTGGCGCGTGTCGAGCTCGGCGCCCGCGACTACGTCACGAACTCGTACCTGAACGGCAAGCCCGCCGTGGCGCTCGCCATCTTCCAGCGCCCGGGCAGCAATGCGCTCGCCGCCGCGGAGGGCATCATCAAGAAGATGAACGAGCTCAAGCGCGATTTCCCCTCCGGCATCGACTACCAGATCGTCTACAACCCGACCGAGTTCATCGCCGAGTCCGTGCGCGAGGTCTACAAGACGCTGTTCGAGGCGCTGATCCTCGTCGTGATCGTGGTCATCGTGTTCCTGCAGTCGTGGCGCACGGCGATCATCCCGATCGTCGCGATCCCGGTGTCGCTCATAGGCACTTTCGCGATGATGAGCGCGTTCGGCTTCTCGCTCAATACGCTGACCCTGTTCGGCCTCGTGCTGGCGATCGGCATCGTGGTCGACGACGCGATCGTCGTCGTCGAGAATGTCGAGCGCAACATCGCGCAGGGCATGTCGCCGCGCGACGCCGCCAACGAGACCATGGACGAGGTCGGCAGCGCTGTACTCGCGATCGCCCTCGTGCTGACGGCGGTGTTCGTGCCGACCGCCTTCATCCCCGGCATATCCGGCCAGTTCTATCGCCAGTTCGCGCTGACGATCGCCGCCTCGACGATCATCTCGGCGATCAACTCGCTGACGCTTTCGCCGGCGCTCTGCGCGCTGCTCTTGCGGCCGCACCGCGAGGGGCATCGGCCGCGCTTCTTCCTGACGCGTTTCGGCCTCTGGCTAGCGACGGGCTTCAATCGCGGCTTCGACAGAACCTCGCACGCCTATTCGCGCGCGGTGCACGGTCTCGTGGCGGGGAAGCTGGTGCTCCTGGCGATGCTCGCCGTCTATGCCGGCCTCCTCTACGGCACGACCTACATGGCGCGGACCGTGCCGACCGGCTTTATCCCGAGCCTCGACCAGGGCTACGTCATCGTCGTCATCCAGACGCCCGACGGGGCATCGCTCTCGCGGACCGACGAGGTCACCCGCCGCGCGACCGAGATCATGCTCCAGACGCCCGGCGTGAAGAATGCCGTCGCCTTCGCGGGCTTCTCCGGCGCGACCTTCACCAACGCCTCGAACGCCGCCGCGATCTTCGCCGCGCTGCAACCTTTCGAGGAGCGCACCAAGGCGGGCCTGCCGGCGAGCGCCGTCATCGGCAGCCTGTTTGGCCGCCTGCAGGCAATCAAGGAGGCCTTCATCATCGTCGTGCCACCGCCGCCGGTGCGCGGGATCGGCAACGCAGGCGGTTTCAAGGTCCAGCTCGAGGATCGCAGCGGCGTCGGCTTGCGCCAGGTCCTTGCCGCGTCCGCCGACCTCATCCAGCGCGCCAATCAGGATCCGAACCTCGCCCGGGTGTTCACGACCTTCGGCGCGAACACGCCGCAGATCTACCTCGAGATCGACCGTACCAAGGCGCGCATGCTGAACGTGCCGCTGTCGAACGTGTTCGACACGCTGCAGATCAATCTCGGCTCGGCCTACGTCAACGATTTCAACTTCCTTGGGCGCGTGAACCAGGTCCGGGCCCAAGCCGACCAGAACTTCCGCATGGACCGCGACGACATCCTGCGGCTCAAGACCCGCAGCGCCTCGGGCGCGCTCGTCCCGCTCGGCTCGCTCGTCAACATCCGCGACGTCGCCGGACCGGACCTCGTCCAGCGCTACAACCTCTTCCCGTCGGTGCCCGTGCAGGGCGACACGCGCCCGGGAGTCTCGTCCGGCCAGGCGCTCGATGCCATGGAGCGCCTGGCGCAGAGCCTGCCGCAGGGCGTCGGCTACGAATGGACGGAGCTCGCCTATCAGCAGCGCGCGACCGGCAACACGGCGACCTACATCTTCGGCCTTGCGGTGCTGTTCGTGTTCCTCGTGCTCGCGGCGCAATACGAGAGCTGGGCCTTGCCGCTCGCCATCGTGCTGATCGTTCCGATGAGCGTGCTGGCGGCGCTCATCGGCGTCAGCCTGCGCGGGCAGGACAACAACATTCTGACCCAGATCGGCCTCGTGGTGCTCGTCGGCCTCGCGGCCAAGAACGCGATCCTGATCGTCGAGTTCGCGAAGCAGGCGGAGCAGCACGGCCGGACGCCCGTCGAGGCGGTGGTCGAGGCCTGCCGCCTGCGCCTGCGGCCGATCCTGATGACCGCCTTCGCCTTCATCCTCGGCGTCGTGCCGCTGGTGATCGCGACCGGGCCCGGCGCCGAGATGCGCCGGGCGCTCGGCACCGCGGTGTTCTCCGGCATGATCGGCGTGACCTTCTTCGGCCTGTTCCTGACGCCGGTCTTCTACGTCGCGATCCGCGCCTTCGTGCTGTGGCTCGCCCGTCGCCGGGCGCCCCCGCCCCGAAGCGAGCCCGCGCCGAGCCCCGCCGAGTGAGGGGCCGCCGATCACGGGAATTTCAACGGCGTCCGCCGGAATAATCTGCCACAACCAAAGTCTAAGAAGCGACCAGAGAGGGAGACGTTCTTGATGATGCGCATCATTCTTGCCGGCGCCGCGATCGCCGTCGGCGCGACCGTCGTGCTCGCCCAGGGCGATCCGATCGCCACGCGCAAACAGACCATGAAGGGCGTCGGCGACGCCACCAAGATCGGCTCGGCCATGGCCAAGGGCGAGGCGCCCTTCGACGCCGCCAAGGCGAAAGAGATCCTGCAGGTCTACGCCAACGCCGCCGACAAGATGCACAATTACTTCCCCGAGAGCTCCAAGAGCGGCGGCGAGACCACGGCGGCGCCGACGATCTGGGAGAACAACGCCGCCTTTCGCAAGCGCTTCGACGACTGGGCGGTGGAGATCAAGGCGGCGTCGGCGCAGACCAACGACGCCGAGAGCTTCAAGGCCGCCTTCGGTAACCTCACCAAGGCCTGCGGCGGCTGCCACGAGAACTTCCGGATCAAGAAGAACTGAGCCCCCGCCAAGCACGGGCGACGGGAGGCGGGCCGAGCGCCCGCCTCAAAGCGTTGGTATCGTTGGAGGAAATCAAATAGTATCGCGATGACCCCCGGAGTAGCATCCGGTCCGACCGACCCGCGACAACTTTGCGCGCGTTCCCGCGAACACTCAACGCGTTCGTTCGTCACTCCTACTTTTGAATTTCGTGTATCTTCAAACCATGTCCGAACCCGATGCTGCGCCGACCCGCGGCGGAGCGAGGCGCAAAGCCGATTACATCGCGCTCACCAAGGCGGCTCGGGCGCGCTTTGACACGCTTGCGGCGGAGAGCATCGATGCGGTGTTCCAGGCGGTGCTGACAGCTGCCACGGAGGACGGCGACATGGCCGCCGCCAAGCTCCTGATCGACCGTGTCATCCCCTCGCGCCGCGGCGCGCCGGTCTCGTTCCACATCCGACCGTTGAAGACGCCCGAGGACTGCGCGCTGGCCTATGCCGACCTGCTCGACGATGCCGGCTCTGGCCGGCTCACGCCAGAGGAGGCGCAGACGATCTCGGCCATTGTCGCCAAGCGCGCCGAGCTGTTCGCCTCG
>DAINQO010000056.1:0-16475 GCA_036742625.1 Microvirga sp.
GCCGGCCGCATGGGCATCCAGGAGATGCGCGACGAGCTCGAGGACCTCGCCTTCCGCCATCTCAACCCGGAAGCCTACGAGACCATCAGCCGGCGCCTGCGGGATTCCTCGGCCAAAAGCGAGCGCGCGGTCGAGAACATCGAGCGCGAGCTGACGAAGAAGCTCGCCTCGAAGGACGTCCACGCCAAGGTCAAGGGGCGCGAGAAGCGGCCCTACTCGATCTGGCGCAAGATGGAGCGCAAATCCGTCGGCTTCGAGCAGCTTTCCGACGTCGTCGGGTTCCGGATCGTCGTCGACACGATCGACGAGTGCTACCAGGCGCTCGGCGTCGTCCACACCACCTGGCCGATGGTGCCCGGGCGCTACAAGGACTACATCTCAACCCCGAAGCAGAACGACTACCGCTCGATCCACACGACCGTGATCGGCCCGGGGCGCCAGCGCGTCGAGCTCCAGATCCGCACCCGCGAGATGGACGAGGTCGCCGAATACGGCATCGCGGCGCATGCGCTCTACAAGGACGGCGGCACCGACACGTCGCGCCTCGCAAGCGAGAGCCGGGCCTATCAATGGCTGCGGCGAACCGTCGATCTTCTCGCCGAAGGCGACAACCCCGAGGAGTTCCTCGAGCATACGAAGCTCGAGTTGTTCCACGACCAGGTCTTCTGCTTCACGCCGAAGGGCCGGCTGATCGCGCTGCCGCGCGGGGCGACGCCGATCGACTTCGCCTATGCGGTCCACACCGACGTCGGCAACACCGCCGTCGGCTGCAAGATCAACGGCCGCATGGCGCCGCTCCTGACCGAGCTCGCCAACGGCGACGAGGTCGAGATCGTCCGCGCCGACGGCCAGACGCCGCCGGCGGCATGGGAATCGCTCGTCGTCACCGGCAAGGCGCGCGCCGCGATCCGCCGCGCCACGCGCTCGGCGGTGCGGCGGCAATATGCCGGGCTCGGACGTCAGATCCTCGAACGCGCCTTCGAGCGCGCCGGCAAGGCGCTCACGGGCGACAAGCTCAAGGGCGCGCTGCCGCGGCTGGCACGGTCATCGATCGACGATGTGCTCGCCGCGGTCGGACGCGGCGAGATGTTCTCCGGCGACGTGGTCAAGGCGGTGTTCCCCGACTTCAAGGAGGAGCGCCGCGCCCCCGCCCCCGAGGCGAACCCGGGCGGCTGGCTCAGCCTCGCCAAGGGCTGGAGCATCAAGATCAAGCTGCCGCGGAAGGACTCGGGCGGCGACAGCGGCATCCCGATCCGCGGGCTCGACTCGGACCTGCCGGTGCGCTTTGCCCCCGACGGCGGCGCCGTTCCGGGCGACCGCATCGTCGGCATCCTGACCCCAGGCGAAGGGGTGACGATCTATCCGATCCAGTCGCCGGCGCTCGCCGCCTTCGACAACGAGCCCGAGCGCTGGCTCGACGTGCGCTGGGACATCGATCCCGAGGCGCCGCAGCGCTTCCCGGCCCGGCTCGAGCTGCAATCCATCAACGAGCCGGGGACGCTCGCGCAGATCGCCCAGGTGATCGCCGACCACGACGGCAATATCGACAACCTGTCGATGAAGCGGCGGACCCAGGATTTCACCAACATGCTGATCGACCTTGCGGTCTGGGACCTGAAGCACCTCAACGCCATCGTCGCCGAGCTGCGGGCAAAACGGGTCATCAGCCGGGTCGAGCGGGTGACCGGCTGAATGGCGAAGGTGAAACCTGAAGGTTCTCTGAACATTAGCCTTGGTTAACGACTTGTTGACGGCTGCTGATCGCGGCCCGATCCTAGCTTGACAGAAGTTAGCTCAATCGCTTTAGTGCGCGGCCATTGAACCCATGATTTCAACGGTCCGGCGCGGCATCGGATCCGGGTCGGGGTCGCAAGTCCAGCTTTCGGTGTTGCAGCCGGGTCGTTTCAGGTGCTCGCCTCGTTCACCCGAACCGCACTGAGCAACGCCAAACATTAAAGAGAACCAGCATGCTCGGGCAGCAGCGGATCGCGCTCTTCATCGACGGCGCAAACCTCTACGCGACGACGAAAACCCTCGGTTTCGATATCGACTACAAGCGGCTCCTGAAGGAGTTCCAGGGCCGCGGCTATCTGGTCCGGGCGTTCTACTACACGGCGCTGATCGAGGACCAGGAATACTCCTCGATCCGGCCCTTGATCGACTGGCTCGACTACAACGGCTACCGGGTGGTCACGAAGCCGACCAAGGAGTTCGTCGACTCGAGCGGCCGGCGCAAGGTCAAGGGCAACATGGACATCGAGCTTGCGATCGACGCGCTCGAGCTCGCGCCCTTCATCGACCACATGGTGCTGTTCTCGGGCGACGGCGACTTCCGCTCGCTCATCGAGGCGATGCAGCGCCGCGGCGTGCGCTGCTCCGTCGTGTCGACGATCTCGACCCAGCCGCCGATGGTCGCCGACGAGCTGCGCCGGCAGGCCGACGAGTTCATGGATCTCGCCCACCTGATCCCGAAGATCGGGCGCGACCCGGCCGACCGTCCCGAGCGTCCGCCCCGCGTCGTCGGCGATTTCGGCGATCGCGAGCGCCCGGAGCGCCCGGCCTTCCGCAGCGGCGGCCTCGAGCGCCGCTACGGCATTCGGCAGGCGCCGCCGGCGACCGCACAGGCGCCGGACGACGACCCCGCCGAGACCTGAGCGCGCGACACCTGAGACCGCAAGGGAGTTCGTCCTAACCCTTGTCGCGCATCACCCGCGCGCGCTCACGGTTCCAGTCGCGCTGCTTCTCGGTCTCGCGCTTGTCGTGAAGCTTCTTGCCGCGGCCGAGGCCGAGCTCGACCTTCGCGCGTCCGCGCTCGTTGAAATACATCTTCAGCGGAACGACGGTGAAGCCCTCGCGCTGCGTCGCGCCGATCAGCTTGTCGATCTGGCGGCGATGCAGCAGGAGCCGCCGCGGCCGCTTGGTCTCATGGTTAAAGCGGTTCGCCTGGAGGTATTCCGGGATATAAGCGTTGAAGAGGAAGAACTCCTCGCCCGACGGGCCGGCATAGGCATCGCCGATCGTCGCCTTGCCCTGGCGCAGCGACTTCACCTCGGTGCCGGTGAGCGCGATGCCGGCCTCGTAGGTGTCGAGGATCTCGTAGTTGAACCGGGCCTTGCGGTTGTCGGCGACGACCCGAGAACCGTCCTTCGCAGCCTTGGCCATCAGGTCACGCGTTGATGAGCCCGGCGTGCACCATGGCCTCGCGGATCGCAGCCTTCGTCGGCGCCGTCACCGGCAGCATCGGCAGCCGGATCTCCTCGCCGCCGCGGCCGAGGAGGGCCAGGCCGCACTTCGCGCCGGCGAGCCCCGGCTCGACGAAGATCGCGTCGTGCAGCGGCACGAGGCGGTCCTGCACCTTCAAGGCGCCGGCATAGTTGCCGGAGAGGCTCGTCTCCTGCAACTCGGCGCAGAGCCGCGGCGCGACGTTCGCCACGACCGAGATGCAGCCGTTGCCGCCAGCCGCGTTGTAGGCGAGCGCGGTCATGTCCTCGCCCGAGAGCTGGACGAACTCCGGACCCATGGCATGGCGCTGCTGCGAGACTCGGCCGATGTTCGCAGTCGCGTCCTTCACGCCGACGATGTTCTTGAGCTCGTAGAGCCGCGCCATCGTCGCGACCGACATGTCGACGACCGAGCGCGGCGGAATGTTGTAGATGAAGATCGGGATCCCGACCGCGTCGTTCACGGCCTTGAAGTGCTGGTAGAGCCCTTCCTGCGTCGGCTTGTTGTAGTAGGGCGTGACGACGAGAAGCGCGTCGGCGCCCGCCTCCTCGGCGTGCTTTGCGAGGTCGATCGCCTCGGCGGTGTTGTTGGACCCGGCGCCGGCGATGACGGGAACGCGCCCCTTCGCCTCATTTACGCACCATTCCACGACTCTCTTGTGCTCGTCATGAGACAGAGTCGGACTTTCGCCGGTCGTGCCCACGGGGACGAGCCCTTGCGTCCCGTTCTCGATCTGCCAGCTCACATGGGCCCGGAAGGCCTCCTCGTCGAGCGCGCCGTCGCGAAACGGGGTGACGAGCGCCGTGAGCGAGCCGCGGAACCGTCGCTGGTGGGTCATGGCGCTCCTCGCCGGCGGGCCTCGGCGGCCTTCGCCGCGCCCTTGCATCGCAGACACATAAGCTCGCTGGCGGCGGCGCGCAAACGCCCGGCGCTGGCCGGAAAGGTGAATCTCGGTTAAGGTTTTCTCAATTCGACCGTCGCCACAATGAACGGTCGACTTCGTGGGGGTCTCTCCATGGTCATCGCGGCGCGATGCCTATCAGGCATCCTGATCGCCGGCGCGGTGCTGGTGCTAACCGCACCGGCACGGGCCGAGGAAGCCAGCGGGCGGTCCGGCCCGGTCCGGCTTGCGATGCTCGACGACGTCGCCTTCGGGCGGCTGTCCGTCTCCGACGCGATGCCGCAAAGCCCGAAGCGGCTCGACCTCGCGGCCTTGAAGCAGGCGCTCGAATCCTATCGCCGGGGCGACATCACCGAGGGCGACAAGGCCCGCGCCGGCATTGCCGACGAGACCGCGCGCGCGCTCGCCGAGTGGGTCGCGATCCGAAGCACGCCGCATATCGGCTTCGACCGCATCGCCGGCTTCCTGCGCGAGGAGGCGAGCTGGCCCGCCGGCGCGCTGATCCGGCGCCGAGCCGAGGAAGCGCTCCTGTTCCAGCGCAAGCCGAACGCGGTGGTGCGGGCCTATTTCGCGACGCAGCGGCCGATCACATCGGCCGGCAAGTTCGCGCTCGCCCTCGCCTTCCAGGCCGACGGGCTCGACCGCGACGCCGCGGCGCTCATCCGCGAGACTTGGCGCAAGGACGGTTTCGGCAAGGAGTTCGAGGCGAAGGTGCTCGAGAAGTTCCCCGGCGTGCTGACGCAGGCGGATCACCGCTTCCGCATGGAGCGCCAGCTCTTCAAGGAGAACTGGGGCGCGGCGCAAAGGGCGGCGGCGCGGGCCGGCGCCGATTACGCGTCGCTGGTCAAGGCGCGCATCGGCGCTAGCGACAACGCCAAGAAGACCGGCGCGCTCCTCGAGGCGGTGCCCGCGGCGCTGCGGTCGGACAGCTCCTACGCCTTCTCCCGCGCGCAGTGGCTCAGGCGGAACAACAAGCCGGCCGAGGCCGCGACGGCGATCGCCGAGGTCACCCGCGACCCGGCGCTCCTCGCCGACGGCGACGAGTGGTGGACCGAGCGCCGCATCATCGCCCGCAAGCTCCTCGACAACGGCGACGCCCGCGCCGCCTACGAGGTCGTCAGCCGCCACGGCGCCGAGACCGCGCAACATAAGATCGAGGCCGAGTTCCACGCCGCCTGGCTGGCGCTGCGCTTCCTCGACGAGCCGGCGCTCGCGGCGATGCATCTGCGCGCCGCGGCGCGGGTCGCCGAGACGCCGATCTCGCTTGCCCGCGTCGCCTACTGGCAGGGGCGGACCGCAGAGGCGGTCGGGGCCGAGGAGGTGGCGCAGCGCCACTACGAGCGCGCCGCCGCCTATCCGATCACCTATTACGGCCAGCTCGCGCGGGCAAAGCTCGGCAACGGGCTGGTCCTGCGCGCGGTGCCCGACCCCGGCGAGGGCGGCCGCGACTCCTTCGCGCGGCTCACGGCGGCGCGGGCGCTGCGCCTGCTCTACGGGCTCGGCGTGCCCGACCTCGCGCTGGCGCTGAACATCGATCTGTCGCAGCGGTTGAACGATGCCGGCCAGCTCGAGGCGCTCGGCGATCTCGCCGCCGAGCATCGCGACGCGCGCGGCCTCCTCACGGTCGGCAAGTCGGCGGTGCAGCGCGGCTTCCCGCTGGATACGCACGCCTATCCGACGATCGGCATCCCGAGCTTCGAGCCGGTCGGCGGGCGCGTCGACAAGGCCATGGTCTACGCCGTCGCCCGCCAGGAGAGCATGTTCGATCCGAAGGCGCAGTCGCATGCCGGCGCGCGCGGCCTGATGCAGCTCATGCCGGCGACCGCGAAGCGGACCGCGAAACGCTTCGGGCTCGGCTTCGATACCGACAAGCTCACCGCAGACCCGTCCTACAACGCCAAGATCGGCTCCGCCCATCTCGGCGAGCTGATGCAGGACTGGCGCGGCTCGCTGATCCTCGTCTTCGCCTCCTACAATGCCGGCGGCGGCAACGTGAAGAAATGGATCGATGCCTACGGCGATCCGCGCAAGGCGGACGTCGATGTGGTCGACTGGGTCGAGCGCATCCCATTCTCGGAGACGCGCAACTACGTGCAGCGCGTGCTCGAGAACTTCCAGGTCTACCGCTATCGCCTCGGCGGCGACCGCAGCGCCCTCCTTTCCGAGATCGACTTGCGGCGGAGCGCCGTCGTTCAATAGAACGGCCCGCAAGCGCCGACGGCGCGCGGCGGGGAAGCATGGCCGATTACGCGGATCTGTTCGTCTCGGCGGCCGACGGTCTTCGTCTGTTTGCCCGCGATTACGGGCCGCGCACAGGCACCCCGCTTGCCGTCGTCTGCCTGCCGGGGCTCGCGCGCACCTCCGCCGATTTTCACGAGCTCGCGCTGTCCCTGTCGCAGGACGGCAAGCGGTCCCGGCGCGTGCTCGCCCTCGACTACCGCGGCCGCGGCCGCTCCGAGTACGACCGCGACTGGCGGAACTACGACGTCAAGGTCGAGCTCGCCGACGTGCTTGCCGTCCTCACCGCGGCGTCGATTGAAGAGGCCATTTTCGTCGGTACCTCGCGCGGCGGCCTCCTCACGATGGCGCTGTCTGCCGCGCGCCCGGCACTTCTGCGCGGCGCCGTGCTCAACGACATCGGCCCGGTCATCGAAGGGCGCGGCCTCGCACGCATCCGCGGTTATGTCGGCAAGCTCCCGGCGCCCGCCGACTACGGCGAGGCGGTCGACATGCTCAAGAAGCTGATGAGCGCCCAGTTCACGGCACTGTCCGAGGAGGAGTGGCGGTCGTGGGCCGAGGCGACCTGGAAGGAGGAGAACGGGCGCCTCGTTACGGACTACGATCCCGCCCTGGCCCGCACCCTCGAGAGCATCGATCTGGAGGCGCCGCTGGCGCCCTTCTGGTTCCTGTTCGAGGGTCTCAAGCGCGTGCCGGTGCTGGCGCTGCGCGGCGCGAACTCGGATCTGCTCTCGGCCGAAACCTTCGCCGCCATGGGTCGGGCGCATCGAGATTTGAGACGATCCTCGTGCCGAGCCAGGGCCATGCGCCGCTGCTCCAGGGCGGCGGCCTCATCCAGCAGATCAAACGCTTCCTCGTGCGCGTCGAGAGCGGGACTTGACGGCGGTGGCGCCTACTCGGCGTCGGTCTCGTCGACGCTTCGCGTCCTGATCTCGGCCGAGGCGGCCCATCCGGCCGGAGCATTCCGGCCGGTCTTGTGCCGGATGTCCTCCGCGGCCTGCGCATAGAGGGCATCACCGCGGATGCGAAGCGATGTGCCGGCGAGCGTCGCCTCGCCCGAGGCCAGCTGCGCCAGCTGGCCGAGCGCGAGCCGTGCGCCGTCGCGAAACCGCGGCGGCGCCCCGGCGGCGACGTGCGTCTCGTCGACGATGCGTTCGTGAAAGAACTGCTCCCGCGCCAAGCGGACGATCTCGTCCCGCGTCGCCGCGTCAGGGACCGTGCCGCTGAGCACGAGCGTGCCGGCTTCCCGGCGGGCGGAGAAGCGATAGGGGCCGAGCGCGACGGCCGGGGCCGGCGGCGCCGGCGGAGCGACGCGAGCGGCCTCGCGACGATCAGGACCGAGCGGCACCGGGATCGACCCCGTCACCGCCGGGCGGGCATCGGACGGCGCCGCCGCAGCGGCGCCGTCGGTCTCGCTCGGCGCGAGCGAGAGTGCCGGTGGCTTAGCGTCGGGTATCGCCGGCGCTTCGGCGACCCTCGCGCTGGCGTCGCTCCGGACCTGCTCGGCCGGCGGCCGGGCGATCTCGGGCACAACCGTAGCGACCGCCGCCGCGAGCAACCCGCCGGCCATCGCGATCATCCCCCAGGTGGCAAAACGCTTCATCGTCGGATCGAGCCGTGGTTCTTCGCCGCGCCAAAAACGAGCGCGCGTCGCAAAGTAAAACCGGCTTCGCGGCATCTTGAGGGCAAGCTTTCGCCGACGCGCGGCTGCAAGGCGGCAGCCGCCTTGGGTGCGCAGACCGGCGCGCCGCTCGTCCGCGGCGCCCCGGACGCCTCAGCTCACGGCTCGAGTTCTTCCCGAAGCATCTCGAGGGCGAGCCACCGGTTCTCTGCCGACGACAGATCGGACTGAGCCGAAGCCAGGGCGGCGGAGATCTTCTCGAACCGGGCCGGATCACGCGTGTAGAGACCGGCGTCGCCCAGGGCGGACTGGAGATCCGCGATCAACGACTGAAGGTCCGCGATCCGGGACGGAAGCGTCCCGAGGTCATGCCGCTCGTTGAAGCTCAGCTTCCGCTTTGACGCTGCGGGCTTCGCGATGGCGGCGGCCTTGCGACCCGCCGGCCGCGTTTCCTTCGTCACCATGGCGGCGACGCCGGCCCCGCGCTGCCGAACCATATCGGTGTAGCCCCCGGCGTATTCGACCCAGCGCCCCTCCCCTTCGGCGACGAGGGTCGCGGTCACGACCCGATCGAGAAAGTCGCGATCATGGCTCACCGCCAGCACGGTTCCGGGATAATCCGCGACCAGCTCCTGCAGCAGCTCGAGGGTTTCGAGATCGAGGTCGTTCGTCGGCTCGTCGAGGACGAGCAGGTTCGACGGCTGCGCGAGCGCCCGCGCGATCGTGAGCCGGTTGCGCTCGCCGCCGGAAAGGGCGCTGACGGGGGTGCGGGCCTGCTCGGGGGCAAACAGAAAATCCTTCATGTAGGCAACGACGTGCTTGCGCCGGCCGCCGATCTCGACCCACTCGCCGCCGCCGCCGGTCAGGGTTTCGGCGACGGTCGCGTCCGGCGTCAGCGATTCGCGGCGCTGGTCGAGGGCGGCCATGCGGAGGTTGGCGCCGAGCCGGACCGAGCCGGCGTCGGGCGCGAGCGCCCCGGTGAGGAGGTTCAGGAGCGTCGTCTTGCCGGCGCCGTTCGGGCCGACGATCCCGAGCCGGTCGCCGCGCAGGATCCGAAGCGAGAGATCGCGCACGATCGCTTTGCCATCGAAGGATTTCGAGACCGCCTTCGCTTCGACGACGAGCTTGCCCGAGAGCTCGGCCTCCGAGAGCGTCATCGCGGCGAGACCCGCAGCCCGGCGCTGCTCGCGAAATTCCGCCCGCATCGCATCGAGCGCCCGCACCCGGCGCTGGTTGCGCTTGCGGCGCGCGGTGACGCCGTAGCGCAGCCAGTCGGCCTCGGCGGCGAGCTTGCGGTCGAGCTTGTGCCGGTCGCGCTCCTCCTGCTCGAGGATGGCGTCGCGCCAGGGCTCGAAATCGGCAAAGCCGCGCTCGACTCGGCGCGTGATGCCGCGGTCGAGCCAAACCGTTGCCTGCGAAAGGTTTTCCAGGAAGCGCCGATCGTGGCTGACGAGCACGACGGCGGAGCGGAGGCCGCTCAGCTCGGCCTCGAGCCATTCGATCGCCGGCAGGTCGAGGTGATTGGTCGGCTCGTCAAGGAGCAGGATGTCCGGCCCCGGCGCGAGCACCCGCGCCAGCGCGGCGCGCCGGGCTTCGCCGCCGGAGAGATTCGAGGGCGCCTCCTCGCCTGTCAGCCCGAGCTCATCGAGGACGTAGCGCGCGCGATGCGGATCGTCGCCCGGCCCGAGCCCCGCCTCGACATAGGCGAGCGTCGTCGCATGGCCGGAGAGGTCCGGCTCCTGGGGCAGATAGCGGATGGTCGCGCCCGGCTGCGCGAAGCGCCGGCCACGGTCGGACTCAACGAGTCCGGCCGCGATCTTCAGAAGGGTCGACTTGCCCGAGCCGTTGCGCCCGACAAGGCAGGCCCGCTCGCCCGGCCCGACCGCGAGCTCCGCCGCGGTGAGGAGCGGCGTGCCGCCAAAGGTCAGGGCGACATCCTGCAGGTGAAGAAGCGGCGGGGCGATGGCGAGAGGCTCCGGCGCTGCCTTAATCCGCGGCCCAATTCTCGACCGACAAGCCGGGCACCCGCCGGAACTCGCGCTCGTTGTTGGTGACGAGCGTCAAGCCGGCGGTCAGCGCATGGGCCGCGATCCAGAGGTCGTTGTTGCCGATCGTCTCGCCTCTGCGTTCGAGCGTTGCGCGGATCGAGCCATAGGCCGCTCCGGCCGCGGGCGGGAGCGGCTGCACCGGGATGAAGGCCACCAGCCCGTTGAGCGCCGCCAGCGCCCGATCGGGCATGGCTCCCTTCTCCACGCCGAAACAGAGCTCCCCGTAGCTGACGACCGAGATCACGGCCTCGTTCGCCCCAAGTGCCTGAAAGCGGTCAAGGACGGGACCTGGGCGGCGTTGACGAATCCGGATGAAGACGTTGGTGTCGAGCATGTAGCGCAGCGCCATCACAGTCCCTTGCGCACCTGCGGCGGGCTGTCCTCGATGGTCTCCAGGTCCGTAAAGGCGTCGTCCGGCAGCTCGCACCAAGCCTTGATCGCTTCCTTCAAGGTCCGCGGCTTTTCGCGCAGCACGACCTCGTCGCCGCGGCGGAAGATCTCGACCTCCCCGCTCGCGAAGCGGAATTCCTTTGGCAGGCGCACCGCTTGGCTGTTTCCCGATTTGAAGACCTTTGCCGTCGTCACTTTCGTCTCCGTATATACGTGACGTAGATACGGCCGGCGCAGGAGTCAACACGCCATTCGAAGATAGCGGTTGAATGGCCTTCCGGGGCGGTTAACGTGCTGGCATACATCCGACCACTCCTGCGCTCGCGGTCATCATGGGCTTCGTCAATCCGAGCCGCTTCACCACCCGTCCTGAGATCGACGGCACCTTCGGCGTCGTCGCGTCGACGCATTGGATTGCGACCGCGGTCGGGATGGGGATGCTCGAGCGTGGCGGCAACGCCTTCGACGCCGCGGTCGCGACCGCCTTCACGCTGCAGGTCGTCGAGCCGCATCTCAACGGCCCGGGCGGCGACGTGCCGCTCATCGTCCACGACGCGCGGCGCGGCCGGACCGAGGTGATCTGCGGCCAAGGGCCGGCGCCGGCGGGCGCAACGATCGCGCATTTCCGCGCCCTCGGTCTCGACCTCGTGCCCGGCACCGGGCTTCTCGCCGCCTGCATCCCGGGCACCTTCGATTCCTACATGATGCTGCTGCGCGACTACGGCACGATGCGTCTCGCCGACGTGCTGACGCCGGCGATCGCTTATGCGCGCAACGGCTATCCGCTGGTCGAGCGCGCCGTCGCCACCATCGGCACCGTCGAAGCGCTCTTCCGCGAGCACTGGAAGACCTCCGCCGCGGTCTACCTGCCGAACGGCAAGCTGCCGACGCCGGGCGAGCTGTTCACCAATGCGACGCTCGCCGACACCTATGAGCGCATCCTGCGCGAGGCCGAGAGCGCCGGTGGCGACCGCGACAAGCAGATCGAGCGCGCCCGCAAGACGTGGTCGCAGGGGTTCGTCGCCGAGGAGATCGACCGCTTCTGCCACACGCAAGAGGTGATGGATACCTCGGGCAGCCGGCATCGCGGCGTGCTCGCCGCCGACGACATGGCGGGCTGGGAAGCGACGGTCGAGGCGCCGATCGGCTATGATTACGGTCGCTACACGGTTCTGAAATGCGGCGCCTGGAACCAGGGGCTGACGACCTTGCAGCAGCTCGCGCTCCTCAAGGGCTTCGACCTCGACCGCCTCGACCCGGCCGGACCTGATTTCATCCACCTCCAGGTCGAGGCCGCGAAGCTCGCCTTTGCCGATCGCGATACCTTCTACGGCGACCCGAAATTCGTCGACGTCCCGGTCGAGACGCTGCTCTCCGACGTCTACAACGCCGAACGGCGCAAGCTCATCGGCAACCGCGCCTCGCTCGACCTTCGCCCGGGCGCGATCGCCGGCTACGGCAAGGCGATCGACGCCCGGGCCGCCGAGGGAGGGCGCACCGCGGTCGGCGCGACCGGCGCTGGCGAACCGACCGTCGGGCGCATCTGGACCCATGACGACGAGGACGATCCGTCGCTGGCGAGGGACGGCGCCGGAAAGCTTGCCGATCGCGAGAGCAACGTGCTCGCCGCCCGCTCCGGCGCGGTCCGCGGCGACACGGTGCATTTCGACATCATCGACCGCGACGGCAACATGATCTCGGGCACGCCGTCGGGCGGCTGGCTGCAATCCTCGCCGGTGATCCCGGCGCTCGGCTTCTGCCTCGGCACGCGGGCGCAGCAGTTCTGGCTCGACGAGGACCATCCGGCGGCGCTTCGCCCCGGCAAGCGGCCGCGCACGACCCTGTCGCCGACGATGGCGCTGCGCGATGGCGAGCCCTACCTCGCCTGGGGCTCGCCCGGCGGCGACCAGCAGGACCAGTGGATCCCGCAGTTCTTCCTCCGGCACGTCCATGCCGGCATGAACCTGCAGGAGGCGATCGACGCGCCGGCCTGGCACACCGAGCACTTCCCGTCCTCGTTCTGGCCGCGCACCTCGCGGCCCGGCGTCATCGTGGTCGAGGGCCGGGTGCCGAAGCCGACCGTCGACGAGCTGCGCCGGCGCGGCCACATCGTCGAGGTCGGCGACGACTGGTCCGAGGGCCGCCTCACCGCGGCTTCGCGCGACGGCATCCGCCGCAAGGCCGCCGCCAATCCGCGCGGCATGCAAGGCTACGCGGCGGGGCGATAGGCGGTGACCTGGTCGATCATCGCGCGGGACGCGGGCGGCGCGATCGGGATCGCGGTCTCGACGAAATTCTTCGCCGTCGGGGCGCGGGTGCCGGCGATCGAGGCCGGGATCGGCGCCGTCGCTAGCCAGGCGCTGACGAACCCGCTTTATGGCCGGCGCGGCCTCGCGCTGCTGCGGCTCGGCGTGCCGGCCGCCGAGGTGGTGCGCCTGCTGATCGCGGCCGATGCCGGCCATCCGCACCGGCAGGTGCACGTGATGGACGGGAGCGGTGCCTTCGCGGCCCATACCGGCGCGGAATGCGTCGACTGGTGCGGCCACCTGATCCGCCACACGTTTTCCGTCGCCGGCAACATGCTGGCCGGGCCGCAGGTGATCGCCGAGACGGCGCGCGCCTACGAGGCCGGCGCCGCCCTGCCCTTCCCGCGCCGGCTGATCGCGGCGATGAAAGCGGGCGAGGACGCCGGCGGCGACAAGCGCGGCAAGCAGTCGGCCGCGCTCCTCATCTACTCGACCGAGGACTACTCCGATCTCGACCTGCGGGTCGACGACCATCCGGAGCCGCTCGAGGAGCTCGCGCGTCTTGAGAAAGTCAGCCGCGAGCGCTGGGTCCACTTCCGCAAGTTCCTGCCGAAACGCGGCGATCCGGTCGGCGAGACCGACCGCGACGTGATCAACGCCGGGGTTGAGAAGGCGCTCGCCAGCGAATCATGACCGCGCCCCTGCTCGAAGTCGAGGACCTGCGCGTCGTCTTTCCGGGCAGCGACCGGCGGCGCACGCTTGCTGTGGACGGCGTGTCGTTCTCGGTCGAGCGCGGCAAGACGCTCGGCATCGTCGGGGAATCGGGCTGCGGCAAGAGCGTGACCTCGCTCGCCATCATGGGCCTCCTGCCGAAGGGCGGCGCCGAGGTTTCGGGCCGGGTCAACTTCGAAGGCCGCGATCTCCTGCGCGAGCCCGACCGGGTCATGCGCGACCTGCGCGGCAATCGGCTGGCCATGATCTTCCAGGAGCCGATGACGAGCCTGAACCCGTCCTACACGGTCGGCGATCAGATCGTCGAGGCGATCGTGCGCCACCGCAAGGTCTCGCGGAAGGAGGCCGAGGCGCGTGGCGTCGAGATGCTGCGCCGGGTCCGCATCCCGATGCCGGAGGCGCGCTTCCACGACTACCCGCACCGGCTTTCCGGCGGCATGCGCCAGCGCGTCATGATCGCGATGGCGCTCGCCTGCGATCCCGACCTCCTCATCGCCGACGAGCCGACGACGGCGCTCGACGTCACCATCCAGGCGCAGATCCTCGAGCTGATGCGCAAGCTCCGCGAGGAGAGCGGCGCCGCGGTCATCCTCATCACCCACGATCTCGGCGTGGTCGCCGAAGTCTGCGACGAGGTCGTCGTCATGTATGCCGGCCAGGTCGTCGAGCGGGCGAGCGTCGACGACCTGTTCCGGTTTCCGGAGCATCCCTACACGGTCGGGCTCCTCGGTGCCTTGCCGCGGCTCGAGCGGCGCCGGCCGCGCCTTGCGGCGATCGAGGGCACGGTGCCGAACATGACCGCGCCGCCGCAGGGCTGCCGGTTCCAGGCACGCTGCCCGTTCCGCATCCCGAAATGCGCCGAGATGCCGCCGCTCGAGGCGGTCGCCGGCGGCCACCTCTCGCGCTGCTGGCGCGCGCCGCTCAAGCGCTTGGTGGCGTGACGATGGAGCGCTCCACGCTTGCCGGCTCGCTCCTTCCCTCCCCCTTGCGGGGAGGGCCGACTCGGCCGAAGGCCGAGCGGGGTGGGGGTCGCGGGCATCGAGCGCGGGGCCAGCCGCGACACGCCCGCTGCATCAGCAGCCGGGCAAACTCCGCACATTGCGCTCCGGCCCTGCGACCCCCACCCCTGCCCCTCCCCGCAAGGGGGAGGGGATTACGCCGGCCCGGGACCGGCCGATGAGCCAGTACGTGCTCGCCGTCGACGATCTCGTGAAGCGCTTCGTCGCGAAGCGCTCGGCGCTCGGGCGGCCGCTTTCGACCGTGAAGGCGGTCGACGGCGTGTCCTTCGTGCTCCGCCCCGGCGAGACGCTGGCGCTCGTTGGCGAGTCGGGCTGCGGCAAGTCGACGGTCGGGCGGCTTGTGATGCGGCTGATCGAGCCGACCGCCGGCCGCATCGTCCTCGACGGCGACGATGTCACCGCCTTGAGCGAGACCGCCTTCCGCCCCTTGCGCCGCAAGGTGCAGCTGATCTTCCAGGACCCGTTCGCGTCGCTCAATCCGCGCATGACCGTCGGCCAGATTCTCGCCGAGCCGCTGATGCTGCACGAGATGGTGCCGGCGGCCGAGCGCAAGCAGCGCGTCGCCGAGCTCCTCGAGATGGTCGGGCTCGAGCCGTTCTATGCCGGGCGCTACCCGCACGAGTTCTCGGGCGGGCAGCGCCAGCGCATCGTCATCGCCCGGGCGCTTGCGGTCGAGCCGAAGATCGTCATCTGCGACGAGCCGGTGTCGGCGCTCGACGTGTCGATCCGGGCGCAGATCCTGAACCTCCTGAAGGAGCTGCAGGCGCGGCTCGGCCTCGCCTACATCTTCATCTCGCACGATCTCTCGGTCGTGAAGCACATCGCCGACCGGATCGCGGTGATGTACCTTGGCCGCATCGTCGAAACCGGGCCGGCGGACGACATCTTCGACGATCCGCGCCACCCCTACACCCGCGCCCTGCTCTCGGCGATCCCGGTCGCCTCGCCGCATGCCCGCCGCGAGCGCCGCCTCCTTGAAGGCGACGTGCCGAGCCCGATCGACCCGCCGCCGGGCTGCCACCTCCATCCCCGCTGCCCCTATGCGGGCGAGCTCAGCCGCCTTGAGCGTCCGCCGCTCGACGACGACGGCAAGGGCCACGCCACGGCCTGTCATTTCTGGCCGACGATCCCGAAGGAAAGCGATATTGTGCCGGTCGACGCCGTCGTCGATCCGCGGCTCGAGCGCCTGTTCGCCGCCTTTGCGGGCGCCGGCACGTGAGTTGCGTTGCTGGCGTCACCGGCGATGGCTCCCGGATCGCCCTTCGGGATTCCGGGATGACACAGTTGGGAAACAAGACAGGGAGAGGAACATGAGACGACGCTTCACCACCGCGCTCCTCGCGACCGCGGCGCTCGCGGCATCCGTCGGATTGGCGGGCGCGCAGACGGCGCTCCGCATCGGACTTGCCGAGGATCCCGACGTGCTCGACCCGACGCTCGCCCGCACCTATGTCGGACGCATCGTCTTCTCGGCCCTGTGCGACAAGCTCTTCGACATCGACGAGAAGCTCAACGTCGTGCCGCAGCTCGCGCTGTCCCACGATACGTCCGACGACGGCAAGGCGGTGACGATCAAGCTGCGCCCGAACGTCAAGTTCCACGACGGCGAGCCCCTCGATGCCGAGGCGGCGAAGTTCTCCTTCGAGCGCCATTTGACGATGCAGGGCTCGTTCCGGCGGCCCGAGATCACGGCGATCGAGAAGGTCGAGGTCGTCGACCCGCTGACCATCCGCCTGCACCTCAAGAGCCCGTTCTCCCCGCTCATCGCGCAGCTCACCGACCGGGCCGGCATGATGGTCTCGCCCAAGGCCGCCAAGGAGGCCGGCGACAAGTTCGGCCAGAAGCCGGTCTGCGCCGGCCCCTACAAGTTCGTCGAGCGCGTGCAGCAGGACCGCATCGTCGTCGAGAAGTTCGCCGACTACTGGGACAAGGCCAACGTCCATATCGAGCGCATCACCTATGTGCCGATCAACGACTCGACGGTGCGGCTCGCGAATCTCAAATCGGGCCAGCTCGACCTCATCGAGCGGCCGCTCGCGACCGACCTCAAGGACATGC
>DAINQO010000057.1:0-16432 GCA_036742625.1 Microvirga sp.
GCCAAACAAAAACAGACGGCAGGCCGGACGTGGAGGGTGTCCGACCTGCCGCAGGCAAGGCGCCGAACCGGCTGGGGGGCGACTGATTGGCCCGGCGCCCGTACTCGGTTCCCTCCCGGCGGGGTTCCCGGAGGGTACGCAAGCCGAACCCTAGGGCGGCGCGCCTTACGGCGGGATCACGCGCGCATGAACTCTTGTTAACCTTGCGGCCGCCTTACGGCTTCGCCTTCACCTTCTGCTCGCCCTGCCAATGGCCCTGCGCCTTGAGGGCGTCGGCGACCTCGCGCGGCATGTAGGTTTCGTCGTGGCGGGCCAAAACGGTGTCGGCCTTGAACAGGCCAGCGGCGTCGAGCGCCCCTTCGGCGACGACCCCCTGACCCTCGCGGAACAGGTCCGGCAGCATGCCCTGGTAGCGAACCGGGATGGCGCTCCGCGCGTCCATGACGACGAAGCTGACCTCCTGGTTCTCGCCGCGCTTGATCGAGCCCTCCTGCACGAGACCTCCGAGGCGGAAGCGCGTGCCGGGCTGGACGCCCTTCGCTTGCACGTCGGCGGGGGCGTGGAAGAACACGATCGAATCGCGCATGGCGTAGAGCACGAGCCCGAGCGCGAGGCCGAGGACGGCGACGGCGGTGCCGATCATGACAAGGCGGCGTTGCTTGCGGGTCATGGTCCTTCCCTGGTGGACCTATCTACCCGCATGGCCGGCGCCGCACGATGGCGGGCTCGGCGACACGGTGACGCGCGAGAGTATCGCCGAGCCACTCGCCTAGCTCGACACCAGCCTATTGGAGCCGAAACGCGATCGGAATCGGCAGGATCATGAGCTTCAATCCTGAGCGCCGCGACGCAGCCGGCGCGGCGGCGAACTCCCGCGGCGCGGCGGGGTCCACGTAGACGCGACGGCCGTCCTGCAACGCGACCGTGGCGCCGCTGGCAGGTGGGAGCCGCGTCCAGGCGTCAACTGCCTGACGGACACGCGGGCGCGGCGCCGGCTTGGCCTGAGCCAAGACCTTGGCGGCCGCGGGCGCCGGACGGGGCTGCTCGACGCCCGTCGCGGCCACCGCGACGGGCTTCACCCGATGTCGCGCAAGCCTGGCCGGCGTATCCGCCGCACGCGCCCGTTCAGGCTGCGAGGCAGCCTTCTTGGTGGGCTGGCGTGCCGGAAGGGCTTCAGCGGCCATCTCTGGTTTTGGCGTGATTTCCGCCTCTGGAACCGCGGCCAAGTGCGCCGGAGCTGTCTCCGGTTCCGGCAGCGCGGATAGCGGCAAAGCCGCCGCAACAGAATCGGGTTTCGCCGGTTTCGTGGAAGCGCGGGCGGTCTTGCGCGGGAGGGCGCCGGTGACCGGCGGGCTTTCGTCGACGACTAGCGCGGATGCCGGCGCGGCCGGTCCGGCCGCTGCCGCGGTCTGGCACGACGAGCGCCACGCATTGCGAGGCAAAGCGCAGTCGAGCGTTTGCGCTTCCGCCGTGACTCCCGCCCGGCCGGTGGCCCCGGGGCTTGCCAGCATGACGCCGGCGACCGCCCCGATCACGACCAGCGGGGCGAGCCCGCCGAGCAGAAAGAACCTTAAGCGTGAGCTGCGCGGCCGCTCGTCGCGCTCGGTTTCCCAAAGCCAACCCATCGCTCCCTCCAGACCGGTGTTCCGGGGAAAGGTCTAGGGTCGGAACATCGGGGTGTTTGTGCCGTGCCACACCTCGCCCGCCGGAAGCTCGCGGAGCTATCCACCGTCGCCCGGCAGCTCGAGCACGGCGCGAAGCCCGCCGAGCGGCGAGCGTTCTAGCGTCAGCGTGCCCCGGTAGAGCGCGGCGAGATCGCGCACGATCGAGAGGCCGAGCCCGGAGCCCGGCTTCGTCTCGTCGAGACGCTGGCCGCGCTTGAGCACCTCCGCCCGCGCCTCGTCCGGAAGCCCGGGCCCGTCGTCGTCGATGAGGATGCGCAGCCAGGCGCGCTCGTTTTCGCGCACGGTATCGGCCGAAATCTCGATGCGGGCTGCGGCCCATTTGCAGGCGTTGTCGATCAGGTTGCCGATCATCTCCTCGAGGTCCTGCCGCTCGCCGCGAAAGCGCGTGCCGGCCGGGATCGCCGCCGCGATCGCCGCCCCCTTGTCCCGGTAGATGCGCTCGAAGGTGCGGACGAGCCCGGCGACGACCGGCCCGGCCTCGGTGATGGTGCCGAGCGTGCCGGCGAGGGCGGCGGCGCGGGCGCGATCGAGGTGATAGTTCACCTGGTCGCGCATGATGCGCGCCTGCTCGCGGACGCGCGCGGCGACCTCGTCGGGCGCCGTCCCGACCTCGTTGACGATCACGCTGAGCGGCGTCTTGAGGGCATGGGCGAGGTTGCCGACCTGGGTGCGTGCCCGGTCCAGGATTTCGCGGTTGGTGTCGAGGAGCAGATTCAGCTCCTGCGCCAAGGGAGCGATGTCGCGCGGATAGTCGCCCGGAATGCGCTCGGCCTCGCCGCGCCGGACGGCGCTCAAGGCGCTGCGCAGCTTCGTCAGCGGTCCGAGGCCGAAGCGGATCTGCAGGAGCGTCGTCAGCCCGAGCGCAATGCCGAGAAGGCCGAAGGTGACGGTCAGCGAGAAGATGAAGCGCCGGACCTCGGCGCCGATCTCGTCGGCCGGGCCGGCGACGCGGACGACGTAGCGCCCATCTTCGCCGAGATCGATGTCGCGCTCGACGAGCCGCAGCATGCGGTCCTCCGGACCCTGGCGGTAGCCCTTGCGGATCTCGCCGAAGCGGCTGTCGTCGCCGGGCGGCACGAGACCGGGAAGCTCGGCGCCGAAGAGGGAGCGGGAGGAGCGGAGGTCGCGCGGGCGTGCGTCGGGCTGGCCGACCTGCCAATACCAGCCGGAGAGCGGAAGATCGAAGCGCGGGTCGCCGAGCGTCCCGAGCTCGCGCTGGTCCGGGTTGCCTTGCGTGACGAGGTCGGAGGCGAGGTCGGTCGCGTAGACGAGGAGGCGCGTATCGAAGGCGCGCTCGGTGGTGTCGCGGTAGAGGGCCGAGAGGATCAGCCCGGCGGTGAGGAGGATGAGAAGGCTCCAGAACAGCGCCGAGGCCGCAAGGCGGATCGCGATCGATCGGCCCGCGAGGACCCGCGCGGCAGGCATGGGCTACTCCCTGGCGGGCTCGATCAGGTAGCCGAGCCCCCTCACCGTCTGGATCAAATCGACCCCGAGCTTCTTTCGCAAGCGGCCGACGAACACCTCGATGGTGTTCGAATCGCGGTCGAAATCCTGGTCGTAGAGGTGCTCCGTGAGCTCGGCCCGCGAGACGATCCGGCCGGCATGGTGCATGAGATAGGAGAGCAGCCGGTACTCGTGCGAGGTGAGCTTCACGGGATTGTCCGCGACCGCGACCCGGCCGGAGCGCGTGTCGAGGCGAACGGCGCCGCAGACGATCTCGCTCGAGGCATGCCCGGTCGATCGTCGCAGGACGGCGCGGATGCGGGCGAGAAGCTCCTCCATGTGGAAGGGCTTCGTCACATAATCGTCGGCGCCGGAGTCGAAGCCCTGGACCTTGTCGCTCCAGCGGTCGCGGGCCGTCAGGATGATGACCGGCGCCTTGACGCCGGCGCGCCGCCAGCCGTTGAGCACGGCGACGCCGTCGACCTTCGGCAGGCCGAGATCGAGGATAATCGCGTCATAAGGCTCGGTCTCGCCGAGGAAGCCGCCGTCCTCGCCGTCGAAAGCCTTGTCGACGGCGTAGCCCGCATGCTCGAGGGCGGTGACGATCTGGCGATTGAGGTTTTTGTCGTCCTCGACGACGAGAAGACGCACGCGGATCCGTCCTCAGCTATTGCACGGTTTTGACCTTGCCGGAGGTCGCGTCGATCGTGACGTACACGAAACGGCCGTCCCGTCGAAGGGCCATGATGATGTAGAGAAGATTTGTCTCGACCCGGCACAGATTGGCCCGGACGATCTCCGCCCCGGGAACCGCCCGCCGGGCCGTGACGACGGCCGTCGCCGGCGCCACGACCTTGTTGTCGGCGACCGTCTCCCGCATTTCGCCCGGTTCGAGGCAGTCGAGCGCCCCGGCAATGCCCTCGGCGCGCGCAACGCCGAGGCACCCGAGGAGGGCTGCTCCGATC
Organism: Microvirga sp.; assembly: GCA_036742625.1. Lineage (GTDB taxonomy): Bacteria > Pseudomonadota > Alphaproteobacteria > Rhizobiales > Beijerinckiaceae > JAJKJG01. The sequence goes on from DAINQO010000057.1 coordinate 4,094, forward strand.
CATAACGAACGCATGCCGGGACGCTGCCTTCCGGGGACTGAATGCCGCCTGAACGCGGCGCTTCGGTCCCTCGCGCTCGACATCCGATGAGCCGCCGGGTGGCGGCGATGCGGAACACGGTCGAGCCGATGAAGCTTGCCGCGGCGACGAGCTGGGCCGCCGATTCGGCAAGCCTGTTTACGTCGAGATCGCCGGTGTCGATCCCGGCGAGGGTGAGGCCGACACAGGCGAGGCCGACGAGATTCGCCCACACGGTGCGGCTCGCGAGGATGGATTTGACGTCGTTCATGATGAGTCCTTTCTGAGGTGGGGATGGAGCCGGGGTAGGCTTGGGCGTGGGACGGGGAACCGGCGGCGTGGCGGCTTCGGCCGCGAGAGCGAGGGCTTCCCGCTCGACCGCCGCGACGCGCGCCTGCCACCCGCGACCGAAGGCCGGCCAAGTCGAGAGGCGCTTGAGGAAGGCGAGACGCTCGCGCTGAAGGGCGCGGATGGTCTGCCGCGTCTCCGCGCCCTGCGCAGCCGCGAGCGTTGCCGGTCCGATGACGCCGTCCTCGGCGACCGCGAGGACGCGCTGCAGGAGCCTCGCCGCGCGCCCTGCGCCGGAGTTCACCGCGAGGTCGAAGACGGCGTGGTCGAGTCCCGCCGGCAGTTCGTCGCCGCGAGCCGGATTCCAGAAGAAGCGGCGGCAGATCGCAGCGGCTTCGGCCCTTGTCAGCGCGGCGACATCGGCGGCGGAGACCGGATGGCCGCGCGCTCGCGCCAGCGTCGCGGCGGTGATCCCGAGATTGGTGGCGCCGCCCGGATCGGCGGGGTGGTTCACGTATCCGCCCTCGTGCTTGAGGACGTGCGCGAGCGACGGCTCGAAGCTGTTCGCAGCCATGAGATGATCCTGTGCTGGGGTGATGTCGGAGAGTGCGCGAAGCGCGAGCCGAAGCCGGTCGCGGCGGCCCTACGGGAAGGGCTTCAGAACCCGGCCTTGCGGCGGATGGCGAGGCCGAGGAGGGCGTAGAACTGCTCGAGGCGCAGGCCGTAGACGAACTCGCCGGCGATCGGCTCGAAGGTCTCGTAGGTCTCCTCGATCTCCTCGGTGACCGGGATTTCGGCCGTCAGCGGCTCGAATGCGGGCCCGGTATCGTGGCCGGAATCATTCGCCGCGGCGGGCATGCTTCGCATGACCGGGGCGCCGTTCTCGTCCTCGACCGTCACCTTGCGCGTGACGGCCCGCTCCTCGGCGATGATCTTGAGAATCGCGCGGCCGCCCTCGATCACGACCTTCTCGACCTCGACGATCTCGGGCGCGACGGGCCTCGTCACGATCCGCGTCCTGGCGACGCGAGCAAGCTTGGTGTCCTTGCAGAACAGCGCGAAGCGCTCGGGGTCGAGCCCCTTCGCCAGGATGGCGTCACGCACGTGCTGCGCCGTCGGCCCGAAGTGGATGCGCGCCCCATCGGGCCCTTTCCGCGCCACGCTGTCGAGCCACTGATAGGCACCGATCGGCACCGCCAGAATGGCATCGAGGAGCGCCTCCGGCACCTCGGCGAGGGCGGTCTTCTCGCGTGCGTCCGAGGTGTTGATGGTCGCGGTGCCGGCATAGAGCTGCGACCAGCGGAAGGACGCCGAGCCCAGCCTATAGGTGTTGTCGGCGCCGGGGCTTACCACGCCCGCGACTTGCAAGCTGCCCGTGACGGTCGCGGCGGTGTTGCCGCCACCGATGCCGCACAGATTGAGGGCCGCGCCTTGCATATAGCCGGTCGTGCCGTCGTTCACGAAGCGCAGACGGACGGTCGACCCGGGGCCCCACACGTTCAGCTCGGCGCCGTTGTTCACGCTGAGCGTCGAGGTGAACGTGCCGCTCGTCGCGGAGAGCGCAGCCGTCGAGACCGCGCCCGAAAAGGAGCCCGCGGTCGCGCCGGATAGGGCGCCGCCGACATTCACCCCGGCAAAGGTCGCGGCGGCGTTGTAGACCGCGAGCTGTTGGGTGGCGCCGTTCGTGCGCACGAACCAGCCCGCCGTCGTCGACCACAGATCGCCGTTGACCGGCGCTGTTGGCGCTACGCCATGCGGCAGGCGGAGCCCGGCGCCGCTTGCGGCGGCGGCGGCGGTGACGGTGGGAGCGCCGAACGTCGCAGCGCCGGTCGCGGCAGCGAACACCAGCGCCTCAACCCAAGCCGCTCCGTCCGCGGAGACCTTGAGGTGGAGGTTGTCGTCGCCGGTGAGCCCGAGCTCCGCCCGGCCCGAAAAGTTCGTCTGGAACAGATGGGAGGCGGTCTTCGCCGCGCTTTCCTTCGAGATCTTGACCTGGATGTTTCCGGTGCCGCCCTCCGCGACCGTCTTCCCCACGTGGAGCACATTGTTGAGCTTGGTGCTGAACGGGTTCGTCGCGTCCGCAGCCGTGCCGATGCCGAGGAGCGTCAGGTTCTGCAGGTTGGTTATGGCGACGACGCCGGCCGCCCAGGCGGTGCCGTTGAAGTGATAAAGCTGCAGCTCGTCGACGACGAAGGCGATCCAGCCGGCTTGCGGCGGGTAGAAGCGCCAGACGCCGTCCTGCAGTGCGGCGACCTGGCCGGTCTTGCCGGCCCACGCCCCGGTCGCCGCACCGGCGATGATATAGCGGTCGCCCTCCGCCGGCGAGGCGGGCGGCGCCGCGAGATCCTTGTCTTTTACGGCGCAGTGAAGGAGCGCGTCGACGGCGAAGAGCGCCTCGTTATGCGTGACGTACTTCTGCGCCTGCGCCGCCGCGATCAGCGGCAGCGCGAGATGAGGTGTGGTGGTCATTGGGGATCTCCATTCTCCTCTCCCCGCTGCGGCGAGAGGGCTTCGCGGCGAGGCGGCGAAGCGAGCCCGAAGGCGAGTCGGCCTCTCCCGGCACCCGGGGAGAAGGTTTCAGGTCAGTCGACCGCCACGGTCACGGCGCGCTCGAATCCGCGCCCGACCGCGACCCGAGCTGGACGACGCGCAACGAGAGCGAACTCTGCGCGGTGCCGAAATCGGCGAGCTCCTGCGCCGCCGGGTAGAGCGCCTCCGGAACCGCGGTCGCGAGCGTGCGCAGGACTGCGGCGCCGGCGAGAATGTCGACCTCGTAACGCTCGCCGTCCTCGCCGAGCGGCACGTCGACGGGCTCCCAGGCATCGGCGGCGCGGCGGGCGCGGCGGATGAAGGCGATGCGCACGCCATCGGTATTGCGGCGCGCCCTTACATGCACCGGCGCGAACGGCCGTAGCGCGTCGCCGCCCGCCGTCGCGGCGATCTCGACATAGGACGGATCGGCGTGGTCGCGGTCGGCCGGACCGATGCGGTATCGACGCACGGTGCCAAGGTCGGACAGCGCGTCGGTCAGCGGCGCGACCGCGTTGTCGAGCCGCACGACCGTGCAGCCGGCGGGAAGGGTGCGCGCGGCCTCGGCCTCGCTGCCGGCGAGCCCGCGCAGGAGGCGCGAGAGCCGCCACGTCTGCGCCGCGATCAGGTCGGCGCGAGCGGCGGAGAAGATCTCCCAGCGCATATCGGCGCCCTTGACGGCGAACAGGTTCGCGCCGCCAAGCGCCTCCTCGTCCGAGACCGAGGCGAGCGTCCCGCGCGCGAGCATGACATCGACGGCGCTCGTCGTGTCCCAACGCCAGAGCGGGCCGGGAGCGAGCGGGCCGAGCGTGCGCCCGACGATCGCCGGCAGGTCAACCGTCCGGTCGAACACGAAGTCGGCGTCGTTCGCACGCCACACCGCGACCGCGCCCGGCCAGGGGTCGGCTGCGACCGCGAGATATTGCAGGACGGTCGGCTCGCCGCGGGCGACCGGCAGATCGAGCACGATCGGCTCCGGCGCTCCAGCGACGAGCGGCGGCCGCCGCACCGGCTTCGTGCCCACGCCCGCCGCGGCGTCGAAGACCGACGGCTCGGCGGCGCGCGTCGCGATCCGCCGCGCGAGAGCGTCGGCGATACGGATCACACGGTGGAGCCGCGGACCGGCCTCGGTCGGCAGGACGAGCATGTCGCCTGCCTCGACCGCGAGATGGCGCCGGGCGAGCTCGAACTCGGCCGTCTGGCGCCCGGCCCAAAGATCCTGGAGCCAGGCATCGGCAAGACGCTGCGCCTCGGCGCGGCGGGTGACGATCGCGGCATCGGCGCGCGCCTCGCGCCGGCTTGCCGCGGCAAGGCGGCGGGATGCGACGGCAGCCCGGCGATATTCCGCCTCGCCGTCGGAGAAGCCGACCTCGACCTCGCGGGGGAGCTCGGTTTCCTGCGCCCGCACGAGGCGCATCACCGGCTCGCTGCCGCTTTTGACGAGATCGTCGGCGGCGAGGGTGGTCGCGGACCGTCGGCCGCGGCCGTTGAAGGCGAGCGCGCCGGCGGTTGCGACGGCGTCGATCCCGAACAGCCGCGCAAGCGGCTCGAGCGCCGCGCGTGCCGACATCGGGCGCTCGATCACATAGCCGTCGAGGAAGCCGTCGACGGCCAGCGCCGCCGGCGCGAGGCCGAAATCGGCGAGCACGGCGGCGATGAGGTCATCGACGGGCATGCCCTCGAGCCGGCCGGTGATCCAGTGACCGGTCTGCCAGTTCGCCGCGTCCGCCCAAACGAGATCGAAATCCGGAAAGGCCGGGAAAGGCCGTGCGTCCCAGGCCCAGACGAACACATGCCCGGGATCGATCATCGGCGCGCCGTAAACAGGCGAGATCGGGTTTGCGCCGGCCGGATGGCCCTCCAGCACGGGGTCGAAACGGGACAGGATCGCTTCGAGGGCGCGGACTGGATGAGGTCGTCCCGGCTGCCGCCCGAAAACGGCGGGATCGCCGATTCCGACGACTTCGGATCGGGAAAGACGTTCGGCCCGTTGGCACCCTTGTCGACCGCCGGAACGCCGATCTCGGTAAGCCAGATCGGCTTCGCGCGCGGCGACCACGCCGTCGTGGCCGTCTCGAGCCCGCCGACCCGCTCGATATGCGGGCTCGACCACCACCCGACCAGGTCCTTGGCGCGGAACACCCAGGGCTTCGCATAGGCGCCGTCGGCAATCGGCGTACGTGTCTGCGCCTGCCGATCGGCCTCGCTCGCGTAGTACCAGTCGAAGGCCTCCCCGCCGGCGACGCGGGCGCGCAGGTAGTCGAGGTCATGAGGGCTGCGCGCCTCGGCCAGGTCGGCGTGGTCTGCGCCGTCTCGCCAGTCGGCGATCGGCGGGTAGAAATCGATGCCGACCGCGTCGATCGCCGCGTGCGACCACAGCGGATCGAGCGGGAAGCGCACCTCGGCGCCGCCATCGCGCACATGGGCGCCGTATTCGGTCCAATCGGCCGCGTAGGCGATCTTGGTCGCGGGGCCGAGCACGGCGCGCAGGTCGGCGGCAAGCGTGCAGAGCTGCGCGACCGCCGGATAGATACCGGCTGCGGAGCGCACGCGCGTCAGCCCGACGAGCTCGCTGCCGATGATGAAGCCGTCGACCCCGCCGGCGGCTTGCACGAGATGCGCGTAGTGCAGGATGTGCCGGCGGAAGCTCCACTCGGCGGGGCCGGAATACGAAACCGCCCCGCTCGCGACCGCGAAGTCGCCGGCCGCCGCCGTGCCGAAGAACGCCTCGATCTGCGTCGCCGCCGCAGCGCTCGCGTCGACGGTGCCGACGCGTCCGGGCGCCGGGTCGCAGGTGATGCGCCCGCGCCAAGGATAGGCCGGCTGGCCCGGCGCGCCGGTCCAGGGGTCCGGCATCGCGTTGTCTCCCGCGACGTCCATCATCACAAAGGGATACAGGACCACTTCGAGGCCGCGGTCCTTCAGGTGCCGGATCAGCCGCACCACGCTCGCGTCCGACGGGGTGCCGCCATAAGCCGCGGCCCCACCCGCCTGCGAGACGATGCGCGCACTCGCCCGCGTCAGTCCCGCGGCCGACCACTCGGCGCCCTGCGTGGCCTTGGCGGCGCTCTCGACGCGCGGCGCGATCGTGCAATGGCCGGCGCGCAGATCGTCGCCGAACCAGCTCACGACAAGCGACACGCGCCTGAGGTTCGGGCACAGCGCCTGCAGCGCGTCGAGCGACGCGACCACGTCGGCGGCGGCCGTGAGCTGATGCCGGTTCTCGGGCCGCGTCACGCCGAAGCCGAAGGCTTGCATGACGGGCGAGGTCTCGTGGCCGAACTCGCTCGCGCCCGGGATCAGGCACACGGCGCGGATCATCGCGGCCAAGCCGTCGACCGGGCGAGCGACCTCGAAGGAGAACTGCGGCACGCGGTTGCCGAAGCTCTCCAGCGGCAGGCGCTCGAAGACCACATAGGCGAGGCCGCGATAGGCGGGCGCGTTGTCGGCGCCCTCCTTCGCGACGATGAGCGGGTCCGGCGGCTGCGTCTCGTCGCCGCGATGGACGCGCACCACCAGCGTGGTCAGGTCGAGCTCGCGCCCATCCGCCCACACCCGCCGCACGAAGCCGATCGGGCCCTCGCACAGGCCGATCGCGAGGTTGGCGAAATAGGCATAGGTGGTGGCACGGTCTTGCCGCTGCCGCCGACGCTCTTGCCGCCACGACCGCCCGAGCGCTCGACCGCCGTCGTCGCGACCTCCTCGAACCGCGTCGCCCAGATCAGCTGCCCGCCGATGCGGGCGCGGCCGTAGACGCGCGGGATCGCCGCGCCCTCGCTCGAGGCGAGTCCGTCGAGCTCGGTCAGCCGCGGCCCTTCGACGAAGCGCGGGCTGTCGCCGCCGACGAGCGCGCGGTCGACGAGCGCGCCCGCCGCGGCGCCGAGCACGCGGCCAACGGCGCCGCCGATCGGCCCGCCGAGCGCGCTGCCGGCGGCCGAGCCGACGGTGGAGAGGAGGAGGGTGGCCATGGATCGATTCCGCGGGCGTGCGTCACCTCTCCGGGAGGGAGAGGTCGAGACGACGGCGAAGCCGGCGTCCGGGTGAGGGATTACGGTCTATCCGGAGAGGGCGCTCCCCTCACCCGGTCCGCTCCGCCGTCTCGACCTCTCCCTCCGGGAGAGGTGGAAATCGGAACACGCCGGCGAGATGTCGTCCCCACCAGGGGTGGATCGCGACCTCGCAGACCGTCGCGCCATCGTGCGCGTGAATCATCTCGCCGCGCGAGGTCGCGATCGCGCAGTGCTTCGCAGGCAGGTGCTCGCGGAAGCGGAAGAGGAGCACATCACCACCCTCGAACGCGCGGCCCGGCATCTCGACGAGATGCCGCCGGGCGGCGTCGACGAGCGCGTCCCCTCCCCGGCTCTCGGCCCAGCCCGCGGCGTAAGGCGGCGGCGCCTCGGGCTCGGCGCCCATCACCTCGCGCCAGACACCGCGCAGAAGCCCGAGACAGTCGCAGCCGACGCCCTTGAGCGAGGCCTGATGGCGATAGGGCGTGCCGATCCAGCTCCGCGCCGCGGCGATGATTTCTTCCGGACTCATCGGAACAAGCTCCCGCCGTCCATGCCCGGCTCGCCCTGGAGGGCGAGGCGCAGGACGAAATCGTTGCCCGGCATGTGCGGAAAACCGCGGAAATTCGCGACGTTGGCGAATTTCCCGCCGCAGGTGGAAAAGCGCTTGTCGCAGCCGGCCGTGACGCGGAACGTGTCGCCAACGGCGATCGGGCGCGCGGCGCGCTGCCACAGGTCGAGCTCGGCCTCGCCGTCCGCGAGCCGGTGCGCCTTGATCTCGACCGCGCGCCCGGCATTGGCGCCGGTGAGCCAGACGAGCTTACCGCCCGTGAACCAGCCCGCGGCAAAGGCCGCAAGATCCGCGGTCGCGAGGCCGAGCGCACCGTCGGTGCGGAGCACCGCGCCGGTCGCGGTGAACGCCGCGTGGTCGAGGTCGATGCCGCATTTCGCGTCGCCGAGATCGGCCGCGCAGGTCGCGCGGTAGAGCCGGCCGCGCTCCTCGTCGAGGCGGTGCATGACGCCGCGCAGCTCGGCGACGAAAGCGCCGTCGGCGCGGCGGATCTCGCCGATCGACGCGACGTCGAGCAGCAGCCGCTCGGCGGGGTCGGTCCAATTGACGAGCCAGGTCTCGACCGAGGCGTCGTCAAAGAGGCCGGCGGCGAGATCGTCCTCGGTGATGCCGGCCGAGACGAGCGCGCCCGAGACCTCGCCGCCGCCGACCGCGAAGCCGAGCTCGGCAGTCGCTTCCGCCGCCTCGAGACCGGTGCGGGCGGCGAAAGTCGTGCCGGCGAAGGCAAGGTCGCGGTCGTGATCGGTGAAGCCGAACGCCGCGCCGTCGCGGCGCAGGAGCTTCCAGCAATGGCAAAGCGTCGTCGCGCCGCGCTCGAGATGCGCTGCGAGGGCGGGCGGGATGGTGCGCATGGGGGGACTCCACCTCTCCCAAAGGGAGAGGTGGAGACGACGGCGAAGCCGGCGTCCGGGTGAGGAGTTATGCTCTAAGCGGCGAGGGCGCTCCCCTCACCCGGTCGCGCCGTCCGGCGCGACTCGACCTCTCCCTCCGGGAGAGGTGGTTCACACCACGATCTCGACGAGTGGGATCTGCGGGATCGCCCCGGCCTCGAAGGCGGAGAGGTCGATGTCGAGCTCGTCGAGGTCGAAGCGGACCGGCACGTCGAAGGCGAAGCCGGCGGTGATCGCTGCGCCGGTCGCCGGGACGTGGCCGGGCGCGAAGGTGACGAGCCCGGTCGCCGGGTCGCAGCCGAAGGCCGTCGGGCTCTGCTCGACGCCGCCGACCGCGACCCGCACGCTGCCCGCGACCGGTTTCGCGATGATGCGCTCATAGGGCGCGTGCGCAGCGCCGTAGGTCTTGACGAGCTGGAACGCCAACGTCGCGCCGTCGCCGGTGCCGATGCGCTGATCGGCCGGGCCTGGCGTCTGCGACGGCGCGCAGGAGAGCGCGTCGGCGCGGTCGCGGAAGCGGAAGCCGTAGAGCCGGCCGCGCCGCTCCTCGAAGAAGGCGATCACGGCGGCGAGCGCGTCGAGCGTGCGCACGCCGAGCCCGGCGTCGTAGCGTCGGAGCGAATGCGCCCAGCGCGCGTTGCGCTGCTCGCGGCCGGACGCGAGCGTGACGATGTCGGTGCGCCGGCGCGGACCGCCGCGGCTTCCGAGCGATATGTCGAGCGGGAAGCGAATCTCGTGGAAATCCAGGGCCATGCCGCCGAGCCTCCGGTGGGCAATCGAACTGAAAGGACGAGGGCGCGTTGACCGATGGACGCGGGACCCCGAAGGAGGAACGGATGAGCCACACCCCGAACCAGCTTGACGAGGACTTCCCCGGGATGGCCGAGCGGATGCACGCGCTGAAGACGTCGAACAACCGCTTCGCCCGCCTCATCGAGGAGTACAACGAGCTCAACCGCGAGATTCACCGCGTCGAAACGCGGGTCGAGCCGACCTCCGAGGACGTCGAGGAGGAGCTCAAGCGCCGCCGCGTGCGCCTCAAGGACGAGATCGCGCAGATGCTCGCGGGCGCCGAGGTCACGCAGGCCGAGGCGAGCCGCCGCGGCGGCGACATGGTCAACGCGCCGCGCATGCGGGGCGGGTTCTGAGCCAACCTCTCCCGGAGGGAGAGGTCGAGTGCGCCGGAGGCGCACCGGGTGAGGGGTTACGGCCTATCCGATGAAGCGATTTTCTCTCCTCTCAGGGAGATAGCAGGCAAGAACCGGAGCGCTCTGTGGTGAGGGCGTAACCCCTCACCCGGTCGCGCCTTATGGCGCGACTCGACCTCTCCCTCCGGGAGAGGTGAAGGTCACAACCCGCGCTGCCCACGCGCCACCGCCCGCGCCAGCGCGGCCGCGACCTGCGCCTCGGAGCGGCGGAAGCTGTCGGCGTCGGGCGTTGCGATATTGACCGTCACCTGCACCGGGCCCGCGCCCGCGCCGGCGGCGCTGACGCCGAGGCGGCCGTCGGGGCCGCGGGCGAGCGGCATCACCGCTTCCGTGCCCGCCTCACCCATGAGCCCCATGCCGCGGGCGAGCGGGAAGTAGGTCGGCGCCGCGACGACGCCGCCCTTGGCGAAGGGCATCACCTGGCCGCGCGCGATCACGCCGCCCTTGGCGAGTGCGGTCGCGTCGCCATCGCCGCTCGCGAGCGCGCTCTTGAACAGCGCCGTGAGGCCGCTGCGCAGCGGCTTCATGGCGGCGCGCAGGCTGGCGTTGAGGAGCGTGCGGCCGACCGAATTCAGCACGTCGTCGAGCCGCTTTCCGTCGGCGGCGTTCTTGGCGAAGGCGGTCGACAGCGAGGTCCCGAAACGCTGCGCCAGCCGGTCGAGCTGCTCGAGCTGTCGCTGGCGGCGCTCGAGGTCCTGGTCGAGGGCTGTGGTGTCGGGCATGGCTCACCTTTGTCGTCGCCTGACCGGCGATCTCGGATCATGGGTGGCGGAGCGCTTTCGATCGGGATGGGCGGGACAAGCCCGGCCATGACGACGGCGCTAATCCGGAAAGGCCTGCATCAGCGCGGCGAGGTCGCGCGCGCTCGGCGCAGCGACCAGTCCGTCGCCGCGCAAGCCCTGTGCCGCGGCAGCGAGCTCGCGCGGCGTCGCGCGCCAGAACTCTTGCGGGCTCCACCGCAGGCGGCCGAGGCCAAACGTCATCGCCTCATCCCACGGGAAGGGCGACGGCTCGCTCACGGCGCCTGCGGCTCCGGAGGGTTTGCCGGGGCGCTCCCGAACGCGGCGGCGAGGCAATCGCCGAGCGCGCCGGCGAGCGTCTCGATGCCGCCGTCGAGCGGCAGCGCCGCGACCTCCTCGTCGGTGAGCGCATGCCCGCCGCCGCGCAGCGCCACCGCGAGCAGCGTCAGGAGGTCGCGCGCCGAGAGACGCCCGCCGGCGAAGCGCTCGCCGAGCGCCGGCAGGTCGGCGACGCCGAAGGCGTGCTCGAGCTCGGCGAGTGCCCCGAGGGTCAGGCAGAGCGTGTAGCGCTTGGCTCCGAGCTCCACGGCGGTCTCGCCGCGTCTGCGGTTCGTCATCTTGCCCTCTCCGGGTTGTGTTCCGCCATGCAAAATGCGGCGCTGGTGCCGGACGCCATGCGGGTCTAGCTTCCCTCCCCCGAGGCGCACGCCAACGGCGCCCGCAAAGACCCGGGAGGTCGCTCATGCGAAAACTGCTTCATGCCTTGCCAGCGTCCCTCGTCCTCGCCCTCGCCTGGCTTCCGGCGGCGGCGCAGGGCGGAAAGATCGTGACGGAAGAGTTCATGGTCCCGGCGAAGGACGCCGGCATCGAGCTCTACGTCCGCAACAAGCGGCCGGACGGGACGACGCAGTTCAGCCCGGAGAAGACGGTCGTGTTCGTGCACGGCGCGACCTATCCGGCGCACACCGCTTTCGATCTCCAGCTCGCCGGCCAATCGTGGATGGACTTCATCGCGGCTCGCGGCTTCGACGTGTACCTCCTGGACCTTCGCGGCTACGGCAAGTCCACGCGGCCGAAGGAGATGGACCAGCCCGCGGAGGCGAACGACCCCATCGTCGACACCGCGACGGCGCGGCGCGACGTCGGCGCCGTCGTCGACCACGTGCTGCAGCGGCGCGGCATTCAGAAGGTTAACCTTCTGGGCTGGTCCTGGGGCACCAGCATCATGGCGAGCTACGCGGCCGAGAACCCGCAGAAGGTCGAGCGGCTCGTGCTCTACGCGCCGCAGTGGCTGCGCACCACGGCGTCGCTTGTGCAGGTGCAGGGCAAGCTCGGCGCCTACCGCACCGTCAAGCGCGAGGCCGCCAAAGATCGCTGGCTCACTGGCGTTCCCGAGGACAAGAAGGCGGAGCTCATTCCGGCCGGCTGGTTCGAGGCCTGGGCCGACGCGACTTTCGCGAGCGATCCCGTGGGCGCGGCGCAGAACCCGCCCGTGCTGCGCGCCCCGAACGGCGTCGTGAAGGACGGCAACGAGCACTGGTCCGCCGGCAAGCCGCTCTACGACCCGGCGAAGATCACCGTGCCGACCATGCTGGTGCTCGGCGAATGGGACCGCGACACGCCGCCCTACATGGCGCAGACGCTGTTCCCGCTCCTGACCGGCGCGCCGGCGAAGCGGCTCGTGATGCTGGGCGAGGGCACGCACACGATCATCATGGAGAAGAACCGCATGCAGCTCTTCAACGCCGTGCAGCAGTTCCTCGAGGAGAAGCTGAACGGCCCGCGGAGTTGAGGCTTCACCTCTCCCGCGGAGCGGGAGAGGTCGAGTCGCGAAGCGACCGGGTGAGGGCCGGCGCCCGACTCTCCCCTCACCCGGTCGGCGCTGCCGCGCCGACTCGTCCTCTCCCGCGGAGCGGGAGAGGATCTGAGCGCCGTGAACGTCAGCGCGCCGGCGCTCTCGAAGGCCATCTCGAACGTCACCTCGCCGGCGTGGTCGCCGCGGTATTCGAGGGCGGTAATCTGGAACGGGCCGGCGATGCGGCCGAAGTCCGGCACGACGATCTCGTAGCTCTCGATCGCGCCGTCGAA
>DAINQO010000058.1:0-16282 GCA_036742625.1 Microvirga sp.
GAGTGCTGACGCTACGCCGGTCATATGCGCCGCGCGGCCCGCAAAGTCAATGCGCCGGCAGGAAAAATTTCGCTTCGCCGCCTCGGCCTCTCCCCGGAGGCGGCCTCTTCGTCATGATAACAATGCCCGATCATGATGGGCGGGCACCCTTGGCGGCGCACGCTTTTCCGAATCGGTCATGATGGCTGCGGTGCGCTTGCGTAGAGGTCTCCAGAGGCCGAGTCGTCTCCCGAGCGAGTTATGGGATTCTCAACAAGGCCGGCGCGCAATTCCCCTCCCCCCTTGTGGGGGAGGACCGACTCGGGCGAAGCCCGAGCGAGGAGGGGGGCGCCGGGCACAGGGCTCCCGGTCGAAGCCGGCCCGCCGCGACATCAGCCGCAGGGGCAAACCCAAGCAATCCGCCAGGCCCAGGCCCCTGCGGCCGACAGACTGGAGTCCCTCGTCGGTAAGGTGCCCCACGCCCGACGACCCCCTCCTCGCTCGGCCTTCGGCCGAGTCGGTCCTCCCCACAAGGGGGAGGAGGAGCGGCCGCAGCGCTCCGGGAGAGGTGTCGGGAGGCTCGCGCTCGGCGGCTGCGGCACCTATCGTGCCGGGCTCATGCATCCTGAGTCCCCCTCGCCCACCCGCATGCCCTGGGGCTTCGTCGCCGCGCTGTCCTTCGCGCAGCTCGTCTCCTGGGGCATCGTCTTCTACGCCTTCGCGCTCTTCCTCGAGCCGATGGCGCGCGAGCTCGGCTGGTCGAAGCCCGCCCTGACGCTCGCCTACTCGCTCGGCCTCGGCGCTTCGGCCGCGACCGCCTACCCGTCCGGCCGCCTCATCGACAAGGGCCACGGCCGCGCCGTCATGACGGCGGGCTCGCTCGTCTCCTCGGCGCTCCTCGTCCTGTGGTCGCGGGTCGACAGCTACCCTCTCTTCGTCCTGATCTGGATCGGGCTCGGCGCGACGATGAGCGCCGTCCTCTACGAGCCCGGCTTCGCCGTCCTGACGCACCGCCTCGGGCCGCTCTCCCGGCGCGGCATCACCGTCATGACGCTCGTCGGCGGCCTGGCCAGCACGGTGTTCTTCCCCCTCTCCTACGCGCTGATCGAGGCGCTCGGCTGGCGCGAGGCGCTCGTCGCGCTCGCCGCGATTAACCTCGCGGTCTGCGGCGCGATCCACTTCCTCGTCATCCCGAGCGAGCCGGCGCGTGCCCCCTCCGGGGTCTCGGCTGCGCCCGGCGCCGCCGCCCCGAGCAGCGCCCGGCGCGTGCTCCGGCACCCGGCCTTCTGGGGCTTCGTCATCGTCTCGGTGCTGCACAACGCGCTCTTCACCGGCTTTGCGATCCATCTCGTGCCGCTCCTCGTCGAGCGCGGGCTGACGCTCGGCGGCGCCGTCGCGGCGTTCTCGCTCGTCGGACCGGCGCAGGTCGGCGGCCGCATCGTCATCGCGGTGGGCGAGCGCGCCTTCAGCATGCGCGCCGTCGGGCTCCTCGCCTGCGGGCTTGCGGTGGCGGCCTTCCTGCTCCTGCCGTTCGTGCGCCCGGAGCCGTGGTTCGTCGTGGTCTTCGCGCTCATCTACGGCGCCGGCAACGGCATCATGACGATCGTGCGCGCGGTGCTGCCGGCCGAGATCTTCGGCCGCCTCGACTATGGCGCGATCCAGGGCATGATGAACGCGCCGACGATGATCGCCCGCGCCAGCGCGCCCTTCGCCTTCGGGGCGCTGTGGGCGATCGGCGGCAGCTACGACCTCGTGATCTGGGTCTCGATCGCGATGGCGATCGCCTCGGCGGCCGTCTTCGCGGCGCTCGTGCTGCCGTCGCGGACCTGAGCGCTTTCCGCTAAGCTCCGCAAAAGACGGGAGGATTCATGCCGGCCTATGTGGGCGCGATCGACCAGGGCACCACGAGCTCGCGCTTCATCGTCTTCGATCGCGACGGCGCCATGGTGTCGGTGGCGCAGCGCGAGCACGCCCAGATCTATCCGGCGCCCGGCCATGTCGAGCACGATCCCGAGGAGATCTGGCGGAACACGAAGGCCGTCATCGCCGACGCGCTCGCGACCAAAGGACTCGCGCCCTCCGACCTCGCGGCGGTCGGCATCACGAACCAGCGCGAGACCACGCTCTTGTGGGACCGCCGCACCGGGCGCCCGCTGCACAACGCGCTCGTCTGGCAGGACACGCGGGTCGACACGCTCGTCGCCGCGCTCGCCCGCGACGGCGGCAAGGACCGCCTGCGGGGAAAGACCGGCCTGCCGCTCGCGAGCTACTTCTCCGGCCTCAAGCTCAAATGGCTGCTCGACCATGTCCCGGAGGCGCGGGCGAAGGCGCAAGGCGGCGACGCGCTCTTCGGCACGATCGATTCCTGGCTCGTTTGGAACCTCACCGGCGGGCCCGGCAGGGGCCTCCACATCACCGACGTCACCAATGCGAGCCGCACGCAGCTCATGGACCTTGCGACGCTCGCCTGGGACGCCGAGATCCTCACGCTGTTCGGCATCCCCCGGGCGTGCCTGCCGGACATCAGGTCTTCGAGCGAAGTCTATGCCGTGTCAGAGAAACCGCTCGCCGGCGTCGCCATCGCCGGCATCCTCGGCGACCAGCAGGCGGCGCTCGTCGGGCAGGCCTGCTTTGCGCCGGGCGAGGCCAAGAACACCTACGGCACCGGCTGCTTCATGCTGATGAACACGGGGCAGACGCCGTTCACGTCGACCTGCGGCCTTCTCACGACGCTCGGATACAAATTCGGCGAGCAAAAACAGGTCTATGCGCTCGAAGGCTCGATCGCCGTCACAGGCGCGCTGGTGCAGTGGCTGCGCGACAATCTCTCTCTCTTCGCGTCGAGCCCGGAGATCGAGGCGCTGGCGGCGGGCGTCCCCGACAATGGCGGCGTCGTCATCGTGCCGGCGTTCTCGGGCCTCTACGCGCCCTATTGGAACGAGGCGGCGCGCGGGCTCATCGGCGGCCTGACGCGCTTTGCCGACAAGCGCCACATCGCCCGCGCCGCGCTCGAAGCCACGGCCTACCAGACCCGCGACGTGCTCGAGGCCATGGTCAAGGACACCGGCATCGCCGTGCGCGAGCTGCGCAGCGACGGCGGCATGGTCGCAAACGCGCTGCTGATGCAGTTCCAGGCCGACATCCTCGACGTGCCGGTCGTGCGCCCGAAGGTCGCCGAGACGACGGCGCTCGGCGCCGCCTATGCGGCCGGCCTCGCGACCGGAATCTGGTCCGGCCCCGACGAGCTCGCCCGCAACTGGAGCGTCGACCGCCGCTGGACGCCGGCGATGCCGGCGCAGGAGCGCGAACGGCTCTACGGCGCCTGGAAGAAGGCCGTCGCGCGCTCGCTCGATTGGACGGGGTGAAGCCCCTCCCCCCTTGCGGGGGAGGGCCGACTCGGCCGAAGGCCGAGCGGGGAGAGGGGCTCCCCCGGCCCCTCACCCGGTCGCTTCGCGACTCGGCCTCTCCCCGCGTTGCGGGGAGAGGTGTTTACCGCGGCACGACCGCCGTCGCTTCGATCTCGACGCGCGCCGCCTTCTCGACGAGGCGCACGACCTCGACCACCGCCATCGCCGGGTAGTGCGCGCCGACGATCTCGCGGTAGGCGCGGCCGAGCTCGCGCAGGCTCGCGACATATTCCTCGACGTCGAGCACGTACCAGGTGAGGCGCACGAGGTGATGCGGCTCGGCCCCGCCCTCGGCGAGGATGGCGCGGATGTTCAGGAGCGTCTGCCGGACCTGGGCGACGAAGCCTTCGGGAAAGTTGCCCATGAGGTCCCAGCCGACGACGCCGCCGGTCACGAGGATGCGCCCGTCGGCCATCATGCCGTTGGCATAGCCGCGCGGCGCCGGCCAGCCGGCGGGCTGCAGCACGGTCGGCTTGCCCGTCATCGGCAGCGCTCCTGGTACCGTTCGAGGGCGGCTCTCAGATCGTCCGGGATCGGCACCGCGCGGTGCAGATCGAGCGAGGTCGTGACGATGACGAGCCGGGCGATGAGCACCGGCTCCTCGCCGCGATGGGCGTGGACGCTCAAGGCGAGCGAGCTGTTGCCGAGGCGCTCGACCAAGACCGCGAAGACGACCTCGTCGGCGAGGAAGCCCGGCGTCATGAAGTCGGCCTCGGCATGGGCCGGCCCGAGGCCGATGCGGCGGTCGCGGATGAAATGGTGATGCGGCAGGCCAAGCGCGCCCGCGAACCAGTCCTCGACGACGCCGTTGATCATGTCGAAATAGCGCGGGAAGTAGACGATGCCGGCCGGGTCGCAATGCGAGAAGCGCACCGGCACGGTGATGCGCCAGGCGCCGGCCGGCAGGTCCGATCCTTTGATCCTGTCCTGCCGCTTCATGCCGCCGTCGCTTTCGACGCGGCCTGCGCCATCTGGCGCAGCGCGAAGCGCTGGAGCTTGCCGGTCGCGGTCTTCGGCAGCTCGGCGACGAACTCGATCGCGCGCGGATATTTATAGGGCGCGATCTCCTGCTTGACGTGGTCCTGCAGCGCTTTGGCCGTCTCGGGGCCGGGGCGCTCGCCGGGGCTAAGGACCACGAACGCCTTGACGATCATGCCGCGCTCGGGGTCGGGCGCGCCGACGACGCCGCATTCGGCGACCGCCGGATGGGTGAGCAGCGCCGCCTCGACCTCCGGGCCGGCGATGTTGTAGCCGGCCGAGATGATCATGTCGTCGGAGCGCGCCTGGTACCAGAAATAGCCGTCCTCATCCATGAGGTAGGTGTCGCCGGTGAGGTTCCAGCCGTCCTCGACGTACTTCCGCTGGCGCTCGTCGGCGAGGTAGCGGCAGCCGGTCGGGCCGCGCACCGCAAGCCGCCCGACCGCGCCCGGCGGCAGGTCGCGCCCTTCCGCGTCGACGATCTTCGCCTCGTAGCCCGGCACCGGCTTCCCCGTCGCGCCGGGCCGGATCTCGTCCTCGCGCGCCGCGATGAAGATGTGCAGCATCTCGGTCGCGCCGATGCCGTCCATGATCTTGAGCCCGGTCGCGGCCTGCCACGCCTCGAAGGTCGCCTTCGGCAGCGCCTCGCCGGCCGAGACGCATTTGCGCAAGGACGAGACGTCGTGCTCGCCGAGCCGGGCGAGCATCGCCCGATAGGCGGTCGGCGCGGTGACGCAGACGGTGGCGCGGTGCCGTGCGATCGCCGGCAAGAGCTCGTCCGGGGTCGCCTTCTCGATCAGCACGGTCGCGGCGCCGACATGCATCGGGAACAGCGCCAGGGCGCCGAGGCCGAAGGTGAAGGCGAGCGGCGGCGAGCCGATGAAGCGGTCGGACGGCTCGGGACGGAGCACGTTGTCCGAGTAGGCGTCGCAGATCGCGACGAGGTCGCGGTGGAAATGCATCGTGCCCTTCGGCTCGCCGGTGGTGCCGGAGGTGAAGGCGATGAGGCAGACGTCGTCGGCCGCGGTCTCGACCGCCTCGAAGCGCGGCGAGGCGTCGGCCATCAGCGCCTCGAGGCTGTCCGATCCGCCGCCGCCCCAGTAGACGACGCGCGCGAGGCCCGGCGCGAGCCGACGCGCCTTCTCCAGCTCCTCCTCGAGCCGGTGATCGCAGAGCGCGAGCCCGATCTTCGCCTTGTCGAGCGGGTAGGCGATCTCGCGCGCCCGCAGCATCGGCATCGTCGCGACGACGACGCCGCCGGCCTTCAGCACCGCGAAGAAGGCCGCGACCCACATCGGCGTGTTGGCGGCGCGCAAGAGCACGCGGCCGCCCGGCACGAGCCCGAGCTTGCCGGTGAGGACGTTAGCGATCCGGTTCACCCGCGCGTCGAGCTCGCCATAGGTCAGGGTCTCGGCCGGGCCGACGAGGCAGGGCGCATCCCCCCGGCCGGCCGCGATCCAGCGGTCGAGGAAGCGCGTGCAGGCATTGAGCCGCGCCGGGTATTGCAGCTCCGGGCGCGCGAACAGGAACGCCGGCCATTGCTCCTTCGGCGGCAGTTTGTCGCGCGCGAAGCTGTCGACATGGGCGGTGTAGGACATCGTATTCACCTCTCCCGTGAAACGGGAGAGGTCGAGTCGGCGAAGCCGACCGGGTGAGGGCCAGCGCCGGACTCCCCCCTCACCCCAACCCTCTCCCGCAAGCGGGAGAGGGAGCTCTCCCGCTTCATCACCTCGCGGGCGATGACGATCTTCTGGACCTCGCTCGCGCCCTCGTAGATGCGCAAGCTCCGGATCTCGCGGTAGAGCTCCTCGACCTTGACGCCCTTCGTCACCCCGAGGCCGCCGAAGATCTGCACCGCCTTGTCGATCACGCCCTGCGCCGCCTCGGTGGCGTAGAGCTTCGCCATCGCCGCCTCGCGCGTGACCCGCTCGGCGCCGCGGTCCTTCGTCCAGGCGGCGCGATAGACGAGGAGCGCCGACGCATCCACCGCCGTCGCCATCTCGGCAAGCGCCGCTTGCGTCAGCTGGAGGTCGCCGAGCGGCGCGCCGAACAGGTGGCGCGACGACGCCCGGCCGAGCGCCTCGTCGAGGGCGCGCCGGGCAAAGCCGAGCGCCGCCGCACCGACCGTCGAGCGGAACACGTCGAGCGTCGCCATCGCGACCTTAAAGCCCTCGCCCGGCCCGCCGACGCGCTGCGCCAGCGGCACCCGGCAGCCGTCGAAGCGGAGCGTCGCGAGGGGATGCGGCGCGATGGTCTCGATGCGATCCGCGACCATGAGCCCCGGCGCGTCGGCGTCGACGATGAAGGCCGAGAGCCCCTTGGCGCCCGGCGCCTCGCCGGTGCGGACGAAGACGACGTAATGGTCGGCGATGCCGCCGTTCGAAATGAAGGTTTTTTCGCCGTCGATGCGCACGTGGTCCGGCCCATCCGGCGTCGCCGCGGTGGCGAGCGCCGCGACGTCCGAGCCGGCCTCGGGCTCGGAGAGCGCGAACGCCGCGATCGTCACGCCCTCGCCGACCGGCGGCAGATAGCGCTGCTTCAGCGCCTGCGAGCCGAACAGCGCCACCGGCGCGCTCCCCAGCCCCTGCATCGCGAAGGCGAAATCGGCGAGCCCGCCGACGGCGGCGAGCGTCTCGCGGGCAAGGCACAGCGTGCGCACGTCGAAGCCGGCGCTCAAGCCGCCATAGGCCTCCGGAACCACTGCGCGGAGCCACCCGCCCTCGCCGAGGCAGGCGACGAGCCGCCGGCAGGTGCCGTCGACGTCGGCGTGGTCGATCAGCGGCCCGATCGCCTCCGCGGCCCAGGCCCGCAGCTCGCGCGCGAAGCGGCGGTGGCGCTCCTCGAAGAACGGCCAGTCGAGGAAGGACGCGTCGGGCACCTCAATTCCCCTCGAACACCGGCTTCTCCTTCGCCGCGAAGGCGCGGTAGGCGCGGGCGAAGTCCTCGGTCGTCATGCACAGGGCCTGCGCCACGGCCTCGGCCTCGATCGCCTCCTCGACCGACATCGCCCACTCCATGGCGAGCATGCGCTTCGTCATGGTGTTGCCGAAGGTCGGACCCGCGGCGATCTCGCGAGCGAGCGCGCGCGCCTCGTCCTGGAGGCTCTCCGGAGCCGCAAGCCGGCCGAAGAAGCCCCAGGCGGCGCCCTCATCGGCCGTCATGAAGCGGCCGGTGTAGAGGAGCTCCGACGCCCGGCCCTGGCCGATGATGCGGGGCAGGATCGCGCAGGCGCCCATGTCGCAGCCGGCGAGCCCGACCTTGTTGAACAGGAACGCGACCTTCGCCCGTGGCGTGCCAATGCGGATGTCGGAGGCCATCGCGACGATGGCGCCGGCCCCGGCGCAGATGCCGTCGACAGCGGCGACGATCGGCTGCGGCGCGGCCCGCATCGCCTTGACGAGCTCGCCGGTCATGCGCGTGAAGGCGGTCAGCCCCTTCGTGCCCATCTCGACCAGCGGCCCGATGATCTCGAACACGTCGCCGCCGGACGAGAAATTGCCGCCGGCGCCGGCGATCACCACCGCCTTCACCGCGTCGTCCTTCTGGCAGGCAAAGAAGAAGTCGGCGAGCTCGCGGTAGCTCGCGAAGGTGAGCGGGTTCTTGCGCTCCGGGCGGTTGAGCGTGACCGTCGCGACCTTGTCCTCGACCGCGAGCAGGAAATGCGCCGGCCGGTAGCCCGCGAGCGGCAGCGAGACGGGATTCGCCGATCGGCTCACGGGCGCGCTCCCCTGACGGCGCCGCCGGCCGACGCCTTGGCGCGCGCGAGAAGGCGGAGCAGCTCCTCGACCTCGCGCCGCGACAGATCGCCGAACATCTCGCCGATCCAGCGCTCGTGCTCCTTCGCCATGGCGCGGAACTCGGCGCGGCCGAGGCCGGTCAGGCTCACGACCTGCGCCCGCCGGTCGGTGTCCGAGGTGCGCCGCGCGAGGTGGCCGGTCGCGACGAGGCGCTCGACGAGCGCCGTCAGGTTGCCGTTCGACACCATCATCCGCTTCGAGAGGTCGCTGAGGGTCAGCCCCTCCGGCGCCTTGTCGAGCTGCGCCATGAGGTCGAAGCGCGGTAGCGTCACGTCGAAGCGCGCCCGCAGGCGCTTGCGGACCTCGCCCTCGATCAGCGTCGTGCAGGTGAGGAGGCGCAGCCACAGCCGCAGCTCGTCGCGGTGATCCTCGGGCTTTTCGGCCGCCTTCGTCTCGGCGTCGAGAGGGACATGCTCGTCCATGTCAGACCTCGCCGCCGGCGACGGCGATCGCCTGCCCGGTCACCGAACGCGCGCCCTCGCCGCACAGCCACAGCACCGCGTCCGCAACCTCTCGCGGCTCGATGAGGCGCTTCTGCGGATTGTGCCGCACGAGCTCGGCGAGCGCCTCGTCGCGGCTGCGGCCGGTCTTTTCGACGATGCGATCGAGGCTCTCGGCCACGAGATCGGTGTCGGTGAAGCCCGGACAGACGGCATTGACGGTGACGCCGGTCGCCGCCGTCTCGAGCGCGAGCGCGCGCACGAGGCCGACGACGGCGTGCTTTGCCGCGCAATAGGCGGAAACGTAAGGATACCCCTTCAGCCCAGCCGTCGAGGCGATCGCGACGATGCGCCCGAAGCCGCGCGCTGCCATCGGCCCGAGCACCGCCTGCGCGGCGTGGACCACCCCAAGAAAATTCACGTCGAGCATGCGCCGGAAGAGCCGCGCGTCCGACTTCGCGAACGGCGCCGACTGCGCCGCCCCGGCGTTGGCGATCAGGAGGTCGATCGGCCCGCGGTCCTCGGCAGCGATGTCGGCCGCCATCTTGATCGCGACCGCATCCGTCACGTCGGCCACCATATAGCCGTGCGCCTTGCCGGCCGCGACGACATCGCCGAGCGCGCCGGCGTCGCGCCCGACCACCGTCACCCTCGCCCCGGCGCCGGACAGAGCTTCGGCGATCGCAAGCCCGATGCCGCGGCCGCCGCCGGTGACGAGCGCGTGTCGATCCCGCAGCGAACCCATCCGCGTCCCGCCTCAGCCGCCGACGCTACAAATGTTGCTTGTGCCCGCGAGCCCACCGTCAGACACAGGGCCAAACCCAAATCTCCTCATGCTGAGGTGCGAAGCCCGAAGGGCTGAGCCTCGAAGCACGCACCGCCGGTCGGGCGCTGCCTCAGGTGCGTCCTTCGAGGCTCGCTGCGCTCGCACCTCAGGATGAGGGGCTTGGGAGGTTGGCACGGATGAACAACTCAGGATGAGGGGCTTGGGAGGCTGGCACGGATGAACAACCTTCATGGCTTCGACACCTTGCCCGCCGCCGCCGATTTATTTTAAGCTTAAAATATCACGCCGGCCGCGGACGGCGTCAAGTCGCGAGGGCTTCCCGCCCCGGGGATTGACGCTAAGACTGTGCCGCGATGCCGGGCGGTCGCGGCGGCTTGGAGCCAACATGGCGCGCATGACCGCGCCGGGGAACGGATCACGGGAGAAGAAGCATGAAAGACACGCGCAGATCAGTGGCCCTCGCGCTCGGCCTCGGGCTTGTGGCGACGACGCCCTTCGCGCAATCGGCCGACAAGGTCCGCATCGGGCTGATCCAGACCCTGTCCGGGCCGGCGGCGACGCTCGGCCAGCAGGCGCGCGACGGCTTCAATCTCGCCGTCAAGGAGCTCGGCGGCAAGCTCGGCGGCCGGGATGCCGAGGTGATCGTCGTCGACGACGAGCTGAAGCCCGACATCGCCGTCACCAAGGTCAAGGGGCTCCTCGACCGCGACAAGGTCGACTTCGTCGTCGGCCCGATCTTCTCGAACGTGCTGCTGGCGATCCACAAGCCGGCGCTCGACGGCGGCGCCATCCTGATCAGCGCCAATGCCGGCCCGTCGAGCTACGCCGGCAAGGAGTGCCATCCGAATTTCTTCGTCACCTCCTACCAGAACGACCAGGTGCACGAGGTGCTGGGCAAGGTGGCGCAGAACCGCGGCTACAAGAAGGTCTATCTCCTCGCCCCGAACTACCAGGCCGGGCGCGACTCGATGGCGGGCTTCAAGCGCCACTTCAAGGGCGAGGTCGTGGAGGAATCCTATGTCCCGCTGAACAACCTCGATTTCCAGTCCGAGCTCGCGAAGATCGCCGCGGCGCAGCCCGAGGCGCTGTTCACCTTCATGCCGGGCGGCATGGGCGTGAACCTCGTGCGCCAGTACCGCCAGGCCGGCCTCGTCGAGCGCGTGCCGTTCCTCTCCGCCTTCACGGTCGACGAATCGACATTGCCGGCGCAGCAGGACGCGGCCGTCGGCCTCCTCGGCGGCATGACCTGGGCGCCGAACATGGACAACCCGGTCAACAAGGCCTTCGTCGCGGCCTTCGAGAAGGAGTTCGGCTACGTGCCGGGCTCCTACGCCATGCAGGCCTACGACACCGCAAAGCTGATCGACTCAGGCCTGAAGGCGACGGGCGGCAACACCGCCGACAAGAAGGCGCTCTCGGCGGCGATCCGCAAGGCCGACTTCAAGTCGGCACGCGGCCCGTTCAAGTTCAACGCCAACGGCTATCCGATCCAGGACTTCTACCTGGTGAAGGTCGCAAAGCGCCCGGACGGCAAGTTCCAGACCGAGATCGTCGAGAAGGTCTTCGAGAACTACGGCGACGTGTATTCGAAGGACTGCAAGCCGGCGAGCTAGCCCTGCAGGCGAATAGCGAATAGCGAATGGCGAGTAGAAGGTTCCTATTCGCCACTCGCTATTCGCTATTCGCCCCCGATCGATGTCCGCCACCCTCCTCCTCGTCCAAACCCTCAACGGGCTGCAGTTCGGGATCATCCTGTTCCTGATCGCGGCCGGGCTGACGCTCGTGTTCGGGGTGATGGATTTCATCAACCTCGCACACGGCGTGCAGTACATGGTCGGCGCCTATTTCGCCGCCGCCTTCGTCGCCTGGACCGGGAGCTTCGCCGCCGGCCTCGCGCTGGCATTGCCGGCGGCGCTCGCCTTCGGCCTCCTGCTCGAGGTCGTCGTCTTCCGCCACCTCTACGACCGCGACCACCTCGACCAGGTGCTGGCCACCTTCGGCATCATCCTGTTCCTGAACCAGGGCGTGAAGGCGGTGTGGGGCGCGGCGCCGCTGCTCGTGCCGATCCCGCCGGCGCTGTCCGGCTCGATCGAGCTGATGTCCGGCCTGCTCTATCCAGTCTACCGCCTCGCCATCATCGCGGCCGGGCTTGCCGTCGGCGGCCTGCTCTACGTCCTCGTGCACCACACCCGCGCCGGGATGCTGGTGCGGGCCGGCGCCACGAACGCCGCCATGGTCTCGGCGCTCGGCGTCGACATCCGCCGCCTGTTCATGGTCGTGTTCGGCTTCGGCGCCATGCTCGCGGGGTTCGCCGGCGCGATGGTGGCGCCGATCCTCTCGGTCGAGCCGGGCATGGGCGACAACATCCTGATCCTCGCCTTCGTCGTCATCGTCATCGGCGGCATCGGCTCGATCCGCGGCGCCTTCCTCGCCGCGCTCCTCATCGGACTCGTCGACACGCTCGGACGCTCCTTCGCCTCGAACATCCTGCGCCTCGTGCTCGACCCCTCGATGGCGAGCCAGACCGGGCGGGCGATCGCCCCGATGCTGATCTACATCCTGATGGCGGCGGTCCTGTTCTTCCGGCCGACCGGCCTCTTCCCCGTGAAGCGGTGACCGGCCTTCCCGCCGAGGCCGCGCAGACCGCGGTCGCGCCGCCGGCGCGGT
The DNA here is from genome assembly GCA_036742625.1 of Microvirga sp. Taxonomy (GTDB): domain Bacteria; phylum Pseudomonadota; class Alphaproteobacteria; order Rhizobiales; family Beijerinckiaceae; genus JAJKJG01. Next base: position 12,056 of record DAINQO010000058.1, read on the forward strand.
GGCGCGGCTGCATCCTGCCCCTCGTCCTGTTCGGGCTCTTCGCCGTCGCACCGGCTTTCGCCCGCCATGGCGGCGAGGGCTACATCCTCGCGCTCGCCCTGCGCGTCATGATCCTCGGCATCGCCGCGATGTCGCTCGACCTCATCCTCGGCTACGGCGCGCTCATCAGCTTCGGCCACGCCGCCTTCCTCGGCATCGGCGCCTACGCGGTCGGCATCCTGATGAGCCACGGCGTCGGCGACGCCTTCGGGCAGCTCGCCGCGGCGCTCGCCGCCTCGGCCCTGTTCGCGCTCGTCACCGGCGCGATCTCGCTGCGGACGAAGGGCGTCTACTTCATCATGATCACGCTCGCCTTCGGCCAGATGCTGTACTTCCTCGCGACCTCGCTCGCCGCCTATGGCGGCGACGACGGCATGACGCTGCCGAGGAAGAGCCTCGTCCTCGGGACCCGGATCCTCGGCGAGGGCCACACCTTCTACTACGTCGTCCTCGCCTGTCTCGTCGGCGCCTATCTCCTCTGCCGCGCCATCGTCGCCTCGCGCTTCGGGCGCGTGCTGCGCGGCACGCGCGAGAACCCGGTGCGCATGCAGGCGATCGGGTTCAACCCCCTCGCCTACCAGCTCGCCGCCTACGTGATCGCCGGCGCACTGTGCGGGCTTGCCGGCTTCCTCTTGGCGAACCAGACCGAGTTCGTGAGCCCGGCCTTCATGACCTGGCAGCGTTCGGGCGAGCTCATCGTCATGGTGATCCTCGGCGGGCTCGGCTCTCTCCACGGCGCGATCATCGGCGCCGCCGCCTTCGTCATCCTCGAGGAGGTGCTGTCGCGCATCACCGAGCTGTGGAAGATGATCTTCGGGCCGATGCTCGTGCTCGTCGCGCTGTTCGCCCGCGGCGGCATTCTCGGCTTTTTCCGCGGTCTGCGCCGTGGCTGAGCCGCTGCTCCGCCTCGAGCATCTGCGCAAGGCCTACGGCGCCCTCGTCGTCACCGACGACGTCGCGCTCGCGGTCACGGCGGGCGAGCTTCACGCCGTCATCGGCCCGAACGGCGCCGGCAAGACGACGCTGATCCACCAGATCTCCGGCCTCGCGACGCCGGACGGCGGCCGCATCCTGTTCGACGGCGCCGACATCACCCGCCTGCCGATGCATGAGCGCGTGCGGCGCGGGCTCGCGCGCTCGTTCCAGATCACCTCGATCCTGCCGCGGTTCTCGGTCCTCGAGAACGTCGCGCTCGCGGTGCAGGCGCGCTCCGGTTCGAGCTTCAGGTTCTTCGGCGACGCCGATCGCGAATCGACACTGAACGAGCCGGCGCTGGAGTTCCTGGAGCATGTCGGCTTGCGCCCCCGCGCGCATCTGCGGGCGGGCCTCTTGTCGCACGGCGAGAAGCGTCAGCTCGAGCTTGCCGTCGGGCTCGCGACTGCGCCGAAGCTGCTCCTCCTCGACGAGCCGCTCGCCGGCACCGGCCACGAGGAATCGGAGCGCGTCGTCGCGACCCTGCGGCGGCTCAAGGGACGCTACACCATCGTGCTGGTGGAGCACGACATGGAGGCCGTGTTCTCGCTCGCCGACCGCGTCACCGTGCTGGTCTACGGCCGCGTCATCGCCACCGGCACGCCGGAGGCGGTGCGCGCCAACACCGAGGTGCGCAGCGCCTATCTTGGCGAGGAGGCGGCGTAAGAATCCCCTCTCCCCGCCTGCGGGGAGGGGGCTAGGGTGAGGGGCCCGGGGGATTGGCCTGAGGCGGGAGGATCGCGTTGCGCGGCTTGAGAATACCTGAGACGCGACGTGCCCGCGGCCTGCGGCAATCGCAAACACCTGCCGAGGCGCGCCTATGGTCCAAGCTTCGCAACCGCGGCCTCGCGGGCCACAAGTTCGTGCGCCAGGAGCCGATCGGGCCCTACTTCGCGGATTTCCTGTGCCGCGAGCGCGCGCTGATCGTCGAGGTGGATGGGGCGACGCACTCGACCGAGGAGGAATTGGCGCAGGATGCGCGTCGGAGCCGGTTCCTCGAAGAGAAGGGCTACACCGTGCTGCGCGCTCTTAATACAGAGGTGATGAACGAGCTGGACGGTGTGCTGGAGACGATCTTCTTGGCGCTGGAGAAGCGGGCGGCTGCGGGGCCAATCCCCCAGGCCCCTCACCCTGGCCCTCTCCCCGCAAGCGGGGAGAGGGAATAGTGCTGACCGTCACGAACCTCCAGACCGCCTACGGCGCCGCGCAGGTGCTGTTCGACATCTCGTTTGCGGTCGGACCCGGCGAGGTCGTGACGCTCTTGGGCCGCAACGGAATGGGCAAGACCACGACCGTGAACACCATCATGGGGCTCGTGCCGCCGCGCGGTGGCGAGATCGTCTTCGAGGGCCGCGCGCTCGCCGGGCTCGCGCCCTACCGGATCGCCCAGTGCGGCATCGGCCTCGTGCCCGAGGGCCGGCAGGTGTTCCCGACGCTCTCCGTGCACGAGAACCTCGTCGCGACGGCGGCCGCCCGCTCCGGCCCGCCGCGCTGGACGCTCGAGCGCGTCTACGAGCTGTTCCCGCGGCTGCAGGAGCGCAGCCACCACCTCGGCTCGCAGCTCTCCGGCGGCGAGCAGCAGATGCTGGCGATCGGCCGGGCCCTGATGACGAACCCGAAGCTCCTCATCCTCGACGAGGCGACGGAGGGCCTGGCGCCGCTCGTCCGGGCCGAGATCTGGGCCTGCCTGAAGCGCCTCAAGAGCGAGCGCCAGGCGATCGTCGTCATCGACAAGAACGTCGACGCCTTGACGCGCTTCGCCGACCGGCACGTGATCATCGAGAAGGGCCGCGTCGTCTGGACCGGCACGAGCGCCGAGCTGCGCCGCGACCCGGCCGTCAAAGACCGCTATCTGCACGTTTGAGCAGCCACGGAGAGGACCCATGAAGAGCGAGACCGCCGGCATTACCCGCGCCAACGAAGGCCTCGACGGCATCGTCTGGAACATCCTCGGCCAGACCTATGTGCCGAAGCACCTGACCCAGCATTCCTTCTCCTGGCACGCGACCTTCCCGCCCGACACCTTCGTGCCGCCGCACATCCACCCGACGCAGGACGAGTACCTCTACATCCTCGAGGGCCGGCTCGACTTCTGGCTCGACGGGCAGGACACCTTCGCCAATCCCGGCGACCTCGTCCGGCTGCCGATGGGAAAGCCGCACGGCATCTTCAACAAGTCGGGCGCGACGGCGAAGTGCCTGTTCTGGGTCTCGCCGACGGGAAAGCTCTACGACCTGTTCTGGGGCATCCACACCATGTCGCCGCAGACGCCCGAGGCGGTCGTCGCGCTGTCGGCGAAGCACGACGTCGAGTTCCTGCCGCCGCCGGCGTAAGCGCCCCTCGACCCTCCCCTTCAAGGGGAGGGTCTCCGGAGCGCAGCGACGGCGGGGTGGGGGAGAGGTCGTGCTGCGCCCTGCGAGCCGCGCTCGGCTCCCCCACCCCCATCCCTCCCCTTTCAGGGAGGGGCGTTAGGCCGCCTTCACCTGCTCCTTGGCGAAGCCCGCCTTCTGCGCGTAGCCGCGCACGATCGCCTCGCGCTCCGCATAAGGCAGCACCGCCTCGATGTCGGTAAAGCCGTCGGGAGCGAGCGCCTCAACGGCGTCGATGACGCCTTCCGGACCACCCTTGCGATTGGCGCGCACGATCTCGGCGGTCTTCGGCAGGCGCTCGGCCTCGTAGGCGTGGAGCGCTGCCATCGGGTGCTCGGCCAGACTGAGCGCGTCGGCGAGGCAGCGCGCGTCGAGGATCGCCTGCGAGGCGCCGTTCGAGCCGACCGGATACATCGGATGCGCGGCGTCGCCGAGCAGCGTCACGCGCCCGTGCGACCAGCGCGGCAGCGGATCGCGGTCGCACATCGGATACTCCCAGAACTCCGGCGTCGCGGCGATCAGCGCCTTGACGTCGACATGCGGGATCGAGAAGCGCGCGACATGCGGCGTCAGCTCCTCGCGCCGGCCGGGCCGCGACCAGTCCTCCTTCTCCGGTGGGGCGCCGCCCTCGCCGACGCGCGCCACGACGGCCCAGTTCGTCAGCTTGCGATCGGGCCGGGAGCCCGCGGCGATCGGATAGACGACCATCTTAGCCGAGAGCCCGCCGGCGACGATCATCGAGCGGCCGGTCAGGAACGCCGGCCATTCGGTCGCGCCGCGCCACAGCATCAAGCCGTTCCAGCACGGCGGGCCTTCGTTCGGGACGAGCGCCGCGCGCACGCTCGAG
>DAINQO010000059.1:0-16213 GCA_036742625.1 Microvirga sp.
GGTAGCGGAGGAGGGACTCGAACCCCCGACACGAGGATTATGATTCCTCTGCTCTAACCAGCTGAGCTACTCCGCCTTAGGGCGCGCCGGCGCAGGATATAGGGACCGCCGTTCGAGGCTGTCAAGGAACGGCGCGGCCCGGGCTCAGGCCCGCTTCCTCAGCCGCATCAGCTTGAACAGCCCGGCCGGAAAGAGCGGCTCGATCCCGAGCACATCGATTGCGCCGTGCGCCTTCGCCCAGGCCTCGACGCGGCTGATCTTGAAGGCCGAGCTCCAGCCGATCGTCTTGAACAGCGGATCGGCCGCTTCCTCGAGCCGCGCCACGAGCCCGGCGTCGGCGCCGAGCTTGCTCGCGATCACGATCTCGCCGCCCGGTTTCAGCACGCGGGCGCACTCGGCGAGCGCCCGCTCCGGGTCCGGCACCAGCGTGATGACGAAGGGCAGCGCGACCGCGTCGAAGCGCGCGTCGGCGAAGCCGAGCCGGGAGGCGTCCATCGCCGCGATCAGCCTCACCTGCGAAAGCGCCCGCTCGGAAACCTTCTCGGCCGCCTTGCGCAGCATGGGCTCGGACAGGTCGACGCCGACGACCCTGGCGTGGGCCGGATAGTAGGGCAGGACGAGCCCCGTCCCGACCCCGACCTCGAGGATGTCCGGCCCCGCGGCCGCGGCGGCGGCGGCGGTGCGGCGATGCGCGTCGGCAAGGAACCTGTGGTAGACGCGGTCGTAGACCGGAGCCCAACGCGCATAGGCGCGGCGCTGTCCTTCGAGGTTGACGCTCATCAGGCCCGCGGTCGTCCGCGCTCAGGCGGCCGCCGCGGCATCGCTCGCGGCGCGCGCGATCGTGCCGCCGCCGAGCACTCGGGCGCGCGGCCCGTGATCGGCATAGATGACGCAGGCCTGGCCCGGCGAAACCCCGTCCTCGGGCGCGAAAAGCTCGATCTCGGCGCCGCGGCCGGCCGGCCGCAACAGGGCGGGCTTCGGCGGACGCGTCGAGCGCACCCGGACCGCGACCTCGATGGCGTCGCCGGCTTGCGCCAGCGGCTCGTCGCCGAGCCAGTTCACGTCGGCGACGGCGATGATGTTCGTCGCCAGCGCCTCGCGCGGGCCGACGATCACCCTTCCCTTCGCGGCATCGAGCCGAACGACGTAGAGCGGCTCGCCGATCGCCACCTTGAGGCCGCGGCGCTGGCCGACGGTGTAGTGCACGATGCCCTCGTGGCGTCCGAGCACGCGGCCGTCGACATGGACGATCTCGCCGGCCTTCGCGGCGCCGGGCCTCAGGCGCTCGATGAGGTCGCCGTAGCGCCCCTGCGGCACGAAGCAGATGTCCTGGCTGTCGGCCTTGTCGGCGACGCTGAGCCCGAGGTCGCGGGCGAGCGCGCGGGTCTCGGCCTTGTCGCGCTCGCCCAAGGGGAAGCGCAGCGTCGCCAGCTGCTCGGGCGTCGTCGCGTAGAGGAAATAGCTCTGGTCGCGCTCCGGATCGGCGGCGCGGAACAAGGCGCGGCGGCCATCGGCGAGGCGCCGGCTCGCGACGTAGTGCCCGGTGGCGAGCACGTCGGCGCCGAGCTCGTTCGCGGTCGAAAGGAGGTCGCGGAACTTGATCGCGCGGTTGCACTCGACGCAGGGGATCGGCGTCTCGCCGGCGAGATAGCTCTCGGCGAAGGGTTCGATCACCGCCTCGCGGAAGCGGGCCTCGTAGTCGAGCACGTAATGCGGGATGTCGAGCGCATCGGCGACCCGGCGGGCGTCGTGGATGTCCTGGCCGGCGCAGCAGGCGCCCTTGCGGTGCACGGCGGCGCCGTGGTCGTAGAGCTGGAGCGTGATGCCGACGACGTCGTAGCCCTCGCGCTTCAGAACCGCCGCGACGACGGAGGAATCGACGCCGCCCGACATCGCGACGACGACGCGGGTCGCGGCGGGGTCCTTCGGCAGGTCGAGACTGTTGAGCATGGGCCGGTCTTGCGGGCTCGAGCGGCCCATGGGGTCTTTATAGCCATTGCGGCTTGCTTCTTCCAGGGCGCCGCCCGGCAGTTCCTGCCGGGGGACCGGCCGAAACCTGCCGGCCGCGCCGCGCCTGCCGATCGGGCTCGGGCGCAAAAGACCTGCGAATTCAACAGCTTCCGCTTTGCCGCGGCTGGCCCGGACCTTGCGCCTCTCGCTCTCGAGCAAACGGGCGCGCGCGTTGGAAGCATCCCTCATCTTAGCGGCACTCCTGCCGCAAGCCGGCGCCGGCGTCGCCGGCTCGGGCGGCGGAGCGGCGCCGCAGGACGGCGAGGCCTCGACCTTCGCGGCTCTGGCGGCGCTCGCGGCCGGAGAGCCTGCGGCCGCGCCGCCGGCGCTTGCCTCCGGCGAGGCCGCCAGCCGGCAGACCGCGAAGATGGGCGCCGGCGCAGTCCCGATTCCGACCGCCCAGCCGATCCCGGCCGGGTCCACGACCCGGATTGCAGATGATGTCGTCCTCGTCCTCGCCCAGTCCGCAATCCCGGATGTGGTGACGGCCGCGGCAGAGGCGAACAAGGCCATTACGCGTGCAAAGGCGGGTGAAGCCGACGCGCTTGCCGCCACGACGGGTTGCGTCGAGGACGACCTCGAGGAGCCATCGAGCGCCGCCGAAACGGCGCCGAGCCCGGGCCTGTCCCCGGCCACGATCATGGCCCCGGCGCCGCCAATCCCGGTGTCGTCCCCGCCCGAGTCCGGAGCCGGACGGGTCGCTGCCGAACCTCTCTCCCTGGGACCGGGCCCGATCACGCCTCCGGCCGCGCCGGCCGCTGCCGCCGATCCCGCACCAATCGGCACCACCGCCGGTGCTGCGGATAGCCTCTTCCCCGGCGTCGCTTCGGTGGCCGCCATGTCGCCAAGCCTCTCGCCCGAGGAGACCAATCTCATCCTGGCGCGGGCCGGCGCAGCCGGCCCGGCCGGCATTGAACCGCTTCGCGCGTCGGTGTCCGCCGGCGGCCCGCCGGCTCGGCCGGAGCTGCCGTCCGACCCGCCACCACCACCCGGGCCGGCCGCTCCCCTGGCGAGCGGCAGGGCTGCCCTTGTCGCGCCGGAGGCCGGCAACGGGCGGCCGACCGAGCCGGAGTCGCCATCCGACACACCGCCGCCTGCGGCGAGCGCGCCCGTTGCGAGCGCCAAGGCCGCGCGAGTGCCGCCTGCCCCGGCTCAGTCCGACGACGAGCGCGCAGGCAAGCCTGAGGCGCTGTCGAGCCACCGCGACCTCGGCCCGGCCGAGACGGCGAAACCCAGCCCCCCGGCCGATCTCCCGCCCACCCCCGTGTCTGCCCATCCAGGCCCGCATGCGGCTCGCCTGGCCGAGACTGCGCCGCCTCGGCTGCCCGATCAGCCTGCCCCGGCGCCCGCAATGATCCCGAACGTGCCGCTCGCGGCGGTGCCGGTCGAGATCGCGATGAAGAGCCTCGCCGGCGTCAACCGGTTCGAGATCCGGCTCCACCCCGAGGACCTCGGGCGCATCGACGTGCGCCTCGACATCGAGGACGACGGATCGGTCCAGGCGCGGCTTGTCGTCGACCGGGTCGAGACGCTGGCGCTCCTGCAGCGCGACGCCAAGACCCTCGAGCGCGCCTTCGAGCAGGCCGGCCTCAAGCCGTCCGAGGGCGGCATCGACCTCACCTTGCGCGATCCCCAGGGCGAGCCCCGAGGCCAGCATCGCGGCGAGGACCGACCGAACCATTCGCGGCCGGCGCCGTGGCGCGCGGCCGAGCCCGATCTCGACGACGCCGCTCCGGCCAAAATCATCCGCACGCTTTGGGGCGCCGCCGGGCGCCTCGACCTGCATACCTAGGAGGCCGCCATGGCCGACGCGATCACCAGCACGGGCGCCACCGCCGCGGCCGCCTCGACCGGCAAGACGCCGAGCAAGGGCATCGCCGAGAACTTCGATTCCTTCCTGATGCTGCTCACGACGCAGCTCAAGAACCAGAGCCCGCTCGACCCGCTCGACACCAGCCAGTTCACGCAGCAGCTCGTGCAGTTCGCCTCGGTCGAGCAGCAGCTGAAATCGAACGCCACGCTCTCGGCCCTCTTGACGACGGTCAAGGCCTCGACGACCTCGAACGCGGCGAGCTTCATCGGCATGCAGGTCACGGCCGACGGCGCGACGACGCGGCTCGCAAACGGCAGCGCCCGATGGGTGCTGAACCCGGCTCGCAACGCGAGCCAAGCCGCGATCACCATCCGCGACAAGAACGGCGGCGTCGTCGCGACCCGGACGAGCGCGCTGACGGCCGGCGCCCAGACCTTCACCTGGGACGGCAAGACCTCGACCGGCACGACCGCGCCCGACGGCGACTACACGATCACGGTCGCGGCCCTCGACAGCGCCGGTCAGGGGGTGCTGGTCAAGACCGAAATCTCCGGCCGGGTCGATGCGGTCGACATGACCGGCGACACGCCGCAGCTCGTCATCGGCTCGATCCGGGTGCCGCTCGGCAGCGTGAAAACCCTCGGTCTGCCCGCGATTTGAGCGCGTCCGCGAAGGCTTTTTCTCGGCCGCCGCAGGCTTAGGCAAATCTTAAGCGCGCCGGCCTACCTTGCCTTTCGACGTGGTCAGTCGAGTGTGTGAGTAGCGTATCATGACCGAACCCTATCGGGCGCGGGTCAAGTATGTGATCGGGCCGGACGGAAGTCCGCTGACGATCGCCGACCTTCCGCCGACGAATACGCGCCGATGGGTCATCCGGCGCAAGGCCGAGGTGGTGGCGGCCGTCCGCGGCGGCCTGCTCAGCCTCGAGGAGGCATGCCAGCGCTACACGCTCACGACCGAGGAGTTCCTGAGCTGGCAGCAATCGATCGACCAGCACGGCCTCGCCGGCCTGCGCACGACCCGCATCCAGCATTACCGGCAGTAGCGCACGCGACACGCCGTTCCGCAGCCGCCTTGAGGGGCGGCTGTTTCGTTTTGAGGACTGTCATTCCGAACCCCGCAGCATCTCGACGAACTGCGGGTAGGCGTCGGCGAGCTCATCGAAGACCCGTCCCCGGATCAGCGCGAGCGTCTCTTTGTCCGGTTCGGGCGTCGCTCGAAGGTCCTGCGCGCAGTCGAACTCGAAGCCGGTGCGGTCGCGGATGTCGTCGAGGCCGTGCTCCGGGTGGATCTCGCTCAGCACGAAGCGGCGACGCTCGCGGTCGAAGCGGAAGCGGGCAAGGCCGGTCACGAGCGCGTAGGGTCCGCCGGTGCGGTGGACGCCGGGGACGCTCGTTCCGGCGGCGCTGACGAAATCGACCTTGTCGACGAACACCCGCGGGCTGTGCTCCTCGCGAAACAGGATCACCCGCGGCACGACGTAATAGAGAAGGCCCGAGCCGAAGGAGCCGGGCCAGCGCGGCGAGGAGCGCGGATAGTCGCCGGCGCCGACGAGGTTGATGTTGCCCTCGCCGTCGATCTGGCCGCCGCCGAGGAAGAAGGCGTCGATCCGCCCCTGCGCCGCGCAGTCGAATAGCTCGGCGCTGCCGTTGGTGAAGAAGTTGTGGCGGGCGGAGCCGAGGATCGAGATTCGCACCGCCCGGCCGCGGCGCTCGTCGAGCGCCCGGCGCAGCATCGCGCCGGCGGCCGGGATCGGCGAGGACGCGCCGACGGCGACGTGGCCGACGCCGTCGAGGACATCCGCCACGGTGGCGATGAGCCGCTCGCGGTCGCTTGCGCTCATGCGAAGGCGGGCGCGCCGAGGAAGCGGTCGAGATAGGCGGCAAAGCCGGCCTCGGTGCGCGCCGCCTCGGCATAGCGCGCGATCTCGGCCGTGTCGGCCGGGTACTCGCCCCACAGCCCGTAAGGGCTCGCACCCTTCGGGACGTGGGCAATCGCGCCGACATAGAGCGCCGGCAGCACGCCCGCCGCCGTCACCTCGTCGTCGAGGAGCGAGGCGTCGCGAATGCGCTCGACGGTGACGAGGCTCGTCTGCGCCGCATAGGCCATGAGGGCGAGCTCGCGCCGGCGGCCGATCCAGACATTGCCGTCGCGGTCGGCTTCCGCGGCGTGGAACAGCGCGATGTCGGGCCGGATCGCCGGGATCGCCACGATGGCGTCGCCGGCCGTAAACGGGTTCTCGATCACGCGCCAGTCCGGCCGCACGCGCAGGATGTCCGAGCCGATGAGCCCGCGCATCGGGATGAAGGGCACGCCCTTCTGGGCGGCGGTGAGGCCGGAGAGGATCGCCGGGCAGGTGGCGTCGAGAAGCGCGATCGCGCCGTCGCGCACGGTGCGCCCGAAGGCCGGCGCGCCGCCAGCCTCGCCGAGCGTCACGGCGCTCGTCTCGAGCAGCCGGACGCGGCCGGCGCCAATCAGGAGGTCGACCTGCAGCCCGCCGGTCGGAACGCAGACGAGATGAAGGTCGCGCGCCCCGCCGGCGATCAGCGGCGCCGTCGCCGCCATCGCGACGCCGGCGTAGTCGGCCGGCAGCGCGAGCTTCGCGCCTGACGGGATCCGCGCCGCAAGCGCTCCAAGGGAGACGAGATCGGTCACGCCGGTCCTGCTTTCCGCCGACATCACGCCGAGCCGCGGCGGCGTGTCAACTCGATCGGCGCGCATTCGCGCCATTGTGCCGAGCCTGAACCACCCTTAAGTATCTTGCATGCGATCGCGCACGAACAGCCCTGGCACATCTTAGCGCCCGAAGGATCATCCTATTTCGACACTTGAGGCGGAGTGAACGCCGCCGCCCTGGCCCTCGCGTCAGGCAGAAATTGCTGCGGCAGCGCCGTCCGCCGCTGCGCCCTATTTCACCAGGCGGAGGTTGGAAGCGCCCGCGACCTGCTCGGCACTGTCGTTGGCCTTGTTGATGAGGTCGGGACTGCCGTGCAGGTCAAAGCTATAGGCGATCGCCTTGTCGGTTGCGCCATTGAGGGTGAGCTTGGGGCTGCCCTGCATCTTCAGGACCTGTCCGGGCAACCGAAGCGAGCCGGTCAGCGAAATATCAGGCGACCCTTGCAGGCACGAGACCAATGGCGGCTCCGCGGGGGTATCGGAGGCGATCGCGATCCCGGCCATCGTGCCGGTGGTCATTGCGCTGAGCGTGAGCGAAGGGCTGCCCTGAAGGTCGAGCACGGCGTTGGCCCCGGACAATAGGATCGAGACTCCCGTCCCCGAGAGCGACGCATTCGCCTGCAGATGGAGAGGCCCGTCCTGGACCTGGTAGAAGCCCGGGGCGAGCTGGACGTCGGCGCCGTGGATCGAAAGCCCGCCGCAATAAACGCCTGGCTTCAAGATCACCCTGCCCTTTGCTTCCGCATCGACGCTGTAGTTCGTGTAGTCGCATTTGCCGGTATATGAGCTTGCGATGCCAGAGCTGCTGCCGCTCTTGCCGCCCTTTCCAGAGCCGCCGTCGCTGTTGGTGATTTTGTAGACGGTGCAGTTCGTCGAACTCAGGTCGCGGCCGCACCGGCGCGGCCGAGATTTATAGGGATCCTCGGCAATGTCGCACTGGCTTTTCGCGGGCGGCGAGCTCGATGCGGAGCCTACTCCGCCAACGCCGCAAACGTTGCGGGCGGTAATCTTGGCCGCCCGTCCGGCCCCGACGCATTCGACCATACGCCGCATTGCGGAGCATTGATCTTGGCCGAGCCGATCAGATGAATGCCCGCGTCGTCATCCTGCCCGACGGCGATGATGCAAGCCGCCGGCGCCGGCGCGCTGTACGTGGCGCGCGCCGTCACGCGAAGTGCGACATCCGTATCGCTGTAGAGAGCGCCGAAGAAGGTCGGCTTGTCGAGCGTCAGGGTCACTTCGACGGTGCGGCTTGCGCTCGAGGGAGCAATCGTTCGGCCCGAGCCGGCCGCGCGATCGTTGATGATCTTTTCAGCGGCGATCCGCGCCTCTGTCTCCTTCTGAGGCGGGGTAGCGGCGCCGCTGAGAGCGAGCACCTTCGTCGAGGCAAGCGCCGCGTCGTCGGCGGCGCTTTGCAGCGAAGTACGCTTCCGTACGAGGTCGGAGTAGTCGACCGCTACGCCAATCGCGGTCAGCACGACCGGCAGGGACAAGGCAAAGAGCGCGATGACGGTGCCGCTTTGGTCTTTGACGATGGATCGCATGGGGCTTGCCCCTTCGAAAGTTCCGAAACGGTACAGCTCTGGTTTTAAATAAAAGTTGTCTTGATCTCCGAACGTGAGGTCAGCCGCCCCAAAAATTTGTTTGCATCTGATCCTCGTGCACGTTCCTTTAAGTTTCCGCTGGCTTAACGTGGTACACCCATTTTCAAGACGTATGCATTTGTAAATTGAAACGGTTTTTCCCTAAAGGTTGTTAATGGCCGTGCACGTCCTCCCAAAACTAAAAGCATTTGCCGCGGACCGGCGAGGAGGAATCGCGCTCATTTTCGGGTTTGCCTTGCCTGTTCTCGGCATAGGGGCCGCGGCGGTGATGGAATACAGCTCGCTCTCGCGCCAGAGGACTTCGCTTCAGCGGGCCGTCGATGGGGCCGCCCTGGCGGCGGCTCGCGAGCTCTCGCTTGTCAACGCCGATGAAACTCGCGTGGCAACTGTTGGCCGCGGCGTCATCGTCTCCTCTCTCGCCCATGGATCGACCGTGCCCGCCAGCGTGTCGGTCGCCGTGATCAACAACCGCTCGGCCGTCGAGGTCCAGGCCTCGCAGGCCGTGGGCAGCATAATGGGAAAGCTGCTGAGCCTGCCCGAGGCGGAGCTGCGCGCCGCGGCGACCGCCACGCTGCGAGGCAGCACGAGGCTGTGCATGCTGGGGCTCGACCCGAGCCTGGCGGGCACGGTCCGCCTGACGAAGGATGCGCGGCTCACCGCGGAGCGCTGTTCGGTCTACTCGAACTCGAAGAGCACGATCGGACTGACGGCGCAGATGAACGCCGTCCTCAAGGCGGAGCGAATCTGCTCATCGGGTGGATACTCCGGACGCAGAGGCGTGAACTTCTCGCCCGAACCGATTACCGACTGCCCGCAGATCGAGGACCCGCTCGCATCCCGCGCACCGCCCTTTGTCGCCGGCTGCGATTACAACAACCGGCAGATCCTAGGCGGCGTCCACAAGCTTTCACCCGGCGTCTATTGCGGCGGCCTGGATGTGAAGAACAACGCGAAGGTAACGCTCTCGCCGGGCATCTACATCATGAACGGCGGCCCGCTGACGGTCAGCCAGGGGGCGTCGCTGGAGGGCGACTACGTCGGCTTCTATTTCCGGGGCCAGTCCGCCATCTTGGATCTGGGCGTCGACTCGACGATCAGCCTGTCTGCGCCGAAGGACGGCGCCCTTGCCGGCATTCTCTTCTTCGAAGATCCGGGCTCGCCGCCGATGCGGCGCTTCAGCGTGTCGAGCGATAACGCCCGCAAGCTCTTGGGCACGATCTATCTGCCGAAGGCATCGTTCTATGTGGATGCGAACAAGCCGGTCGCGGATCTCTCAGCCTACACCGTCGTCGTCGCACGTCAGATCGAGCTAAGCGCCGGCCCGAATCTTGTCCTCAATGCCAATTACGGCAGCACCGATGTGCCGGTGCCGAAGGGAGTTGGCCCGATCGGCGCCGATGTGAACCTCTCGCAGTGAGCGCCGGAGGTGTTCGGCCCCTGGAAGCATGCAGCGGCGGACGTGCTGGCGCGAAGCGGCAGGCAGCGGCGCGATCATGGCAGGGGCGGCCGAAAACGCCCTCTGCGGCCCGCCCCTTAACCAGACGCTAACCCTGAACGGGGAAATTCTTGCCTAGCGCGTCGGGGCGTCGCGCCCCGGCGAATCTTTTTCCAGAGCAGGTTTCCCTCAAGGTGAACGGGGCGGTCGACTTCCTGACGCGGCTCGGGCCGGCGCGGATCGCGGCGATGGGCGTCGTCACCTTCGCGCTCGTCGGCTTCTTCGCCTTCGTGATCATGCGGGTGTCGCAGCCGACGATGGGCGTGCTGTTCGCCGAGCTGTCGCTGCAGGACGCGAACGCCGTCATGAAGGACCTCGATGCGCGGGCGGTCCGCTACGAGACCCGGGGCGACGGGCAGACCATCCTCGTCCCGCGCCAGGACCTCGCCCGCATCCGCATGGAGCTTGCCGGCAAGGGCCTGCCGTCCGGCGGCGGCGTCGGCTACGAGATCTTCGACAAGGGCGACGCCTTCTCCTCGACGAGCTTCGTCCAGGGCATCAACCATCTCCGCGCGCTCGAGGGCGAGCTGTCGCGCACCATCCGCTCGATCGGCCGGGTCGAGGGCGCGCGCGTCCACCTCGTCATGCCGGAGCGCCGCCTGTTCGAGCGCGACCGCGAGCCGCCGCGGGCCTCGATCGTGCTGAAGCTCAGGGGCGAGCTCGACGCCGCGCAGGTCCGCGCCGTGCGCCACCTCGTCGCCTCGGCGGTCGAGGGCCTCAAGCCCGAGCGCGTCTCGATCGTCGACGAGCGCGGCCGCCTCCTCGCCGACGGGGCTCAAGGGGACATGGCGGCGGGCGGCATGGCGGTCGACGAGAAGCAGGCGGGAATCGAGCGGCGTCTCAAGGCGCAGGTCGAGGAGATCGTCGCCGGCGTCGTCGGCTCCGGCCGGGCCCGGGTGCAGGTCGCGGCCGAGCTCGACCTCAACCGCATCGAGAGCCGCTCCGAGAGCTTCGATCCCGAGAGCCGCGTCGTGCGCTCGACCCAAACGCGGGCCGAGAACCAGGCCTCGAGCGGCGCCGACGGCGCGGTCAGCGTCGGCCGCGAGCTTCCGGGAGCAGCCCAGCCGGCCGGCGGCGGCTCGACCCGCGACGCCTCGAACAAGAACGAGGAGATCGTCAATTACGAGATCTCGCGCACCACCCGCACCGAGATCCTCGAGGGCGGCCGCGTCAAGCGGCTCTCGGTCGCGGTCCTCCTCGACGGCGTCTACGCGAAGGCCGCCGGCGGCGAGACGACCTACCAGCCGCGCCCGCAGGAGGAGCTCGACCGCATCGCCGCGCTCGTCCGCACCGCGGTCGGGTTCGACAAGAACCGCGGCGACCAGCTCGAGGTCGTGAACCTGCGCTTTGCCGAGACGCCGGTCGCGGCGCCAGCCGTCGAGGCGCCGCTCCTCACCTCGCTCTTCAGCCCGACCAAGGAGGACCTGCTGCGGCTGATCGAGACCGGGGTGATCGCGCTCCTCACCCTGATCGTGCTCATGAGCGTCGTGCGGCCGATGGTGCGCAAGATGCTCGGGATCGAGAAGGCGAGCCGGCGCGGTCGCGGTGCCGGCGCCGGTGCCGCCGACGGCGCGGCGGCCGCCGCGCAAGGCGGCTTCGAGATGCCGAACATGGCCCGTGACGGCGCAACCGCAAAGATGATCGAGGTGGCGAAGGCGAACGGCCAGATTCAGGCCGATTCGCTCGAGCGCATCGGCGAGATGGTGAAGTCGAACCCGCAGGAGACGGTCTCGGTGCTGCGCGGCTGGATCCACGAGCGCTGACATGGCGAACGACGCATCCATCGACCTCGCCGACATGGACGGCGCCCAGCGCGCCGCGGTCGTGCTGCTGCTGCTCGGCGAGAAGCACGGTCAGCCGATCTGGGCGATGCTCGAGGAGGACGAGGTCAAGAAGATCTCCTACGCGATGGCGCAGCTCGGCTCGATCGAGCCGAAGACGGTCGAGCGGCTCATCGTCGAGTTCATCTCGCGGCTCTCGAGCGGCGGCGCCGTGACCGGCAGCCTCGACCGCACCGAGGAGCTCCTCGCCAAGATCTTTCCGGGCGAGCAGGTCACCTCGATCATGTCGGACATCAAGGGCGCCTCCGGCCGGCGCATGTGGCAGCGGCTGTCGCATATCGAGCCCGAGATCCTGGCGAACTACCTGCGCAGCGAATACCCGCAGACCGTCGCCGTCATCCTGTCGCGCCTGCGCCCCGACCATACCGCGCGCGTGCTCTCGATCTTCCCGGACGACTTCTCGGTCGACGTCGTCAACCGCATGCTGCGCATGGAGACGGTGCAGAAGGAAGCGCTCGAATACATCGAGGAGACGCTGCGCAACGAGTTCGTGACCACGATCACGCAGACGAGCCGGCGCGACGCGCACGAGCTGATGGCCGAGGTCTTCAATTCCTTCGACCGTCAGACCGAGGCGCGCTTCCTCGCGTCGCTCGACGAGACCAACCGCGACGCGGCGCGCAAGATCCGCGACCTGATGTTCACCTTCGAGGACCTGACGAAGCTCGATCCGGGCAGCGTCCAGACGCTGATCCGCCACGTCGCCAAGGAGACGCTCGGGCGCGCCCTGAAAGGAGCGAACGAGACGGCGCGGGCATTCTTCTTCTCCAACATGTCGACGCGCGCGGCGAAGAACCTTCAGGACGAGATGGCCTCGATGGGACCGATCCGTCTCAAGGATGTCGACGAGTCGCAGACCAAGATGGTCAACCTGGCAAAGGAGCTCGCCGAGAAGGGCGAGATCATGATCAGCAAGAACCGCGCCGAGGAGGAGCTCGTCTACTGACGGGCGGGCCGACACAGCATGACGCAGGCGAGCCGCTTCCTCTTCGACAACGATTTCCGCCGCCCGGGCGCGGCGGGCTCGCGCGCCGTCGCGGAGGCCGAGGAGCGCGGCCGCGCCGCCGGCATCGCAGCCGGGCTCGCTCAGGCGCAGACCTCGCTGCCGGCGCGGCTCGCGCAGGCGGCCGAGCGGCTCGCCGGCGAGGCCGGCGCGCTCCTCGCGGATGCCGAGGCCCGCCATGCCCGGATCGAGGAGGAGGCGGTCGCCCTCGCCCTCGCCTTCGCGCAGAAGATCGCCGGCGACGCGCTCGACGCGGACCCGCTCGGGCCGATTGCGGACGCCGCGCGAGCGGCGCTGCAGCACCTGCGCGGCGTGCCGCATCTCGCCGTTCGCGTGAACGACGCCCTCGTCGAGGAGGTCGACGCGATGCTGAAGCGCCTTGCCCGCGAGCGCGGCTTCGAGGGCCGCATCGTGGTGCTCGGCGAGCCCGACATCGCGCTCGGCGACGCCCGCCTTGAATGGGCCGACGGCGGCATCGTCCGCGAGCGACGCCGGTTCGAGGTCGCGAGCGGCGGCGCCGCGCCGGAAACCGAAACCGCAGCCTGATCAGATCGGAACCGCGATGGCCCACGACAACGACCTGCAGCTGCCCCGCCTCGAGGAGGCCGATCCGCTCGCCCTCGGCACGCTCGACGCGCCGGTGAGCGCGAAGAGCGCCGCCGATCTCGAGCAGGTCTTCGACGTGCCGGTCACGGTCTCGGCCGTGCTCGGCAACGCCCGCATGCCGGTCGGCGATCTCCTCAAGCTCGCGCCGGGCGCGGTGCTCGAGCTCGACCGCAAGGTCGGCGAGGCGATCGACATCTTCGTCAACAACCGCCTCGTCGCCCGCGGCGAAGTCGTGCTCGTCGACGAGCGCCTCGGCGTCACCATGACCGAGATCATCAAGGGCGATCACTAGCGCGATCGCGAAACGGAGCCACACATGCGCCTTCTCATCACCGGACGGCTCTCCGGCGAGCTCGTCGCCGCCTCGAAGATCGCGATGCAGCGCGGCGCCGCCGTGACCCAGGCCGACGCGGTCGCGCAAGGGCTCAACGTGCTGCGCGCCAAGGGCGCCGATCTCATCATGATCGACGTCGCGCAGCCGATCGCGACGCTCGTCGCGGCGCTCGACGCCGAACGCATCCGCACGCCGGTCGTCGCCTGCGGCACCGGCACCGACGCCCGCGCCGCGGTCGCGGCGATCCAGGCCGGCGCCAGGGAATACATCCCGCTCCCGCCCGACCCCGAGCTCATCGCGGCGGTGATCGAGGCGGTCGCGGCCGACAGCCGCAGCTTCGTCTGGAAGGACCCGGCGATGGAGCGGGTGGTCAAGCTCGCCGAGCAGATCGCGCGCTCGGAGGCGAGCGTCCTCATCACCGGCGAGAGCGGCACCGGCAAGGAGGTGCTGGCGCGCTACGTCCACCAGCGCTCGGCCCGCAAGGACCGGCCCTTCGTCTCGGTCAACTGCGCCGCGATTCCGGACAACCTCCTCGAATCCGAGCTCTTCGGCCACGAGAAGGGCTCGTTCACGGGAGCGGTCGCGCGCCGCATCGGCAAGTTCGAGGAGGCGAACGGCGGCACGCTTCTCCTCGACGAGATCTCCGAGATGGACGTGCGCCTGCAGGCGAAGCTCCTGCGCGCGATCCAGGAGCGGGTGATCGACCGCGTCGGCGGCGCGCAGCCGGTCAGGGTCGACATCCGCATCCTCGCGACCTCGAACCGCAACCTCGCCGACGAGGTCCGCAAGGGCAGCTTCCGCGAGGACCTGCTCTACCGCCTCAACGTCGTCCACCTGCGCATTCCGCCGTTGCGCGAGCGGCCGGCGGACGTGTTGGAGCTGGCGTCGTATTTCGGGCGGAAATACGCCGATCTGAACGGTGTTCCGCAGCGCTCGCTCACGCTCGAGGCGAAGCGGCTCATGACCCGCAGCTCATGGCGCGGCAACGTGCGCGAGCTCGAGAACGCGATGCATCGCGCGGTGCTGCTCGCGACAGGGCCCGAGATCGACGTCGATGCTATCCGCACGCCGGAAGGCGAGGCGCTCGGGCCCGCCGCCTCCGATCCCGCGACGCGTGCGGCGCGGACCGCGGAGGCCGTCACCCGCGCGCTCGTCGGACGCACCGTCGCGCAGGTCGAGCAGGATCTCATCCTCGATACGCTCGACCACTGCCTCGGCAACCGCACGCATGCCGCGAAGATCCTCGGCATCTCGATCCGCACGCTGCGCAACAAGCTCGGCGAATACACCGCGGCAGGCGCCGCCGTGCCGGAGCCTGGCCAGGCCAGGGTGATGAGCGCCTGAGGCGCGCCCGCGCCAGCGCGGGCCCGACTCGACACCCGATCGAGCCGGGCGTACGCTTCCGCCGGACCATTATTCAAGCAGTCGTTTTGTGCGCGTGTGCGTTCCGGCTTCGCGTTCCCATTCACATCAAAATCCGTTGCAGGAGGCGCTTGCCATGGCGAGCAATCCGCGGTCGATCTCCGTGAAGGACCTCTCCGCCCATATCGACAGCGCGCTGGAGCATGCGCAACGACGAGGCCCGAACCGCCCCAAGATCAAGCGGACCAAGGATTTCCTCTTCGACTATCCCTGGATCATCGGCTTCATTCTCCGCGACGCCGACATCGCCGGCACCGATCTTGACGAGCTGCAGGCCATCGCCCGCGAAGTCGCGACGGAGCTGCAGGTCAGCTTTGGCGTGAAGGGCGAGGCGGTGCCAAGCGGCGGCGGCATGGCCGAGCCGGCGCTGCTCTTCCACGGCGGCCACATCACCATGGGCTACTTCCCGACCAAGGAATTCGGCGCCGCGCACGAGTAGCGCGATGCCGGCTCCCCTCGACGAGGCGGTGCTGCGCTGCCCGAGCGCCCAGCCCGGCATGGCCGAGCCGCAGATCCTCGGCGTCATGTCCTGGGAGGCTGACGAGCCGCGGCTCGCCTACCTCAACGCCCACCTGCCGGCGACGCCCGAAATCCTCGGTCGCGCCGGCCCGGTCGCGCCGACGGAAGTGTTCCGCCTCGCCGCCCGCTGCGAGGAGAAACGCTGCACGCATTTCGACGGGACGCGCTGCCAGCTCGCGGTGCGCATCGTCGAGCGTCTCCCGGCGGTGACCGATGCTTTGCCGCCCTGCGTGATCCGCCGGACCTGCCGGTGGTTCGCCCAGGAGGGGCGGGCGGCCTGCCTGCGCTGCCCGCAAATCCTCACCACCAACGTCGAGGCCGACGAGGAACTGATGGAAGTCGCCGGCGTCGGCCCGGCGCGCCGCGGCGGCGACGGAATGCCGGCGACGTAGCCGAAAAGTCGAACGGCACGGCGGTCGGAGCCGCCGTGCCGGACTTAGTCTCGCGATCAGCGCCCTTGGAGGCGCCGAGCGCCTACCAGTAGCGCCGGCGATAGTAGCGGCGGTAGTACCGGCGACGCGGCCGCCAGTAGTGGCGACGGTAGTACCGGCGACGGCGGCGGTACCAGTACTGCGTCTCCTCGACCTTGACGCCGTCGAGGTCCTCGGGCCGGATGTCGGCGGCCTCGCTCGAGGCCTTGGCATCGGGGCTTGGGGCGGGAGCGGGCACGGCCAAAGCCTGGGCCGGCGTCGCGCCGGCGGCGGCAAGACCGGCCGCGGCCGCGAGCCCGCCGACCAGTCCGAGCAAGAATGTGCGTCTTTCCATACTCATCCTCCGTTTCGCCTCCCGAGGGCACTCTAGCCCGAGCGGCGGCCCGCAGGCAACGCAAGCTCTGCCGAAGAAGTTCATTGACAATCCCGTGCGCCGGCCCAAAGTCCGCCCGTTCCGAG
>DAINQO010000060.1:0-16195 GCA_036742625.1 Microvirga sp.
CCGACCTGTCAACCGGGGCGCTCGCGCGCCCGATTGAGCCTTGTTGGGAGAGCGCCATGACCGAGCGCATCCGTGAGTTCCTGCGCAACCGACGCGACGAGGGCCTGAACGACGGGCCCTGCATGGTGCTCGACCTCGACGTCGTGCAGGACAACTACAAGAAGTTCGCCCGCGCGCTGCCGAACACGCGCGTGTTCTACGCCGTCAAGGCCAATCCGGCGCCTGAGGTCCTGAGCCTCCTGGCGAAGCTCGGCTCGTGCTTCGACGCGGCTTCCGTCGTCGAGATCCAGCTCGTGCTCGCGGCCGGCGCGACGGCGGAGCGCATCTCCTTCGGCAACACGATCAAGAAGGAGCGCGACGTGCTCCGCGCGCTCGAGCTCGGCGTGCGGCTGTTCGCCGTCGACTGCGAGGCCGAGGTCGAGAAGATCGCCCGCGCGGCCGAGGCGGCCGGCATCGACAAGCGCGACGTCAAGGCGTTCTGCCGCATCCTGTGCGACTGCGCCGGCGCCGAGTGGCCGCTGTCGCGCAAGTTCGGCTGCGCGCCCGACATGGCGATCGAGGTGCTGGAGCACGCCTACAGGCTCGGGCTCGAGGCTTACGGCGTGTCGTTCCACGTCGGCTCGCAGCAGAAGAACACCGGCGCCTGGGACGCGGCGCTCGGGCAGGCCTCGCGGGTCTTCCGCGAGTGTGCCGAGCGCGGCATCCAGCTCTCGATGGTCAACCTCGGCGGCGGCTTCCCGACGAAGTATCTGAAGAAGATTCCAGCGGTCGAGTCCTATGGCGATGCGATCTTCCGGGGGCTCACCAAGCACTTTGGCAACCGCATCCCGGAGACGATCATCGAGCCCGGCCGCGGCATGGTCGGCAATGCCGGCGTGATCGAGGCCGAGGTCGTGCTCGTGTCGCGGAAGTCGAAGCGGGAGGAGGAGGTGCGCTGGGTCTATCTCGACATCGGCAAGTTCGGCGGCCTCGCCGAGACGATGGACGAGTCGATCCGCTATCCGATCCGCACCGAGCACGATCGGGACCGAAAGGCTCCTTGCGTGCTCGCCGGCCCGACCTGCGACTCGGCCGACGTGCTCTACGAGAAGGAGCCCTACATGCTGCCGGTCTCGCTCGAGATCGGCGACAAGGTCCTGATCGAGGGCGCCGGCGCCTACACGACGACCTACGCGGCCGTCGCCTTCAACGGCTTCCCGCCGCTGAAGAGCTACGTGATCTGACGAGGCGGCGCCTGCCGCCTCGTCATCCCGGCCGAAGCGCCGGAATCTGGTTCCACCACATCGTCGAAAGATCCCGGATCGCGGCTCTGCCCGCGTCCGGGACGACGCCCCCTTCGCATGGGGAGGGCACGGCCATGTTCACGATCCGCGAAGAGCTTCCGACCGACATCGTCGCCCGCGAGCGGCTGCTCGACGCCGCTTTCGGCGAGGCGCGCCTCGAGAAGACCAGCGAGCGTCTGCGCGAAGGCCGCAAGCCTGCTGATGGCCTGGCCTTCGTGCTCGAGCATGACGGCGCGCTCGTCGGCACTGTTCGCCTCTGGCACGTCGCGGCCGGGCCGGGCCGTCCGGCGCTCCTCCTCGGCCCGATTGCCATCGCCTGCCGCTTCCAGGGGCTCGGCCTCAGCGGCAAGCTGATGCGCGAGGCGCTTACGCGAGCGAAGGCGCTCGGCCACGCCGCGGTCCTCCTCGTCGGCGACGCGTCCTACTATGCCCGCTTCGGCTTCTCGGCCGAGAAGACCGGCGCGCTCAGGCTCCCCGGGCCCTATGAGCGCGACCGCTTCCTGGCGCTGGAGCTCACGCCCGGTGCGCTTCGCGGCGCCCACGGCCTCGTCGCAGCGGCCGGCGCGTCGGCGCACGACGCCGGGGACGCCGCCCTCGTCCCGGCGGCCAACGATACCGGCTTGGCGCCGGCGCGCGCCGCTTAAGGCCGCCGGCCGCGGCGCCTCGGCCTGCCGGGCAAAAAGGCTTGCCGTCGGAGGCGCTTGCGTCCACCTTAAGGGCGCAGCGAAAGGTCCGATGCGGGTCGCCAGATAACAAGGGGACGCGGCAGCCATGAAGACCATCCTCGTTCCGACCTCACCCCACGATCTCATGCCCTCGGCGCTCACCACCGCCTGGCTCGCCGGGCAGCGCTTCGGCGCTTATCTCGAAGGCTTCGCGCTCCGCCCGGCGCTGACCGAGTACATCCCGTTCGACATGGTCGGCGGCCTGACCTGGGTCCGCGACGACGCCGCCGATGATGAGACGGTGCAGCGCTCGCGCCAGCTCTTCGAGAGCTTCATGCGCGACAACGGCGTGCCGTTCTCGAGCGGCACGCCGGGCGCCCTCGGCTATGGCTGGCGCGACAAGGCCCCGGCCGGGGACGAGTTCGTCGGCAGCCACGCGCGGGTGTTCGACGTCACGGTGCTCGGGCGTCCGAACTCCGACCAGGCCTATCCCTCGATGGCGACGCTCGAGGCGGCGCTGTTCGAGAGCGGGCGGCCGGTGCTGATCGCCCCGCCTTCGGCGCCGGGGAAGCTCGGCGACAACGTGCTTATCGCCTGGAACGGCTCGACCGAGACGGCGCGCACCGTCGAGGCCGCAATGCCGTTCCTGCACAAGGCGCAGCGGGTCGTGGTGCTCGAGGTCGAGGGCGGCAGCGTCCCCGGCCCGACAGCCGAGGATCTGGCGCGCTCGCTGCGCATCAACGGCATCGCGGCCGAGACCGTGCTGGCGAAACCCGAGCGCCGCACCGCCGGCGAGGTCATCCTGGAGCGCGCCGGCGCGCTCGGCTGCGACCTCCTGGTCAAGGGCGCCTACACCCAGAGCCGCCTGCGCCAGATGATCTTCGGCGGCCAGACCAGCCACATTCTGGGGAATGCCGAGCTGCCGGTGCTGATGGCGCATTAGCGCCGGTCAGCGCAGGGACGCGTTCACCTTCGCGAGCGCCGCGCTCCCCGGGCAGAGCTCCGCCTCGCCGAGTGCGTTGAGCGGCGTCGCGACCGTCTCGAGCCGGTCGTGCAGGTCTTCGGCCTGCGGGTCGACGTAGAGCAGGCCGGTGACGATCTCGCCGGCGTGGTGGCGCTCCTGGAGGTAGTTCATCGCCGCGATCTTGCTCGTCGGGTCGTACTCCGGCGCGAGCTTCCTCAGCTTCAGGTACGAGCCGTCGTGCTGGCGCACGAGCTCGACCGTGCCCGGCTCCTGGTCGAGCGTGATCTCGTCGCGGCCCTCGATCACGTCGAGGAAGTTCACCGCCTCGTTGTGCGCCCGGACGTAGTCGTAGCTCTTCGTCGAATCCGGGTGGTTGTTGAAGGCGACGCAAGGCGAGATGCAGTCGATGAAGGCGGCGCCGCGGTGCTCGATCGCCGCCTTGATCAGCGGGACGAGCTGCTCCTTGTCGCCCGAGAAGGAGCGCGCGACGAAGGTCGCCCCGAGGAGGAGCGCGAGCGACACCATGTCGATCGGCGAATCCTGGTTGCCGACGCCCTTCTTGGATTTCGAGCCCTTGTCGGCGGTCGCCGAGAACTGGCCCTTGGTCAGTCCGTAGACGCCGTTGTTCTCGACGATGTAGACCATGTTGACGCCGCGGCGGATGCAATGGGCGAACTGGCCAAGGCCGATCGAGGCCGAGTCGCCGTCGCCCGACACCCCCATGTAGATGAGCTCGCGGTTGGCGAGGTTCGCGCCGGTCAGGACCGACGGCATGCGCCCGTGCACCGAATTGAAGCCGTGGCTCGCGCCGAGGAAGTAGGTCGGCGTTTTCGACGAGCAGCCGATGCCGGAGAGCTTCGCCACACGATGCGGCGGCAGCGACAGCTCGAAGCAGGCCTGGATGATCGCGCCCGAGATCGAGTCGTGGCCGCAGCCGGCGCACAGCGTCGAGACCGCACCTTCGTAGTCGCGGCGGGTGAAGCCGAGCGCGTTCTCGGGCAGCTTCGGGTGGTGGAGCTTGGGCTTCGTCAGATAGGTCATTCGGCCGCCTCCTTGCGGGGAGCCCCGGTGAGAAGCGCCCAGCGGCGGGACACCTCGTCGACGATGAAGCGCGCCGTGATCGGCGTGCCGTCGTAATGCAGCACCGAGATCAGCCGCGCCGGGTCGATCGCGCCCTCGTTGATGAGCAGCGTCTTGAGCTGCGCGTCGCGGTTCTGCTCGACGACGAAGACCTGGTCGTGGGCGAGGATGAAGTCGATGACCTCGTCGGCGAAGGGGAAGGCGCGCACCCGCAGCATGTCGAGGTCGATGCCGCGCGAGCCCAGCGTCGCCATGGCCTCGCGGATGGCGGGCGCGGTCGAGCCGAAATAGATCAAGCCGTGGCGGGTCGGGCGCGTCGCATCCTCGCGGACCGGTGCCGGCACGAGCGACTTCGCGGTCTCGAACTTGCGCAGCAGCCGCTGCATGTTGTCGACGTAGGCCGGCCCCTCCTCGGTGTAGCGGGCGTAGCGGTCGCGCGACGTGCCGCGCGTGAAGAACGAGCCGCGGGTCGGGTGCGCGCCCGGATAGGTCCGGTAGGGAATGCCGTCGCCGTCGACGTCGAGGTAGCGCCCGAAGTTCCGGCCGGCCTCGAGCTCCTCGGCCGACAGCACCTTGCCGCGGTCGAAGCGGCGTGAATCGTCCCAAGCGAGCGGGCGGCAGAGCCACTCGTTCATGCCGATGTCGAGGTCGAGCAGCACGAACACCGGCGTCTGCAGCCGGTCGGCGAGGTCGAAGGCCGCGGCGCCGAACTCGAAGCACTCGTGCGGGTCCTCGGGGAACAGCAGCACGTGCTTGGTGTCGCCGTGCGAGGCGTAGGCGGCGCTGACGATGTCGCATTGCTGCGTGCGCGTCGGCATGCCGGTCGAAGGCCCGGCCCGCTGCACGTCGAAGATCACCGCCGGCAGCTCGGCGAAATAGGCAAGGCCGATGAACTCCTGCATCAGCGAGATGCCGGGTCCGGAGGTCGCGGTGAAGGCGCGGGCGCCGTTCCAGGCGGCGCCGATGACCATGCCGATCGAGGCGAGCTCGTCCTCGGCCTGGACGATGGCGTAGCGCTGCCTGCCGGTCTCCGGATCGGTGCGGAAGCGGCCGCAATGCTTCGCGAAGGCCTCGGCCATCGAGGTCGAGGGCGTGATCGGGTACCAGGCGCAGACGGTCGCGCCGCCATAGACCGCGCCGAGGCCGGCCGCGTCGTTGCCCTCGAGGAAGATGCGGTCGCCGACCGCGTCCGCCCGGCGCACCTTGAGGCCGATCGCCTCCTTGAGATGCGCCTCGGCGTAGTCGCGGCCCATGTGCAGCGCTTCGTAGTTCGGTGGGATGAGCTTGTCCTTGCCCTTGAACTGCTCGGCGATGAGCTTCTCGACCTCCGGAATCTCGATGCCGAGGAGATAGGCGAGGGCGCCGACATAGATGATGTTCTTGAACAGCTGGCGCTGGCGCGTGTCGGCGTAGCGCTCGTTGACGATCGCAGTCAGCGGCATCCCGACGACGTTGATGTCGGACCGGAACTTCGATTGCGGCAGGGTGCGGGTCGAATCGTAGAACAGGTAGCCGCCGGGCTCGATCTCGGCGACGTCCTTGTCCCAGGTCTGCGGGTTCATGGCGACCATGAGGTCGACGCCGCCGCGCCGGCCGAGATGGCCGGCTTCCGTCACCCGCACCTCGTACCAGGTCGGCAGGCCCTGGATGTTCGAGGGGAAGATGTTGCGCGACGCGATCGGCACGCCCATGCGGATGAAGGAGCGCGCGAACAGCCGGTTCGCGGACGCCGAGCCCGAGCCGTTGACGTTCGCGAACTTGACGACGAATTCGTTCGTGCGTTCTAGGCGCGCCGACATGCGTGCCCTCCGGAGGCGTGCGTCATATCGAGCAGGAACTTCTGCATGTCCCAGGCGCCCGTCGGGCAGCGCTCGGCGCAGAGCCCGCAATGCAGGCAGACGTCCTCGTCCTTGACCATGACGCGGCCGGTCTTGAGCGTGTCGGAGACGTAGAGGTCCTGGGTGAGGTTCAGCGCCGGGGCCTGAAGACGACGGCGCAGCTCATCCTCCGGCCCGTTGACCGTGAAGGTGATGCAGTCGGTCGGGCAGATGTCGACGCAGGCGTCGCACTCGATGCACAGGTCGCGCGTGAACACTGTCTCGACGTCGCAGTTGAGGCAGCGCTGCGTTTCGGCATAGCCGAGCTGGCGGTCGAAGCCGAGCTCGACCTCGGCCCTGATGTCCTTGAGCGAGACCGCCTGGTCGCGCAGCGGCACCTTGTAGCGATGGTCGAGCGAGACCTCGTTGTCGTAGGACCACTCGTGGATGCCCATCTTCTGCGAGGCAAGGGTCACCATCGGCGGCGGACGCACCGCGACGCTCTCGCCGCGGCAGAAGGCATCGATGGAGATCGCCGCCTCATGGCCGTGCGCGACGGCCCAGATGATGTTCTTCGGCCCGAAGGCCGAGTCGCCGCCGAAGAAGACCTTCGGGTTCGTCGCCTGCATGGTCGTCCGATCGACCTTCGGCATCCCCCAGCGGTCGAACTCGATGCCGATGTCGCGCTCGATCCAGGGGAAGGCGTTCTCCTGGCCGATCGCGACGAGGACGTCGTCGCATTCGATCGTGACGTCCGGCTCGGCGGTCGGCAGGAGCTGGCGCCGGCCCTTGTCGTCGAGCGTCGCCGCGACTTTCTCGAACACGACGCCGGTCAGGCGCCCGCCGGCATGCGTGAATTCCTTCGGCACGAGGTAGTTGAGGATCGGGATGCCTTCGTGCATCGCGTCCTCCTTCTCCCAGGGAGAGGCCTTCATCTCCTCGAAGCCGGAGCGGACGACGACCTTGACCTCCTCGCCGCCGAGGCGGCGGGCGGTGCGGCAGCAATCCATCGCCGTGTTGCCGCCGCCGAGGACGACGACGCGTTTGCCGATCTTCTCGATATGGCCGAACGAGACGTTGGAGAGCCAGTCGATGCCGATATGGATGCGCGCCGCGGCCTCCTTGCGGCCCGGGACGTCGAGGTCGCGGCCGCGCGGCGCGCCGCTGCCGACGAAGACCGCGTCGTAAGGCTCGGCGAGGAGCGCCTTCAGGCTTTCTATGCGTTGTCCATAGCGCGTATCGATGTTGCCGATGCCGACGATGTAGCCGACCTCCTCGTCGATCACCTCCTCGGGCAGGCGAAAGCGCGGGATCTGGCTGCGGATCATGCCGCCGCCGCGCCGCTCGCCGTCGAAGATGGTGATGTCGTAGCCGAGCGGCGCGAGGTCGCGGGCGACCGTCAGCGAGGCCGGCCCGGCGCCGACCAGCGCCACGCGCTTGCCGTTCTTCGCCACCGGGGCCTTGGGCAGGAAGCCTGAGACGTCGTCCTTGTTGTCGGCGGCGACCCGCTTCAGCCGGCAGATCGCCACCGGCTCGGCCTCGACGCGGCCGCGCCGGCAGGCGGGCTCGCAGGGGCGGTCGCAGGTGCGGCCGAGGATTCCCGGAAAGACGTTCGAGCGCCAGTTGACCATATAGGCGTCGGTGTACCGTCCGGCGGCGATGAGGCGGATGTATTCCGGCACCGGCGTGTGGGCCGGACAGGCCCACTGGCAATCGACGACCTTGTGGAAGTAATCCGGATTGCGGATGTCGGTCGGGGGCATCGGCGGTTGGATCGCCGCTCCGACCGGCGGCCGCTCCGCGAGATCGACGCCCCCGCGGACACTCGGTTCACCTTGCATCATTTCCTCGCCTCTCGGGGCGGTTCAGGCGCGATCCGCTTCTGTAGGCGGACTGTCCGCTTGCCCCGAGCTTACTACACGGCCGTTTGCAACTCGTGAACCCGCGCCGCAGGCCCGGCGCGAGCTTTTCCTCTTCTTCCTCTCGATCCCACCCGGCGTCAACGCCGGTGATTGTTGCAGCGCAACAGATCGCGTTCCGGAATGGCAGCGATCCCGACAAACCGGTGGCGCGAGCGCTCGCGGGCGGGCAAGGTGGATCCCGAGTTTCCGGCTATCTTGCGAGGCGGGCACCCAGTTGAGCGAGGAGCAGCGGCGGGGCGACGATCTCAACCGCGCCGTCCTGTACATGACGGCGGCGGCGGTGCTGATTCCGCTTCTCAACGCCTCGGCCAAGTACCTCGCCGTGACCTATCCGGTGCTCGAGGTCGCGTGGGCGCGCTACGCCGGCCATTTCATCTACATGCTGCTGTTCTTCCTGCCGCAGCGCGGCATCCGGATCCTCGCCTGCTCGCGGCCGGCGCTGCAGCTCCTGCGCTCGACGCTTCTGTGCATCTCGACCGTGATCTTCGTCACCGGCCTTCCCTACGTGCCGCTCGCGACGGCATCTGCCATCAGCTTCACCGGGCCGTTCATCGTGACGGCGCTCGCGCCGCTGGTCTTGGGCGAGCGCGTCGGACCGAAGCGCTGGGCCGCGGTCGCGATCGGATTCGTCGGCGCCCTGGTGATCGTCCGGCCGGGCGCCGCGGGCATGAACACGGCGGCTCTACTGTTCTTCGGCAGCGCCTTCTTCTCGGCGATGTACCAGCTCCTGACCCGCAAGCTCGCGGCGCATGATTCGGCCGAGACCTCGATCACCTATATAGCGCTCGCGGGCTTCGTCCTGACCACGATCCCGTTGCCCTTCGTCTGGAAGACTCCGGTTTCGTGGCACGACGCGCTGCTGTTTTTCGGGCTCGGGCTGTTTGGCGGCTTCGGACACTATTTTATCGTCAGGGGCTACGAGATCGCGCCGGCGCCCTTCGTGTCGCCCTTCAACTACCTGCAGCTGATCGGGGCCGCGCTCCTCGGCTTCGTCGTCTTCGGGCAGCTGCCGGATGTTTTCGTGTGGTGCGGCGCGGCGATCATCGCCGGCAGCGGCATCGCCATGCTCTATGTCGAACGGCGCGGCCGCACCGCCGCGAAAACCGCGCCACGCCTCTCGCCGGGGGAATAGCGTGATCGACCATGTCTCGGTCGGGGTGCGCTCGCTTGGCGAGGCGGAGCGCTTCTACGAGGCGGTGCTCGGCGCGCTCGGCTACGCGAAGCTCGTGATGCGGCCGGCGACGATCGGCTTCGGCAGGCGCTACGCCGAATTCTGGATCAACCTGCGCCCCGCGATGGCCGGCGACCGCGACGGCGGCGCGCATGTGTGCTTGCGGGCGCGCTCGCAGGACGAGGTCCACCGCTTCCACGCCGCGGCGCTCGCGCATGGCGGCGCCGACGACGGCGCGCCCGGCCCGCGCCAGCACGACGACCCGGGGCGCATCTACTACGCGGCGTTCGTCCGCGACCCGGACGGCAACCGCATCGAAGCGGTTTGCTTCCTCGAGGGGTGATCAGCGCCGGGCGAGGAGGTAGGCCGCCATATCGCGGGCCTCGCGCTTCGAGATGCCGGTGACCGGCATGGCGCTCTTGGGGTCGACCTCGCGGGCGTTGAAGATCCACTGCACGAGGTTGTCGGGCGTATTGGGCAGACGGCCGCCGAGATAGAGCCGCGTCGCGACGGCATCGAGCGGCGGGCCGACCCGGCCGCGCGGGCCGCGCACCCCCGGGATTTCGTGGCAGCCGGCACAACCGTAGCGCAGCGCGAGCTCGGGACCGCGCTTCGGGTCGCCCTGGGTCAAGCGGCGCGAGAGCGCGTCGCTTTCCCGCTCCCGCTTGATCTTGAGAGTGGTGGCGACGCCGCCGGCGAGAGCGAGGGCGAGCACGATCAGCACGATCGCGATGGTGCCGCTATGGCGCCGCGCCTGCGTCTCCGACGGCAAGATCGAAGCACCGCCCTCGGAACGCGCTTCCGCTTCGGCGCGCGAGCCGTAGCCGAGGAGCGCGAGCAGCCCGGCGAGGAGGAGCGTGCGCTTCCGGTCAGGCATGGGCGCCTCCCGGGGCAAGCCGCGCGCCCGAGCGGCCGATCCACAACCCGGCGAGCGCGAGCGCGGCGCCGGCATAGACGAGCCCGGCCGGAACCCACATCACGAGCCCGGCGAATTGCTGGTCCTCCAGCGGCGTCAGCCCGAAGCTCGCCGCAAAGGCGCCCTGTCCCGGGTACCACAAGCCCTTCGAGACGGTCAGCAGCGCCCCGAGCAGCGCGGTGTGGAGCGCCGTCGCGAAGAGGTAGAACACCGCCGCCCCGTAGCCGCGCTGGCGCGCTCGCCCTTGCAGCAGCGACCACCAGAACAGGAGGGCGGTGATGAAGAAGCTCAGATGCTGCAGCCAGTGGGCAAAGCCGTCCGTCAGCACGGCGTTATAGAGGATCGGCATGTGCCAGGCCCACAGCGCAACGGCGTGCAGCACCGTCGCGACAAGCGGATCGGTGAGGAAGCGCCAGATGGCCGAGAACCACCGTGTCCGGCCGATGCCGCCGATCGGGCCGCGCCAGCGCGCCGGCAGCGCCCACATCATCGCTCCGCCGGGCCGCGCCAGCACGAGGAGCGGCGCCGCCACGACCATGAGCAGCTCGTGCTCAATCATGTGGGCGGTGAAGAGGTGCTCGCCGAGCCAGTGCAGCGGCGATACGAGCGCGAGCGCGAGCGAGGTCCAGCCGAACCAGAAGCACGCCGCCTGGGCGTAGCGGACGCCGCGCCCGTGGCCGGCCCGGCGCCACAGGCGGCCGGTGCCGACGAGGTAAAGGAGCGCCGAGCCGTAGAGCGGCACGACGACGCGAAGATCGTAGGTCCAGGCGACATCGACCGATGCGTAAGCGCTCGGGCCGTGGTGCGCCGCGGCGGGGCCGGCCGCGAGTACCAGCGCGAGGGCGAGAAGCGCCGTCACCGCTCGCACCCGTTCAGCACCAGGCCGGCGGCGCCATGGGTCAGGATGACGAGCGCGAACAGAACGCCGAGCAGGGTTCCGATGACGCCCAGGGATGGCCGCGGCGCCTCGACGATACCGGCCTGAACCTCGCTCGCTTCGACCAGGGCACCTCTCCACGACCGCCAGGAAAGGAACGCGCCGAAAAGCGCCACCGCGGCGAAGATCAGTGCCAGCACCGGAACGAGGTTGATCTTGTGGGCGCAGATCCAGGGCACGAGCGCGTAGTTCGCCTGTGTCGACAGCGCCCAGGCGCCGGGGCCCGCAAACACCCCGGCCCAGGCGCCGCGGTAAGGCTTGGCGATGCGACTCACCATCGCGGCACCCAATAGATCAGAATATACATGGGTACCCAGGTCGCGACGACGAAGTACCAGTAGAAGGCGTTGTCCTCGACGTCCGAGAAGCGCTTACCGTGGGCATGGCGCGTGAACATGAGCGCCGTCAGCACCAGCGTGTCGCCGAGGTCGGTGATGATGTGGGTGGCGTGCAGCCCGAGCAGGAGCCAGGTCGCCGAGCCGTAGGCGTTCTGGTCCCAGCGCACGTTGAGCTGCGTGAACTCGTAGAGGCGGATCGCGACCAGCACCGCGCCGACGACCGACATGATCACGAGGTCGCGCTGCACCGCGCCGCGGTTCTCTTCCCTGGCGTGGCGCTCGGCGAGGTAGTTCGGCCAGATGCTCACGAGGAGGATGACGAGAACGAGCGTGCCTGGCCAGTGGTTCGGCGCGATATCGGCGAGAGGCCACTCTGGATTGACCTGGACGAGATAGAGGTAGGCCCCGATCGCGAGCGCGAAGCCCATGCCCTCGAGCGCGCAGAACCCAAGCGTGCCCCACCACATCGTCATGCGGGGACCCCAGGCGTAGGTCGGCAGGGCCGAGACGTCCTCGACGATGCGCTGCGGCCTCACTCCTCGTCCTCCTTCGAGCCCTTCGGCCAGAACCAGCCGACGAGCGCGATCGCGACCGGGATCGACCCCCACACCACCGCCCAGGGCGTGAAGATCGAGCCGACGAAGAGGACGGAGACTGCGATCGCCGCGAGCAGCGGCCAGATCGACGGCTCGGGCGAGCTTTCCCGGATGTCGGCGCGCGCCTCCGTCACCGTCGTGACGACGAGCTGGCGGTACTCGACGGCGAGGCCGCCGACGACCGGGAGCGCCTGGCGCTCGGCCCATAGCGGCTCGCGGCTCGTGACGAGCGGGATGCGGCTGAAGTTCTGCGGCGGCGGCGGCGAGGTCGTCGCCCATTCGAGCGTGCCGGCGCCCCAGGGGTTGTCGCCCGCGACCTCGCCGTGGCGCGCGCTCGTGATCAGGTTCCAGACGAACAGCGCGAAGCTCAGCGCCAGGATCACGGCGCCGACCGTGGCGAGGAGGTTCAGGCTGCCCCAGCCCATCTCGGGCTGATAGGTGTAGACGCGGCGCGGCATGCCCTGCAGCCCGAGGATGTGCATCGGGAAGAAGGCGAGGTTGAAGCCTATAAAGGCGAGCCAGAAATGCCAGCGGCCGAGGCGTTCGCTCATCATCCGGCCGCAGAACTTCGGGAACCAGTAGTAGGTCGCGGCGATGAGCGGGAACACCGCGCCGCCGATCAGCACGTAGTGGAAGTGGGCGACGACGAAGTAGGTGTCGTGCACCTGCAGGTCGATCGGCACCGAGGCCAGCATGATGCCGGACAGGCCGCCGATGACGAAGATGAAGAAGAATCCGAGGACGAAGAACAGCGGCGTTCGGAACAGCGGCCGCCCGCTCCACAGCGTCGCGATCCAGCAGAAGATCTGCACCCCGTTCGGGATCGCGATCAGCATGCTGTTCGCGGTGAAGAAGCTCGCGCCGAGCTGCGGCAGCCCGGTCGCGAACATGTGGTGCACCCACAGCCCGAAGGACAGGAACCCGACGGCGATCAGCGACAGCACGAGCGGCAGGTAGCCGAAGGCCGGCCGGCGCGCGAAGGTCACGACGATCGCCGACACCATGCCGGTCGCCGGCAGGAAGATGATGTAGACCTCGGGGTGGCCGAAGAACCAGAACAGGTGCTGGTAGAGCAGCGCATCGCCGCCCTCGGCGGCGTTGTAGAAATGCGTGCCGACGAGCCGGTCGAGGATGAGGCTCGTCGATGACAGCATCACCGCCGGCATCGCGAAGACGATGCAGAACGCGGTCACGATCATCGCCCACACGAAGAGCGGGATGCGGTCGAGCGTCATGCCGGGGGCGCGCTGCTTGAAGGCGGTGACGATGATCTCGATCGCCACCGCCATCCCGGACACCTCGGTGAAGGTGATCATCTGCGCCCACACGTCCGGGCGCTTGCCGATGCCGTATTGCGGGCCGGCCAAGGGCACGTAGGCGAACCAGCCGACGTCGGGCCCGATGTTCAGCGCGAAGGCGGACCACAGGAAGATGCCGCCGAACAGGTACATCCAGTAGCTGAAGGCGTTGAGGCGCGGGAAGGCGATGTTGCGCGTGCCGACCATCAGCGGCACGAGGTAGACGGCGAAGGCCTCGGCGACCGGCACGCCGAACAGGAACATCATCGTCGTGCCGTGCATGGTGAAGAGCTGGTTGTAGAGATCCGGCCCGACGAGCTGGCTCTCCGGCCGCGCGAGCTGCAGGCGCATCACCGCGGCAAGCGCGCCGCCGAGCAGCAGGAAAGCGAGCGCGGTGAGGAGATAGCGCCGGCCGACGATCTTGTGGTCGACCGTCGAGAGCCGGCCGATCAGGCTCGCCGTCGTGCCCCAGGTCCGGGCAAGGCGCGCGTCGAGCTCGGCGTCGCCGAGCGCGGTGTCGCGCAGGTCGCGGCCGTTGCGGGCGAGCGCGGCCTCGCTCATTTCAAGCCCTCGAGATAGGCGGCGATGAAGTTGATGTCGTCCGGATCGAGCTTCATCGTCGGCATGTTGACGCCGGGCTTGATGCCGTGCGGGTCGACGATCCAGGCGGCGAGGTTGCCGCGGCT
This sequence comes from Microvirga sp., assembly GCA_036742625.1. Classification (GTDB taxonomy): domain Bacteria; phylum Pseudomonadota; class Alphaproteobacteria; order Rhizobiales; family Beijerinckiaceae; genus JAJKJG01. The sequence goes on from DAINQO010000060.1 coordinate 13,674, forward strand.
CATCGGCAGCGTGCCGGCGGCGAGATAGCGGCGGCTGCCGACATGGGTCAGGTCGGGCGCGACCCGCCCGCCCGCCGGCGTGCCGCGCACCGAATGGCACATGATGCAGGGCCGCGACAGGAAGGCCTGCAGCCCCTTTTGCCGATCGGGGTTGTCCGGCGGATCCGCGGACCGGATCTGCGCATCGCGCCAGCGCGCGAAGGCCGCCTCGTCCTCGGCGACGACGAGGATGCCCATATGGGCGTGCTGCAGGCCGCAGAACTCGGCGCATTGGCCGCGGTAGGTGCCCGGCCGGTCGGCGACGAGGCGGATGTCGTTCTCCTGGCCCGGGATCAGGTCCTGCTTGCCCATGAGGCTCGGGACCCAGAAGGAGTGGATCACGTCCGCGGACACGAGCTTGACCTTCACCGGCCGGCCGGTCGGGATGTGGAGCTCGTTTGCGGTCGTGAAGCTGCGGCTCGCGTCGGCGTCCTCGTAGCGGGCGTCCCACCACCATTGGTTCCCGGTGATGCGGATCGTGACCGCCTCCTCCTCGACACGGAAGAGGTTGCGCTGCGAGACGAAGCTGAACCCGGTCAGCACCAGCACCGTCACGCCGGTCGCGGCCGCGAGGCCGGCAACGACGAAGTTGATGCGCCGCTCGCTCGCCGGGTCGACGGCGAGCGGGTCGGCGCGCGGCGGGCCGCGGCGCATGAGCGCGACGGCGAGCGCGATCATCACCGCGACAAAGATTGCGGTCAGCACGGCGGTGAATATCCAGAACAGCCAGGCGAGCTCGCGCGCCTGCGGTCCTTGCGGATCGAGCGCCGACTGCCAGCCCCGGCAGCCCGCGAGGGCGAGGGCGACGAAACACAGGAGGATGGAAGCGCGGATCCTCATCGCCGCCTCACTGCGGCGCCTGACCCGAGGGAGGCGTGTTGCCGCCGGTCACGGGCGGGAAGGTCGGGGTGCGGTTCTCGGCCGGGCGCGGATGCATGTGGTCGTCGCGCGAGGGCGCCGCGTCCTTCGGCACATTGCCGCTCATCGAGCGCACATAGCCGGCGATCTGCCAAATCTGATCGTCCGGGATCTTGCCGCGGAACGACGGCATGCCGTTCGGCCGACCCTCGCGGATCGTGTGGACGATGTTCTCGATCGAGCCGCCATAGATCCAGACGTCGTCGATCAGCGCCGGCCCGGAGCCGCCGCCGCCATTGGCGTGGCAGCCGACGCAGTTGAACCAGCGGTAGAGCGTCTTGCCCTGCGCGAGGTGGTAGGCGTTGCCCTCGAACGCCTTGCCCTTGCCGCTGACCTCGCTCGTCGGGCCGGACGAGCCCGGAAACAGCGGCACGAGCGCGACCTTCTCCTCGCTCTCGGTCGGGGAGGAACGGAAGCTGCGCTCCTCGCGCTGGCAGCCGGCGAGCGCCAACGCCGTGAGGGCGAGGACGGCGAGCGCCTTCATTGAACGGCTCCGACGCGCGTCGGCGGGTCGGCGCGGGGCACGCCATAAGTGCTAAGAATGGCATCGATCTCAGGTCTGCGGCGGGCGAGGATGGCATCGATCTCCTGCCGGAAAGCCTCGTTCTCGCGGCGCACGCCCATCGCGATGTCGAAGGTCATCGGCAGGCTCGGCGCGTCGACCTGCGGCGTCACCGGCACGACCCGCAGCGGCACCGTTTGGCGCGGCGCGAAGTACCCGGCGAACGGTCCCCAGACCACCGCGACGTCGATCTCGCCCGACGCCACCGCCTCGACGATGCGGGCCGGCGGGTTCGGCTTGGCGTAATCGCCGTAGATCGAGTAGCCGCGCACGGTCTCGACGATGCCGCGCCGCGACAGCGCATGCGCCGGCGGCGTGTTGAAGCCGTCATCGCCGATGAGGTGGACCCCGACCTTCGCCTCGCGCAGGGCGGGATCGTCGAGGGACGTCACGGCGGGAGCGTCGGCCCGGGTGACGAAGACGTAGACCGAGCGGTAATAGGGCCGCGTCGTGCGCAGAATTTCCATGTTGCTCGGCGTGCCGGGCACGAGATCGCACAGCCCGGCCTTCAGCGTATTGCGCACGAACCCGCGCCGCTGCGCCCACCAGGTGTAGGCGACGGTCGCGCCGAGGTCCTCGGCGATGAGATCGACGACCTTGTTCTCGAACCCCTCCCGCGCCTCGTTCGAGAACGGCAGGTTGTTGGGATCGGCGCAGACGCGCAGCTCGCGGGCATGTGCTGGAATCGCGCCCAAGGCGATAAGCGCAAGGCCATGGAGTTGAAGACGAACGGATGTGCGCGAATCCCCTCCCCCTTGCGGAGAGGGGCAGGGGTGGGCGGCGCGGGGCCGGAGCACGGACCGTCCGAGCCTGAGCCCTGCGGCTGAGAGGAAAGCGCCTAACTTCAGCCGCCAGCGCTCTATGGCCGGCGCCCCCCCTCTCCGCTCGGGCTTCGCCCGAGTCGGCTCTCCCCCGCGAGGGGGGAGAGGGAGCGCCGCAATGCCGGCGCCTTCTGTCCAGCGACCCCCACCCGGCTCGGGCTTCGCCCGAGTCCGCCCTCCCC
>DAINQO010000061.1:0-15978 GCA_036742625.1 Microvirga sp.
CCACCCTCCTCCTCATCACCTTCGTCCCGGCGATCACCACCTGGATCCCGAGGCTGGCCGTCGCCCAGTGAGGGGCGCGCCCTAGCGGCGCACGCCGAGCCCCTGCATGAAGCGGTCGCGGATGAGGCGCGGGTCGCGCTCGGTCGTGGCTTCGGCGGGCTTGTCGTCGATGCGGACCGCGATCAGCGACGGTCCTTCGCCGTCGAGCGCCCGGGCGAGGAGGCCCTCGAACATGCCCTCGTCGGCTGCCCATTCGCTCTGGGAAAGCCCGCAGCCGCGGGCGATGGCGACGAGGTCGGCCGCCGCCGCGGTCGCGGTCGGCTGGGCGCCGGTGATCTGGTAGCAGCCGTTGTCCATGACGACGATGGCGAGGTTCTTCGGCGCCAGCATGGCGATCGTCGACAGGCAGCCGAGCTGCATCAGGAGCGAGCCGTCGCCCTCGAGCGCGACGACGCCCCGCTCCGGCTGTGCCAGCGCGACGCCAAGCGCGATCGGGCAGGCGAGCCCCATGCTGCCGAGCATGTAGAAGTTCTGCGGCCGCCGGCCCGCCGCCCAGAGATCGAAATTGGTGTTGCCGATACCGGCGACGACGGCTTCGTCGCGGGCAAGCCGGGCGACGAGCCGCTTCGTCAGCTCGAAGCGGTTCATGACCTTGAGGTTGCCGCGATGGGACGGCTTTGCGTCGGGCGTCGCCATGCCGGCTCCTATTGCGAGAAGGTCTTGCCGCCGGTGAGCAGCGGCGACAGGATCAGGGCGCAGGGCGCCTGCGTCGCGAGCGCCTGCTTGATCGAGCGGTCGACGACGAAGGCGACCTCGTCGAGGCGCTGCAGAGTGTGGCTCTCGATGCCGAGCGCGTCGAGCACCGGCCGCATCGTCCGGCAGACCATCGCTTGGCCGAGGTTGAACTCGCCGAGCGTGCCGCGCTCGGAGACGATCATCACGAGCGGGATCTGGCACGGCACCACAAGCGAGGCGAGGACGTTGGCGAGCGTCGCAAAGCCGCTCGTCTGCATCAGCACGGCGCCGCGAAGCCCCGCCATCCAGGCGCCGGCGACGATGCCGACCGCCTCCTCCTCGCGGGTCGTCGCGAAGGCGGTGAAGAAGCCGTCCTCGTGCACGCCCTTGATCAAGGGCGTCAGCACCCGGTCCGGCACGTAAGGGACGAGCCGGACGTCGTTCTGCTTCAGCGTCTCGCGCACGACCGCGTGCCAGGGCTTCGGCTCGTCGCCGCCCGCGCTCATCGGCGCCTCCCCTCCCATGCCCGGCCTCAGAGTAGGGACATCTCGTGGCGCCGCAACAGGCGGTGGACGAGCGCCAGCGGCACGAGGGTGATGAGGACTAGGAGCGAGGCCGCGGCGACCGCGGTGCCGGCGCCGGTGCCCTCCAGCGCCTGGAACATGACCACGGTCAGCGTCTGCCACTGGCCGCTGTAGAGCACGACGGTCGAGCTCAGCTCCGACGATACGGTGACGAAGGTCAGCACCATGCCACCGACGATGCCGCCGAGCATCAGCGGCACGGTGAGGCGCAGGAAGGTCATCAGCGGCGAGACGCCGAGGTTGATCGAGGCCTCCTCGAGGCTCGGGTCGATCTGATGGAGAATGCTGCTTGCCGCCCGCACCGAGAACGGCAGCTTCCGCACCACATAGGCCAGCACCATGATGAGCCAGCCGCCGGTGAGAACGAGAAAGCCGCCGTTGAAGGCGATGATGAGCCCGATGCCGAGCACCGTGCCGGCGACCGCGAAGGGCATCGTCGCGACGACGTCGAGCACCGTCGTCAGCGAGGAGCGGAAGCGCGTCACGGCGTAGCCGACCGGCACGCCGATCGCCGCCGCGGCAAGCGCCGCGATCGTCGACAGCATCAGCGTGTTGCCGAGCGGCCGCGCCGAGCGCGAGAACAGATCGGTGAAGTTGTCGAGGCTGAAGCTGCCCTGCAGCACCGGGCCGCGGAACTTCATGAAGGCGAGCACGACGACGGCGGCGAAGGGCAGGAGCGAGGCGAGGACGAGCGTCCAGCAATAGAGCGTCGCGGCGAAGCGCAGGCCGCCGCGGACGGCAAGCACCGGCGGCGACCGGCGCGCCCCGGTGGCAAAGCGGCGCCGCCCGAGATAGCGGCGCTGGATCAGCAGCACGAGTGCGGTCAAGGTGACGAGCAGCACGCCGAGCACGCCCGCCGAGGCCGGGTTCTGGTCGGTCTCGCCGACGAAGAGCTTGAACGCCTCGACCGCGAGGATCGGCTTGTCCTCGGCGAGCACGAACGGCACGCCGAAATTCTCCAGCGTCTCGATGAAGACGAGGAGCGCGCCGGCGAGCACCGACGGGATGACGAGCGGTAGGCTCACGGTCCAGAAAGCCCGCCAGCGCGACGCGCCGAGGTTCTGGCTCGCCTCCTCGACCGAGACGTCGATCGCCTTGAGGCCGGCGAGCGTCGGCAGGAGCACATAGGGGTAGAGGGTGAGCGCGTAGACCGCGACGATGCCGCCGGCGCCGTAGATCGAGGTGAACGGCACGCCGAGATCGCGCAGCCACTGCCCGACGAAACCGGCGCGCCCGAGCATGAGCACGAGGGCATAGGCCGAGACGAAGCTCGGCAGCACGAGCGGCAGGACGACGAGCGAGAGCAGGGCCGACTTGCCGGCGACCGGCAAGCGCGCGACCGCGACCGCGAGCGGCACCGCGAGCGCGGTCGTCACCAGCGTCGCGGCGGCGCCGATGCCGAGGCTGTTGATGACGCTGCCCTGGTAGAAGCCGCTGCCGAGGATCTTGGCGTAGTTGCGCAGCGTCAGGTGCACGCCGCTCGGATCGAGAAAGCTCGCGCTGAAGATCCGCGATAGCGGGTAGAGGAAGAACACGGCGAGGAACGCGAGCGCCACGACGGCGACCGTCAGCGGAAACCGCATGCGCGGGGCGGCAAGGCTCGTCATGCGGGCGAAGACCCGAAGACGATGATGCGCTCCGGGTCGTAGGCGAAAACGATGGCGTCGCCTGCCGCCATGCGGTCGAGCGGCATATCGAGGAACGCGGCCCGCAAAAGCATGCCGTTGCCGAGGCGAGCCTCGATTCGCGTCAGCGCGCCGAGGAACTCGAGCCGCGTCAATTCGGCGGCGATCGTCGCGAAGCCCTCGGGCGCGGCGTCGCCCGCGGCGAGCGGGCGGAGGGCCTCGGGACGAAGCGAGAAGGTGACGGCGGCGCCCTCGGCCGCGGCGAGCTTCGGTACGACGAAGGCGCTGGTGCCGAGCCGCACGACGGTGCCCTGCCCCTGTTGCCCGGCGACCATGCCGTCGAGAAGATTGGTCGTGCCGAGGAAGGCCGCGACGAAAGGCGTCGCCGGCCGGCGGTACAGCTCCTTCGGCGCGCCGATTTGCTCGAGGCGCCCGCCGCGCATCACCGCGACCCGGTCCGAGATCGACAGCGCCTCCTCCTGGTCGTGCGTCACGTAGATCGCGGTGATGCCGAGCGTCTTCTGCAGCTCGCGAATCTCGCCCCGCATCTCGACCCTGAGCTGCGCGTCGAGATTCGAGAGCGGTTCATCCAAGAGCAGCACCTCGGGCTCGATCACCAGGGCCCGGGCGATCGCGACGCGCTGGAGCTGGCCGCCGGAGAGCTGGTGCGGCCAGCGCGCGTCGTAGCCTTCGAGCTGGACGAGGCGCAGGGCGCTCAAGACGCGGGCATCGATCTCGCTCCGCGCAACGCCCCGCGCCTTGAGGCCGTAGGCGACGTTGCCGCCGACGGTCAGGTTCGGGAAGATGGCGTAGTTCTGGAACACCATGCCGGTGTTGCGCTTGTGCGGCGGCAGCGTGTCGATGCGCCGGGCGCCGAAACGCACCTCCCCGCTCTCGAGCTCCGCGAAGCCGGCGACCATCCGCAAGAGCGTGGTCTTGCCGCAGCCGGAGGGCCCAAGCAAAGTGAAGAACTCGCCATCGGCGATGGTGATCGAGATGTCGTCGACGGCGCGCACGGCGCCGAAGGATCGGCTGACGCGATCGATCCCGATGCTGGCCAAAGGTCAGCGTCCGCGAACGGGCCCGCTCAGCGCGTCGCCTGGATGGTTTCCTTGAGCTTCTCGAGCGTCTCGGTGCGCTTCGCGTTCCAGCCCTCCTCGTCGTATTCGAGGAGCTTCAGGCTCGCGAGCGGCGGCATGGCGCCCGGCAGCGTCGAGAGGTCGAGGTCCTGGCGCGCCGGCCGGCGGAAGGTCGCCTTCAGGATCATCTCACGGACGTCCTTGCGCGTGACGTAGTCGACGAACTTCTTCGCCGCGTCCGGGTTCGGCCCGCCCTTGATGACCGCGACGCCCTCCATCAGTGCGAGGGTGCCGTCGGCCGGGTAGATGGTCTTGACCGGCGCGCCGTTGCTCGCCCAAAGCGGACCGGCATATTCGAGCGACATCCCGAGCGGGTACTCGCCATTGCCGACCCCCTGGAACACGAGCGTCGAGCGGTTCAACACCCTCGTGTTGGCGAACAGCGCCTTGAGCTTCGCCCAGCCGGCGTCGCCGCCGCCCCATTGCTCGACGAGCATGGTCGCGTTCGAATAGGCGGAGCCGGAATTCGCCGGGTCGGTGAAGGCGACCTTGCCCTTGTATTTTGGGTCGAGGAGGTCGCTCCAGCCCTTCGGGCCGCCGGCCTCCGGCAATGCCTTCGTGTTCTGGAGGATGACGAGGAGATGCACGTTGGTGCCGGTCCATAGCCCTTCGGGGTCGCGGAACTGGGCCGGGACGGCTTCCGCATCCTTCGTCTTGTAGGGCGCGAAATGGGCCTTGTTGCCCTCGAGCAGCGCTCGGTTGATGCCCCAGATGATGTCGCCCTGAGGCCGGTCCTTCTCGGCCTGGAGGCGCTTCACGAGCACGCCCGAGCCGGTCGAGACCGGCTCGACCTGGATGCCCGATTCCTTTCCGAAAGCGGCGAAGACGAGATCGTTCAGCGTGCTGTCGTTCGCCGAGTAGACGACGAGCTTCTGCTGCGCTTCGGCGGCGCCGGCTCCCGTCAGGAGCGAGGCGCCGAAGGCGAGGACCGCGAGCCGCAATGATCGCCGCATGATCGAGGTCTCCGCTCCGTGATGCCCCGCGAGCGGTGCCGCTGTTCGGGGTCGTGATTGGGATGCACACCACAATCGATCGATCCCGCCCTGTCAACGCGCCTGGGCTCCCCGCTCTGCGAGTGCCCCCTGCCCGCCCTTAAGCCGTTGCACGACGCGCTTTTGCGAACCATTGTGGACGACGTAAGGCCGCGAACGCCGACGAGAGCGCTCATCAGTGCTATTGGGAGAAACGCGATGCCCGGACCCAACCGAGACAAGCTGACCCGCCGAACGCTTCTCGGAGCGTCTGTCGCGCTCGCCGGCCTTTCGGCGCGCGGCGCCCATGCCCAGGCGCCGGCCAAAACCCCGACCAAGGTTCTCGACTTCCTCACCTATGCCGACGTCGCCAAGGCCGAGCAGGAGGGCGCCTTCGTCTTCTACTGCCACGAGAACGAGGCCGGCACCGCGGCGATCGCCGAAGCGTTCGGCAAGGACTTCCCGAAGATCAAGACGAGCTATGTCCGGGCCCAGACCGGCGCGCTGTACAACAAGATCTCGACCGAGCGCGCCGCCGGCCGGTTCGACGTCGATATCCTTCAGCTCTCCGACCTCGCCCCGGCGCTCGATTTCCAGAAGAAGGGCGGCTACGAGATCTACCACTCGCCGGAAGCCGGCGGCTACAAGCCCGAATACCTCAGCAATCCGGCCGGCGCCTTCTTCTGGACCGGCGTCACCTTCGGCGGCCTTGCCTACTCGACCGCCAAGGTGAAGGCCGAGGAGGCGCCGAAGAGCTGGAAGGATCTGCTCGATCCGAAGTGGCGCAACGCCATGAGCTGCAAGATCTCCTCCTCCGGCATCCAGTTCGTGCAGTGGTACGAGCTGCGCAAGCTCTACGGCGACGACTACTGGAAGGAGTTCGCGAAGCAGCGCCCGCGCGGATTCGATTCGCGGGTCCAGCTCTTCGACCGGCTTGCCAAGGGCGACGACAAGGTCTGCGCGCTCGCCGAATACGCCGCCTATGTGCTGTACAAGGAGAAGGGTGCGGCGATCGAGTTCGTCGCGCCCGCCGACGGCCTTCCGGCAACGCCGCTCCTGGTCGGAATCGTCGACAAGGCGCCGCACCCGGAGGTCGCGAAGCTCTTCGTCGACTGGGCGATGTCGAGCCGCGGGCAGGCGTTCTACCAGAGCAATCCGCACCTGATCTACGGCTCGCTGCGCACCGACGCGCCGCCGATGCCGACCGGCAAGCGCCTTGCCGATTTCAAGCTGCTCTTCCCGACCGACTATGCCGACTATCTCGGCAGCCGCGACAAGTTCACCAAGGACTGGAACGGCATGCTCGGGCTGTAGGGAGCGCGAAGCATGCAGGCGCCCGCGCTGCGGTGGCGAGTCCCGTCGGGACAGGCCATCGCCGGCTTCGGCGTCGCCGGCGCCGCGGGCGTCCTCGTCCTCTACCCGATCTTCTATCTCATGCAGGCGGCGCTTGACGTCGGCGACCCCGACGCTCGGCCGCCGACCGCGTATGGGCTCGGCAATTTCGAGGCGCTGCCGCAGTATTCCGAGATCATGCTCAACACGCTCACCGTCTCGCTTGCGGCGACGGTGATGGCGCTGCTCTTCGGCTTCGTGACCGCCTGGATCCTGTCGCGCACGAACGTGCCCGGCCGGCGCACCCTCGAGCAGCTCATGGCGGTGCCCTATTACATGACGCCGCTGCTCGGCGCCTTCGCCTGGAGCCTGCTTGGGGCGCCGGAGAGCGGCTTCGTCAACCAGGTCTGGCGCGCGCTCGGGGGCACCGATGCACTGATCAATCTCGTCACGCCGTTCGGCATCGCCTGGGTCATGGCGCTGTTCGAGGGCTCCGTCGCCTTCGTGATGATCGGCGCGGTGATGAAGTCGATGGACCCGGCGCTCGAGGAAGCCTCGCAGGTGATCGGCGCCAGCCGCCTCAGGACGATGCTTCGGGTGACGCTGCCGCTCGTCGCCCCGGGCGTGCTCGGGGCGGCGATCCTGGTGTTCGCCGAGATGCTGGGCTCGTTCTCGGCGGCCCTCGTGCTCGGCAATCCCGACCGCTTCTACGTCGTCACCACGGCGATGTACCAGCTCGTCTCGCAATACCCGCCGCGCATCCCGCTCGCCGCGGCGATGGGGGTGTCGCTGTTCGCGGTCATGTTCCTGATGCTGTTCCTCTATCGCCGGCTGATCGCCGGGCGGAGCTACGTCACGATCAGCGGCAAGGCGTTCCGGCCGCGGGTGATGGACGTCGGGCGCCTGCGCTGGCTGCTCTTCGCCGTGTGCGTCCTCTACGTTCTCCTCTCGGTCGCGCTGCCCTTGATGACATTGGCCTTCGCCTCGGTGCAGAAGATCGCCGTTGCCTTTCCGGCGGCGTCGAATTGGACGCTTGCCAACTATCAGACCGCCTTCACGATGAATGCCGTGCGGGCGGCGCTCGGGAACAGCCTGCTGCTTGGGGTCGCCACAGCGAGCATCGGCGTCGTGCTGATGGGCTTGATCTCGTGGCTCATCTACCGCTCGAGGCTGCCCGGCAGCGGGTTCATCGAATACCTGGTGATGTTCCCCCAGGCGGTGCCGCGCCTGGTCTTCGCCTTCGGCATGATGTGGGCCTGGATCGTCTTCCCGATCCCGATCTACGGCACGCTCTGGCTCCTGCTCATCGCCTATCTGACCGTGTTCCTGCCGCTCGGCGTCCGCACCATCTCGGGCGTGATGCTGCAGATCGACAAGAGCCTCGAGGAATGCGCGCAGATGTGCGGCGCGCCGTGGGGCTATCGCATCCGCACCGTGACGATGCCGCTGCTCCGGCCTGGACTTCTCGCCGCCTGGCTCCTGCTCTTCATCGCCAGCGTGCGCGAGCTCGGCGCCTCGATCCTGCTGATGGGGCCGAACGCCAAGGTGGTCACGCCGACGATCGTCGAATCGTGGTTCGCGACGAGCGCCGAGCTCACCGCCGCGATGGCGCTGATCCAAACCCTGGTGATCGCGGTCGCGATGGTGGTGTTCCTCGCCCTGACGCGGCGCGCGTCGATGTACGCGGGCGAGTAGACCGCATGGAGCCGCTGTCGCCGGACGACGGGAAGCATGCGGCTGCGGCGTCGGAGGCCGCAACCCCTCGGACGCATATCGAGATCGAGAATCTGGAGATCCGTTACGGGCCCGTGCCGGCCGTGAAGGGCATCAGCTTCCGGGTCCGGGCCGGAGAGCAGCTGACCCTGCTCGGGCCCTCCGGCTGCGGCAAGACGACGACCTTGCGGGCGATCGCCGGTCTCGAGCGCCCGAGCTCGGGCGCGATCCGCATCGGCGGGCAGACGATGTACGCGTCGGCGGAGGGCATCAACATCCCGGCCGAGAAGCGCGGCCTCTCGATGGTGTTCCAGTCCTACGCCATCTGGCCGCACATGACCGTCTTCGAGAACGTCGCCTACGGCCTGCGCGTGCGCCGCAAGAGTCGGCAGGAGATCCTGACGCGGGTCAGGGAAGCGCTCGCGCTCGTGCAGATGGCCCCTTACGAGAACCGGCCGGCGTCGGCGCTTTCGGGCGGACAGCAGCAGCGCGTGGCGCTTGCCCGGGCCTGCGTGTTCCAGCCCTCGGTCCTCCTGTTCGACGAGCCGCTCTCGAACCTCGATGCCAAGCTGCGTGCCGACATGCGGATCGAGCTCCGCGAGCTGCAGCACCGGCTCGGCATCACCTCGGTCTACGTGACGCACGACCTCGAGGAGGCGCTCGCCATGTCGGACCGGATCGTCGTCATGCGCGACGGCAACATCGAGCAGATCGGGTCGCCGACCGAGATCTACAACCTGCCGCGCAACGCCTTCGTGGCCGACTTCATCGGCTCCTCGAACCTGATCGCCGGCCGGCTGCGGCCGGACCTCGCGAGCGACGGCTTGATCGCGCTGGAAACGTCGGCCGGACAGATCGTTCACGGCGTCGCGCACGGCCGCGCCGTGCCGCCCGAACCTGTCTTCTCGGTCCGCACGGTCTACCTTCGGCTCAGCTTCGAGCGGCCGGCCGGCTTAAGGAACGTTTGGCCGGTGCGGGTTCACCACTGCGTCTTCCAGGGCGACTTCTCGCAGGTGAACGTGACCTGGGGCGACCGCGACCTTGTCGTCCGATCGGCGGCGCTGGAGCCCATTCCGGAGGGACGGGACGCCTTCCTGTCGGTGGAGCCCCGGCACTGCGTCCTGATCGAGGGCAGCTGAAGGCGCGCCTGTCGTCGGCCGCGCGGCTCCAGATTGCGGCTCAGTGTATCTCGCGCGACCGCTTCATGATCTCGCGCAGGTCCTTCGCCGAGAAGTTCGAGGCCCGGCAGGCATCGAGGATGACGCGCTCGCGGCGCTCGATCAGCGCGATCGCGGCCGGCAGCTTGGTCACCGCCTCGACTGGTACGACGACGGCGCCGTGCCGGTCGGCGTGGATCACGTCGTCGTGCCCGACCAGCATGCCGAAGACGTTCACCGGCCTGCCGAAATCGACGACGTGGACATGGGCGTGGCTCGGTCCGATGCGGCCGCCGAGCATCTGGAAGCCCTCGGCCCAGGCGGTCACGTCCCGGAACGAGCCGTTGGTCACGCAGCCGCGGGCGCCGAGCGCCTTGTGAAGCGCCGAGTTGACCTCGCCCCAGAAGGCGCCGTAGCCCGGCGTATCGTCGATATCCTGAATGACGACGATCGTCGGATGCTCGGCGCGTGCCACGTAATCGTACCAATCCGCCCGGTCCGCGACCGGGCCGCGCGGCGGTTCCTTCGCCCGGATGGTGCCGACGCGGGCGACGCCGACGATCGGCGGCAGCGCCGGATCCCAGGCGACGAGAGGATCGACGGTGAAGCCAAGGCCTCTCCGCTCGGGGACGATGAGCTCGAGGCCGTTGCAGATGGTGGGCGTATCCCACTGGCGCAGCGCATCGAGATCGGCGCTCGTGAATGCCGGCATGGTCATGGTGTGGGCTCCTATCCGATGCGGGCTTGTCACCGCGCGCTGAGTTCGGCACGGACGCGCGCGACGACGATCGCGGCATCGCCCGGCCTCATGCAGGTCGGGCCGAAGACGACGATGCCGTCGCGCACGCGCGCGTGGTTCGCGTGGACTGGCGGATCGCCGTCCTGCAGGCGCTTGATGAGCGCGCGGGCGGACAGGCCGAGCACGGCCTCGTCGATCGCAAGCTCGACCGCCGGCGCGCCTTTGTATTTCTGGTCGACGAGGGCGACCGCCGCACCGTTCATTCCCGCAAGGCCGTGAGCGATCTCCGCGCAGGTCGCGAGCCAGCCCCGGCGCCGTTCCTCCGAATTCTCCTCGAGGAAGAGCTTGAGCGCGGTGAGGAGGCCGACGATCTCCTCCTTGCCGCACTTCGCCGCGCGCCCGATGCCGCTTGCCGGAAGGCCGGCCAGCTTGTGCTTGTCGAACAGGCTCGCCGGCGGGCTCCACTGCTCGAAGTAGGTGTCGTGGTCGAGCTGCTGGAGCGCTGCCGACTGGATGAGCTCGCGCCGGCCGGCGAGGATGCCCGAGGCCTGCGGCCCGCCGATCGCCTTGCCGCCCGAGAAAGCGACGAGGTCGGCCCCTTCGGCGATGAAACGCTTCAGGTTCTCGGCCGGCGGCAGCTGACCGGCCGCATCGACGATCAGCGGCAGGCCATGCCGGCGGGCGAGGGCAACGATCTCCGTCAGGCCCGGCTCGGCGTGCGGCTGCGCGACCCATAGGATTGCCGCCGTCCGCTCGGCGATCGCCGCCTCGTATTCCCAGACCTGCGTGTCGCGCACGCCGGCGCCGGAGAAGCGATCGGGAATACCGACCTCGATCAGCTTCGCCCCGGCCTGGGCGACGGCGTGGTCGTACATGTTGCGCTGGCTGCGCGCAACGACGACCTCGTTCGCCATCCCGGTCGTGTCCGGCAGGCGGTTCATTTTCGCCGGATCGAGCCCGGCGAGGCAGGCGGCCGTCGCCAGCATCAAAGCCGCCGATGCTCCTGCGGTCACGTATCCGGCCTCGGCGCCGGTGGTCTCGGCGAGGATCTCGCTCGCCCGCCCCTGCAGCTCGGCGAGATCGACGCACCATTGCGACGCCTCGGCCATGGCCTCGGCAACCTCGCGACGCATGATGCCGCCGCTGAGCCGCGTCGAGGGGCCGGAGGCGTTCACGATCGTGCGCAGGCCGAGGCGCTGATAGACGTTCTCATTGACGCAAGACGCGGCCGGCATGCTCATCGCAGGCTCCAGGTACGAGCGGGCATCGGGATTTGCGTTGAGCCTAGTGCGCGTTCTTCTTGCGCCATTCGTCGAGGAACGAGAGGCAGGTCGCGAGGTCGACGACATCGACGTAGCGCCGGCCGAGGTCGCGCAGGTTGTCGCGGTGAGGCTGCTCCTCGATGTCGCCGACGCAATCCTCCGGGACGATGGTGCGGAAGCGATAGCTGAAGCTGTCGATCGCGGTTGCCCGTATGCAGCCCGAAGTGTTGCAGCCGGTGACGATGACGGTATCGACCCGCTCCTTGACGAAGTAGGCGCTGACCCCGGTCTCGAAGAAGATCGAGGGCGCCTTCTTGCAGACGGTGAGATCGTAGCTCGGGTCGTGGATCCGCGGATCGAGCGCGGAGCCCGGATGATCCTCGCGGAAGGTGTCGCGGACCGCCGTGATCTTCCAGTACGGCATCTCGCGCTCGTTCATGTAGGCCGTGTAGCAGCTCGCCACGGGCACGTCGTAGCGCCGCGCGACTTCGAGGAGCTTCGCGGTGTTTTCGACCGCCCGCATGACCAGCGGGGCGCCGCCGAGCGGGTATCGAGGGTCGGTGAAGGCGGTCTGAAAATCCACCACGACGATGCCGGGCTTTTCGCCGAAGCCGACCGGGATCTCGCCGTAGCTGCGGTTCTGATAATCGTCCATGTCGGCTCTCTCCCGTGCCTCGCATCCTAGCTCTCGATCGGTGGAATCATAGGCCGTGGCCGGCAGGAGCTGCCAGGCATTCTCCGGATCAGTGCGGCCGCGTCGCGGGCCGGGCTGCGCCGAGCGGGTTGTCCTGCGGCGCAAGGTCGTGAAGGTGGCAGGCCGCGAGGTGTCCGGTTTCCACCGGCCTGAGCGGCGGCTCCTCGACGCGGCAGCGCTCGAAGGCGTAGGGGCAGCGGGTGTGGAAGCGGCAGCCCTTGGGCGGGTTGATCGGGCTCGGCACGTCACCTTTGAGGATGATGCGCTGGCGGCCGGCGCCGGGCTCGGGCACCGGCACGGCCGAGAGCAGCGCCTCGGTATAGGGGTGCTTCGGAGCCGAGAAGATCGCGCGCTTTCCCGCCACCTCGACGATCTTGCCGAGATACATCACCGCGACGCGGTGGGTCATGTGCTCGACGATGGCGAGGTCGTGGCTGATGAAGAGAAGCGCGAGGCCGAGCTCCTTCTGCAGGTCCTGCAAGAGGTTGACGATCTGCGCCTTGACCGAGACGTCGAGCGCCGAGACCGCCTCGTCGCAGACGATGAGGTCGGGCTCGGCCGCGAGCGCCCGGGCGATGCCGATGCGCTGGCGCTGCCCGCCCGAGAATTCGTGCGGCCAGCGGTTCACCGCGTCGCGCGGCAGCCGCACCGTGTCCATGAGGCGTCCGACCTTGTCCTCGAGGTCGGCGGCGGATCGCGCGAGGCCGAAATTGCGGATCGGCTCGGCCAGGATGTCGCGCACGCGCATGCGCGGGTTGAGGCTCGAGAACGGGTCCTGGAACACGACCTGCACGCGCCGCCGCAGCGGCCGCAGGGCATCGGCCGAGAGGTCGTCGATGCGCCGTCCGTCGAGCACCACCTGGCCGGCGGTGATGTCGAAGAGCCGCAGGATCGCGCGCCCGACCGTGGATTTGCCGCAGCCCGATTCGCCGACGAGCGCCAGCGTCTCGCCTTTCTCGACGTGGAACGAGACGCCGTCGACGGCATAGACGAAGGCCGTCGGCCCTCGGAAGAACCCGCCGCGGATCGGGAAGTGCTTCTTGAGGTCGTTGACCTCGAGGAGAGGCGCGCTCATGCGGCCAACCTTCCCCTCCCCCTTGCGGGGAGGGCCGACTCGGGGCAAAGCCCCGAGCGGGGTGGGGGTCGACGGGTCAGGTCGGATCGGCGCCGTTGCGCCGCGCCGCCAGGACAGGCCTCCCAGCGGCGCTCTACGCCTGCGACCCCCACCCGGCTCGGCCTCCGGCCGAGTCCGCCCTCCCCGCAAGGGGGAGGGAAAAGGAAGGGACAGTGCCCCGCGTTCATGCAGCGACCGCCTCGCGCGGCGCGTAGTGGCAGGCGGCGACGTGGCTTGGCGCCTTCATCGTCAACGCCGGCGCGATCTCGCGGCAGAGGTCGGTCGCATAGGGGCAGCGGCCGGCGAAGACGCAGCCGCGAATGCGGCTCTTGAGGCTCGGCACGAGGCCCGGGATCTCGGCGAGCCGCGTCGCCTCGCCGGAAAGCGACGAGCCGAGCTTCGGCACCGCGCCGAGGAGGCCTTGCGTGTAGGGATGGCGCGGCGAACGGAACAGGGCCGCGACCGGCGCCTCCTCGACTTTCTTCCCCGCGTACATCACCATGACCCGCTCGGCGACCTCGGCGACGACGCCGAGGTCGTGGGTGATGAGCACGATCGCGGCCCCGATCCGGCGCTTGAGATCCCGCATCAGGTCGAGGATCTGCGCCTGGATGGTCACGTCGAGCGCCGTCGTCGGCTCGTCGGCGATGAGCAGCTTCGGGTTGCAGGCGAGCGCCATCGCGATCATCACCCGCTGGCGCATGCCGCCCGAGAGCTGGTGCGGATACTCGCGAAGGCGCCGGCGCGCCTCCGGGATGCCGACGAGGTTCAGCATCTCGACGGCGCGGTCCTCCGCCGCCCGCCGCTCGAGGCCTTCGTGCAGGCGCAGCGTCTCGCGCAGCTGGCGTCCGATCGTCAGCACCGGGTTGAGGCTGGTCATCGGCTCCTGGAAGATCATGCTGATGTCGTTGCCGCGGATGTCGCGCATCGCGCGCTCGGGCAGCGCCAGGAGATCGCGCCCCTGGAACCGGATCGCGCCGGCGATCTTGCCGGGCGGCTCGGGGATGAGGCGCAGGATCGAGTTCGCGGTGACGGACTTGCCGCAGCCGCTCTCGCCGACGATCGCCAGCGTCTCGCCTTCCTTGACTTGGAAAGAGACGCCGTCGACGGCGCGGTTGACGCCGTCCGGGGTCCGGAAATGGGTCTGCAGATCCTCGACGTCGAGCAGCGCCACCGCTCTAGATCTCCTTTGCCATGCGCGGATCGAGGGCGTCGCGCAGCCCGTCGCCGAGGAGATTCACGGCGAGCACCGTCACGGAGAGGAAGATCGCCGGGATGAAGACGATGTAGGGCTTCACCTGCCAGAGCGCGCGCCCTTCGGCCATGATGTTCCCCCAGGACGGAATGGTCGGCGGCACGCCGGCGCCGATGAAGGAGAGGATCGCCTCGATGATCATCGCGCTCGCGCAGATGTAGGTCGCCTGCACCGTGAGCGGCGCCAGCGTATTGGGCAGGATGTGGCGCAGCATGATCATCGGCGTGCGCGTGCCGGCGGCGACGGCGGCATCGACATAGGGTTGCTCGCGCAACGACAGGACGACGCCGCGAACGAGCCGCGCGACGCGCGGCACCTCGGCGATGGTGATCGCGACGATGACGTTACCGACGCTGCCGCGGGTCAGGGCCATGAGCGCCACGGCGAGGAGGATCGGCGGGATCGACATCAACCCGTCCATCACCCGCATGACGACGGCGTCGGCCCAGCGCAGGAAGCCCGAGAAGATGCCGATGACGAGCCCGACCAAGGAGGCGAGCACCGCGACCGAGAAGCCGACGATCAGCGAGACGCGCGCGCCGTAGAGGACGCGCGAGTAGATGTCGCGGCCGAGCATGTCGGTGCCGAACCAGTACGCGGCCGACGGCTCGCGCGTGCGCCGATGCGTCGCCAGCGTCGTCGGATCGACGGTCCACAGATACGGGGCCAGCAATGCCATCAGCAACATGAGCGCGACGAGCGCGCCGCCGACGGCGATCGCCGGGTGCCGGCGCACGAAGCCCCAGACCCGGCCATGCGCCTTCGGAACCGGAAGGATGTCGGGCAGTTCGGGCGCCGCCGCGATGCCTTCCGGCGCCGGCGTGACGAGGACCGGCGCGTTCAATAGCGGATCCTCGGATCGATCAGCGTGTAGACGAGATCGACGGCGAGATTGACGAGCACGTAGACGAAGCTGAAGAGCAGCACCACGCCCTGGATGACCGGGTAGTCGCGGCGCAGGATGGCGTCGATCGTCAGCCGCCCGAGCCCCGGGATGACGAACACGCTCTCCGTCACCACCGCGCCGCCGATGAGGAGCGCGATGCCGATGCCGATGACGGTCACGATCGGCACGGCGGCGTTCTTCAGCGCGTGCAGGAACAGGATCGCCGACTGGCCGAGGCCTTTCGCCCGCGCCGTCTTGATGTAGTCCTGGCTCAGCACCTCGAGCATGGTCGCGCGAGTGATCCGCGCGATCAGCGCGATGAAGACGCAGCCGAGCGCAATCGACGGCAGGATCAGGTTCTCGAGCCAGGGCCACAGCCCCTCGGCGAGCGGCGTGTAGCCTTGCACGGGCAGCCATTCGAGCTGCAGGGCGAAGACATAGGCGAGGAGGTAGGCGACCACGAACACCGGAACCGAAAAGCCGAACACCGCGAACGCCATGATCAGCCGGTCGATCCAGGTGCCGGCCTTCCAGGCCGCCACGACGCCCATCGGCACCGCGACCACGATGGAAAGGATGAGGGTCACGATCATCAGCGAAAGGGTCGGCTCGATGCGCTGCCGGATCATCGTCCAGACCGGCAGGTTGGTGAAGATCGAGGTTCCCATGTCGCCTTGGATAATGTGGAAGAACCACTCCCCGAACCGGACCAGGAACGGCCGGTCGAGGCCGAGGCTCTGGCGGATGCGCTCGACGTCGGCCGGCGTCGCCT
>DAINQO010000062.1:0-15835 GCA_036742625.1 Microvirga sp.
GCGGCGTCCGTCACATGATCGCAGCAGCGCGGGACTATGCCGCCCGCATGCCGCGAACCGGCGGCACAAGGGAGATTCCGATGACGACCAAGCGAATGCTTCTGGGGTTCGCGGCGGCCCTCTCCGCCGGGCTTGCCGCCGCACCGGCCCGATCAGCCGAGACGCTGCGGCTCCTGACCTGGGCCGACTACGCCCCGGCCGAGATCGTGCAGCAGTTCACCAAGGAGACCGGCATCGCCGTCGAGGTCACGCTCTCGAACAACGAGGAGATGATCTCGAAGCTCCGCGCGACGCAAGGAGCGGGCTTCGACCTCGCCCAGCCGAGCCAGGACCGCATCCT
Source organism: Microvirga sp. (assembly GCA_036742625.1). Taxonomy (GTDB): domain Bacteria; phylum Pseudomonadota; class Alphaproteobacteria; order Rhizobiales; family Beijerinckiaceae; genus JAJKJG01. The sequence goes on from DAINQO010000062.1 coordinate 341, forward strand.
CGGCCCGCAGCAGGAGTTCGGCATCTACAAGCCGCTCGACCTGTCGAAGCTCGACGCCAAGCTCTTCATCGGCTCGATGCTCGAGGCGACGAAGAAGAACACCACCGTCGACGGCAAGGTCTATGCCGTGCCGCACATCTGGGGCACCGACGGCCTCGTCGTGAACACCAAGGCCGCGCCGAAGGTCGCCGACTACGCCGATCTCTGCGGCCCCGAGGTCGCCGGCAAGGCGAGCTTCAGGGCAAAGCGCCCGGCGCTCATCGCCTTCGCGTTCTCGATGGGTATGGACCCGTTCGCGGCCTACGGCAACGCCAAGGACTACACCGCCATGATGGAGAAGGTCGGCGCCAGGCTGACCGAGTGCAAGAAGAACGTGAAGTTCTTCTGGGAGGGCAAGGACGCGCTGCTCAACGCCATCCGGGCCGGCGAGGTCACGGCCGCCATGGCCTGGGACACCGGCGGCTGGAAGCTCAACGCCGAGAACCCGGAGATCAAGTTCATCGCCCCGAAGTCGGGCGCGCTCGGCTGGGTCGACACCTTCGCGATCCCGGCGAAGGGCCGCGCCGACGACGCCGCCTACAAGTGGATCAACTTCAACATGCGCCCCGAGATCGCCGCGAAGGTCGCGGCCTCGGCCGGCAACTTCACGGCCTCGAACGGCGCCGACAAGCTCACCCAAGGCAAGCTCAAGGAGCAGTACGCCGAGAGCTTCCCGCAGGCGGCGATCGACAACATCAAATGGTACCCGGCGGTGCCGGCCGGCCTCGAGGAGATCGAGGGCAAGATCCTCGACAGGGTGAAGGCGGGGTCGTAAGGGCTCCCGCCTCTCCCGGAGGGAGAGGCCGACTCGGCCGGAAGGCCGAGCGGGTGAGGGATTACGCTCTCTGCGTATAGGCCGTAATCCCTCACCCGGACGGCTGACGCCGTCTCGACCTCTCCCTCCCGGGAGAGGTGTTCCGCGTAGTCCCGATGGAATCCGCCCCCGATCTCGATCTCACCTCGGTCTCGAAACGCTTCGACGATCACCTTGCCGTCGACGACGTGAGCTTCGTGGTCAGCCCGGGGGAGTTCTTCTCGATCCTCGGGCCCTCCGGGTGCGGCAAGACCACGCTTGTGCGCATGATCGCCGGCTTTGAGGAGCCGAGCGCCGGCGAGATCCGCATCCGCGGCCGCTCCGTCCTCGGCGTGCCGGCGAACCGCCGGCCCTGCAACATGGTGTTTCAGAGCCTGGCGCTGTTCCCGATGATGAGCGTCGGCGAGAACATCGCCTACGGCCTGCGCTGTCACGGCGTCGGCAAGGCCGAGGCGGCGGAGCGGACCGGGCGCATGCTCGACCGCGTCGGCTTGCCGGGCTTTGCCGACCGGTCGGTCGCCACCCTCTCGGGCGGCCAGCGTCAGCGCGTGGCGATCGCCCGCTGCCTCGTGCTCGAGCCGACGCTCGTGCTCCTCGACGAGCCGCTCGGCGCCCTCGATCTCAAGCTACGCGAGCAGATGAAGCTCGAGCTGAAAGAGATCCAGGCGACCTTCAACACCAGCTTCGTCTACATCACCCACGACCAGTCCGAGGCGCTGGTGATGTCGGACCGCGTCGCGGTCATGAACGCCGGGCGCTTCGAGCAGGTCGGCCCGCCGCGCGAGCTCTACCATCACCCCGCGACGCGCTTCGTCGCCGGCTTCGTCGGCGAAACCAACCAGTGGACAGGCGAGGTGCTGGCGCCGGCCTTCGGCTCGGCGGCGGTGCGGCTTCCGAGCGGCAGCGTCATCGAGGGCATGGGCACGGTCGACGGCCACCACCGGGCGGCCTCTTTCGTTCGGCCGGAGGCGATCGCGCTCGCGACCGATCCGGCGGGCTTGCCGGATCTCCCGAACCGCTTCGCCGGCCGCGTCTCGGCCGTGCTCTTCGACGGCGCGAACTCGTCGCTCCTCATCGATGCTCCCGATCTCGGCACGCCGCTCCGCGCCGCCCTGCCGCAGGCGGGTCCGCTCGCCGGCATCAGCGTCGGCACCGCGGTGGTCGCCGGGTGGACGCCCGAGGCGACCCGGATCTTCCCGGCATGAGACCGCCGCGCGGGCTTTGGCTCCTGCTCCTCGTCGCGCCGGCGATCCTGTGGCTCGGCTGCCTCGTCGTCCTGCCGCATGTCGAGATCGCCATTCTTTCCCTCAGCGAGCGGATCGCGCCCCGCGTCTATGCCTTCGGCTTTGCCAACTATCGCGAGTTCTTTCTTGAGCCGCTCTATTGGCGCACCTTCGCCCGTACGGCCGTGCTCTCGATCCTGGTGACGGCGCTGACCCTCGGGCTCGCGTTCCCGGTGGCGCTGTTCATCGCCCGCGCGGCTCGGGGACGGACGAAGTCGATCCTGTTCCTCTTCTGCCTCATCCCGTTCTGGGTCTCCGAGCTCGTGCGCACGCTCGGCTGGATGATCCTCCTGCGCGAGACCGGCGTCGTCTCGGCGTTCCTGCAGAAGCTCGGGCTCGCCTCCGGGCCGGTGGAGCTCCTCTACAACGACGGCGCCGTCGTGCTCGGCCTCGTCTATGGCGGGCTCTTATTCATGGTGGTGCCGCTCGTCAACGCGCTCGACAGCCTCGACCCGTCGCTCGTCGAGGCCGGCTACGATCTCGGCGGCAGCCGCGCGACGGTGCTCTCCCGCATCGTCATCCCGCACGCCATGCCCGGCATCGTCGCCGGCTCGGTCGTCGTATTCATGCTGACGGTCGGCAATTTCGCCACCCCGGTGCTCCTCGGCGGCAAGAACGGGCTGTGGTTCACCGAGCAGATCTATGCCCAGTTCATCACCCGCTTCAACTGGCCCCAAGGCTCGGCCTTCGGCTTCCTCCTGCTTGCGCTCTCCTCCGCCATCGTCTGGGTGGGCTTGAAGCTGTCCGGCCAGTCGCTCGGGCGGACCTTGCGGCAAGGGTGATGCGATGAGCCGCCCGACCATCGCCTGGCGCCTCTACGTTGCCGCCTTCTACCTGTTCCTGTTCGCGCCGCTCGCGACGGTCGCGGTCTTCGCGTTCAACGCCAGCGCCTTCCCGGCGCCGCCCTGGAAGGGCTTCACGCTCGAATGGTTCGTCGGCACCGGCGCCGTGTTCGGCAGGCCCGGCGTGCTGCGCGATCCCGCCATGCTGGCGAGCATCGCGAACAGCCTCAAGGTCGCGCTTCCCGTCGCGGCGCTCGCCGTCGCCCTCGGCACCGCGAACGCCTTGGTTCTCGAGCGGGCGCGGTTCCGCGGCAAGACCCTCGTTGCCATGATGATGCTGTGGCCGCTGGTGATCCCGGGCGTGATCCTCGGCATCTCGATCCTCGCCTTCTTCTCGCGGCTTGCGAACGGCCTCGAGGACTGGCTGCAGCGCGATCTCGACGTCTTGCGGCCGGGGCTCGGGCTCATCGTGCTGGGCCAGCTCGCCTTCATCCTCAGCCTTTCGACGCTGATCGTCGCGGCGCGGCTGCGGCGCTTCGACCGGGCGCTCGAGGAGGCCGCCTTCGATCTCGGCGCCGGCACCTGGCGCGTGTTCCGGACCGTGACCTTGCCCTACCTGCGGCCGGCGATGATCGGGGCCGGGCTCGTCGCGCTGCTGATGTCGTTCGAGAACTTCAACACCACGCTGATGCTCGTCGGCTCCGAGCCGCCGCTGCCGGTCTACATGTACGGCCAGATGCGCGAGGGCGCGACGCCGGCCGTCAACGCCGTGAGCGTGCTGGTCATGGTGGTCGCGGGCGGTCTCGCGAGCCTCTTCGCCTTGATCGCGCGGCCGCGATAGGGCAGGGCGTCGATATGAAACCGAACGCATTCCGCATCGCCGTCATGCCCGGCGAGGGCATCGGCGTCGAGGTCATGGCGGCAGCGCTCGCCGTGCTCGACGCGGTCGAGGCGCGCTTCGGCCTCGCCTTTGGCCGCGACGAAATCCCCGGCGGCGCCCATCACTACCGGGACACCGGCTCGATCCTGCCGCCGGACGGCATGGCGCGCGCGGCACAAGCCGACGCGATCCTCTTCGGCGCCATGGGCTGGCCCGACATCCGCTATCCGGACGGCACCGAGATCGCGCCGCAGCTCGACATGCGCTTCGCCTTCGGGCTCTACGCCGGGGTGCGTCCGATCCGCGCCATTCCGGGCGTGCCGCGGGTGCTCGCCGATCCGCGGGCCGAGCGGATCGACCTCGTCATCGTGCGCGAATCGATCGAGGGCATGTTCGCCTCGCGCGGAAAGGGCGAGGTGATCGGCGATGCCGAGGCGCGCGACACCCAGGTCATCACGCGCGCGACCACCGAGCGCCTGACCGAGTTCTCCTGCGCGCTCGCGAGGCGGCGCAAGCGCGAGCGCGGCACGCCGGGCCGCGTGACCCTCGTCGACAAGGCGAACGTCTTCCGCTCCTTCGCCTTCATGCGAAAGGTCTTCTACGAGGCCGCGGCCCGCCACCCCGATGTCGAGGCGCGGCACCACTACGTCGACGCCATGGCGCTCGACCTGGTCCGCCGCCCCTGGGATTTCGACGTGCTGCCGATGGAGAACCTGTTCGGCGACATCCTCTCCGACCTCGGCGCCGGGCTCGTCGGCGGCATGGGCTTCGCGCCTTCCGCGGACATCGGCGACAAGCATGGGCTGTTCCAGCCGAGCCACGGCACCGGTCCTGATATCGCCGGTCGAGGCATCGCCAACCCGACGGCGATGATCCTCTCGACGGCGCTGATGCTCGACTGGCTGGCTGAGCGCCACGGCAGCGAAGACGCGCGGCTTGCCGCCCGGGCGATCGAGACCAGCATCGATCGCGCCTTCGGCGAGGCCCGCGTGCGCTCGCACGACATCGGCGGCAGCGACGGCACCGTCGCGATCGGCCGGGCCGTCGCCGACGCCATCCGCTCCGGCGAAGCCGAGCCGGCGTGACGATGCTGCCGCTCTCGGTCCTCGACCTCTCCTTCGTGACCTCGGGCACGCCGCCGAGCGCGGCGCTGCGCAACAGCCTCGATCTCGCGCGCCACGCCGATGCGCTTGGCTACACCCGCTACTGGCTCGCCGAGCACCACAACCTGCCCTCGGTCGCGAGCCCGGCGCCCGAGATCATGATCGGGCAGATCGCGGCGGCGACGAAGCGCATCCGCGTCGGCTCCGGCGGCGTGATGCTGCCGAACCACGCGCCGCTCGTCGTCGCCGAGCGCTTCAAGACGCTCGAGGCGCTGTTCCCGGGCCGGATCGACCTCGGCCTCGGACGCGCGCCGGGCACCGACCAGCTCACCGCCTTCGCGCTCAGGCGCCTGCAGGAGCCGCGCGGCGGCGACGATTTCCTCGAGCGCCTGCAGGAGCTGATCTTCTGGGACCGGGGCTTCCCCGAGGGCCACCCGTTCCGGGCGATCGCGGCGATGCCCTCCGACGCGCCGCTGCCGCCGATCTGGCTGCTCGGGTCGAGCGACTATGGCGGCCGGCTCGCGGCGCAGATCGGCGTCGGCTTCGCCTTCGCGCACCACTTCGCCTCCGTCGACGCGGCGGCGGTCATGCGGCTGTATCGCGACGGCTACAACGGCGACGGCTTCCAGGCCCGGCCTTACGCGATCCTCGCCGTCGCGGTGGTCTGCGCCGACACCGATGCCGAGGCCGAGCGCCTCGCCTCGAGCATGGACCTGAACTGGCTTCGCCGCGAGCACGGCGAATACGCGCCGCTGCCGAGCCCGGAGGAGGCGGCGGCGCACCCCTACAGCGACGCCGATCGCGCCCGCATCGCCAGGAACCGCGCCCGCCTCTTCGTCGGCGCTCCGGCGACCGTCAGGGAAAAGCTCGCGGCGATCATCGCGGCGAGCGGCGCCGACGAGGTCATGGTCACCTCGGCGATCTACGATCACGAGGCGCGCAAGCGCTCCTACGCGCTCCTGGCCGCGGAATTCGGCATCGCTTCCGCCTAAGCGGCCGCTTGTGCCGGAGAAGGCGCTGCGGCGGCTTTCGCGACGATGAGCGGCAGGAGGACGCGCGCGGTCGTGCCCTCGCCGGGCGAGGACGACAGCTCGAGGCGTCCGCCGTGGAGCTCGACGATACGCCGGGCAAGCGGCAGCCCGAGGCCGAGGCCCTCGAGGCTGCGGGTCATCGGATCGGCCCCTTGTGCGAACGGCTCGAGGCAGCGTGCGAGGCTCTCCGGCGCGATGCCTTGGCCGCCGTCTCGGATCGAGGCGCAGGCGAAAGCGCCGTCGCGGGCGACGGTCACCTCGACGCGGCCGCCGCGGGCCGAATGGGCGATGGCGTTGGCGAGCAGCTCCTGCAGCGCGGCGCCGAGGTGGCGCAGGTCGCAGGCCGCGTGCGCCGGCTCGTCCGCGGTTTCGACCGCGAGCGTGACGTTCGCGGCGGCCGCCGGACCGCGCATCGCCCGCACCGCCTGGTCGGCGACATGGACGAGCGCCGCAGGCTCGGGCTCGAGCGTGACGCCGCCGGTCGAGAGCTGGGCGTAATAGAAGACGCGGCGGAGCTTGTCGTTGAGCTCGCGGGCGGCGCCGAGCACGTGGTCGGCATGGGAGGCGCGCGTCGCGGGGTCGTCCGCCCCGTTCTTGAGCAGCTCGGCGAAGCCGATGATGCCGTGCAGCGGCGTCCGGGTCTCGTGCTGGAGGAGCGCCAGGAGGCTCTGGCGCAGATCGGCGGCGCCCCGGGCTTCGTCGCGGGCAGCGCGGATCTCCGCCTCCATCCGGCTCGTGCGCATGACGTAGCGGAGCTGGTGGCCGAGCAGGCGCCAGTTCACCGGCTTCGACACGAAGGAGGTGGCGCCGAGCTCGTAGGCGCGGTCGATGGCGAAGACGTCGTCGCGGGTCGTGATCACGACCACCGGCAGATGAGCGAATCTCGCGCCGGCGCGGATCTGGCCGAGGAGGCCGAAACCGTTCAGCCGCGGCATCTCGAGGTCGGTCAGCACGAGGTCGAAGCGACGGGCATCGCCCGCGAGGATGTCCCAGGCCGCTTCGCCGTCCTCCGCGGTGACGATCTCGCAGCCCGGCTGGCTGAGCTGCGCCATCGCGAACTCGCGCATGATCGGGTCGTCGTCGACGGCAAGCAGCCGCAGCGGCTGGTCGAAGACGTATCGGTCGCCCTCCCGGGTATGCGCGAGCAGCATGTGGGGTCGAGACTCCGGCGAGGCGCCCACAGGAGCACACAACGTCTCAGCGACCGGTAAACGAGCGAGGTTAGGCGAATTCTAATCAAAAGCCGCCAGAGTCCGACGCGGGCAGGACGCGGCGACCCATGGACCATACCCTGAGCTACCGGCGCTCGATCAACTTCAAGCTCGGCCGGCTCGTGTTGATCGCGGTCGGGATCGGGCTTGCGCTCGTTGCCGGGCTCGGCGTCTGGCACGAGACCGGCCGCTACACCGCCTCGAAGCGCGAGGCGCTGCTCGCCGCAGCGCAAGTGTTCGGCGCCGCAAGCTCGCGCGCGCTTGCCAACGGCGACGTGAACGCCGTCCTGCAGGCGATGCGCGCCGTCGGCAAGGTGCCTGGCGTGGTGTTCGCGATGGTCGAGGACCGCACTGGCGCGCCGGTCGCCGACCTCGGCTCGGCGGTGCGCCTCGAAGGCGACCTCAACCTCGATGCCGGCCAGGAGGTCTCGCTCTGGCGCCTGCTATCGAGCCGGACCGTCCAGGTCTCGATCCCGGTCGTCGATGCCGGCGAGCCCGTCGGCCGCTTCATCGTCGTCAGCGACACGAACGACCTGTTCGGCCGCTTCCGCGACCTGCTGCTCACCTCGGTCACCGGCGCCGCGCTGGCGATGGCGATCGGGCTCATGATCTCGTTCCGGCTGCAGCGCTCGATCACGGCGCCGCTCGTGGCGCTCACCCGCACCATGGCGGCCGTCCGCGAGAGCCACGACTACCGCGCCACCGTCGAGGTCAAGAGCGACGACGAGATCGGCATCCTGGCCTCGAGCTTCAACGGCATGATCGGCGAGATCCGCGAGCGCGATCGCCGCCTCGAGAAGCACCGCGAGACGCTCGAGCAGGAGGTCGCCGATCGCACCCACGATCTGAGCGAGGCCAAGGAGGCGGCGGAATCCGCCAACGTCGCGAAGTCCGAGTTCCTCGCCACCATGAGCCACGAGATCCGCACGCCGATGAACGGCATGCTGGTCATGGCCGAGCTCCTGGCGTCGGCGGATCTGCCGGTGCGGCAGCGGCGCTACGCCGAGGTCATCGCCCGCTCGGGCCAGAGCCTGCTTGCGATCATCAACGACATCCTGGATTTCGCCAAGGTCGAGTCGGGCAAGCTCGAGCTCGAGCGCATCGCCGTCGACCCGGCCGAGGTCGTCGACACCGTCGTGACGCTGTTCGGCGAGCGCGCGCAGTCGAAGGGGCTCGATCTTGCGGCCGCGGTCGCACCCGAGGTGCCGGACGAGATCACCGGCGATCCCGTGCGCCTGACGCAGGTGCTGAGCAATCTCGTCAACAACGCGCTCAAGTTCACCGAGCGCGGGCACGTCCTCCTGAAGGTGGAGCTTGCGCCCGGCGAGCCGCGGCGCCTCGCGGTCCGCGTCCGCGACACCGGCATCGGCATTCCGGCCGACAAGGTCGGGGCGATCTTCACCGCCTTCTCTCAGGCCGACCAGTCGACGACGCGGCGCTTCGGCGGCACCGGCCTCGGGCTGTCGATCTGCAAGCGCCTCGTCGAGGCGATGGCGGGCGAGATCGGCGTCACGAGCACGGTCGGGGAGGGCTCCGAGTTCTTCTTCCTGCTGCCGCTAGAGGCCGAGGCCGCTGCCGCGTCCGCGCCCTGCGCCCGCCCGGATGCGCCGCCCGTCGCGATCGCGACCGCCGGCAGCGCGACCCGCATCGTTCTTGACGAGGGGCTCCGCGCCGCCAGGCTCCGTTGCCTGCCGGAGCCGATGACGGCCGTCCCGGGCGAGGCCGATTGGATCGTCGACGCCACCGAGCTCGTGCGCCTCGGCGCGCGGCCCGCCGGCGCGCGCCGCGTCATTGCCGTCGCCGCCATGGGCGATCCGACCGGCGGCCAGGCCCTCGACCGGCGTCTCGCCGACACGCTCCTGCGCCATCCCCTCGTCCAGAGCGAATGGCGGCCGGCGCTCGAGCGCCTCGTCACTGGCGACGCCTTCGAGGTCCCGAGCGCGACGACCGAGCGAGCCGGCGCCGGACTGCCGCAATTCGCCGGCGCCCGCGTGCTCGTCGCCGACGACAGCGCCGTCAACCGCGAGGTCGCCTGCGAGGCTCTTGCCCGGCTCGGCGTCACGGCCTCGACGGTCGACGACGGCCGCGCCGCGCTCGCGGCGGTGAAGGCCGAGGCCTTCGACATCGTGCTCATGGACGGCAGCATGCCGGACATCGACGGCTTCGAGGCGACCCGGCTCATCCGCGCCCACGAGGCAGCGACGGGTGGGCGCCGCACGCCGGTCGTGGCGCTCACCGCGCATGTTGTCGGGGCCGGCGCCGAGGCTTGGCGCGATGCCGGCATGGACGGCGTGCTGCACAAGCCCTTCACGGTCGCAAAGCTCGCCGAGTGCCTCGCGCGGTTCGTGTCATCGAGCGAGGCTAAGGCCACGCCGCTCGTTGCCGTCGAGGCGCCGGCGGCGAGCCTCCCTGACTCCGACGCGCTGCTCGATTCCGGCAATCTCGCCCAGCTCGAGGACATGGCCGGCTCGAGCGGCCGGGAGTTCATCGTCCGCGTCCTCGGGCTCTATGTCGACCACGCGCCGAAGGCCCTCGACGAGCTCAGCGCGGCGGTCGCGGCCGCCGATGCCGCGCGGGTCGCGCCAGCGGCGCACAGCCTCAAATCGATGAGCCTCAACATCGGCGCCGCGGCGCTGGCGCGGCGGCTCGCCGCGATCGAGGGTGGCGCCCGCGACGGCGGCGAGGTGCCGAGCGCCGGCGACCTCGCCGGCATCGCCGGCCTCCTCGAGCGGACGATCGCGGCGCTGCGCGACCACTTCGCGCTGCCGCCGGAAGCGAAGGCGGCGTAAAGCGAGCGCTTCGGGCTAGAACGAGACGCAGCTCGGCGTCAGGAGCGTCACCACCGAGTCCTGCGCGAAGAGGCGCTTGTAGGCCTCCGCGACCTCGGCGAGACGGGCGCGGCGCTCCGGAGCGTCCGGCATCGCAACGAGCAGCACCGTCGACGGTTCGCGGATGATGCGCGCCGCGCCGGGCTTGCGCCATTGCCCGCGCCCGTCGAGGACGGTGAAGCCGTCCGGAAAGCGCGGCGTGATCTCCCGGTCGACGAAGCGCCGCCATGCCGCTTCTGTGACCACGCCGCCGGATTTCAGGGTGCGGCCGAAGATCAGCTCGGCCCGCACCTGCGCCGTCGTGCCGCCGGAGCAGGGCGGGGCCGCAAGCGTGACGCAGCCGGGGAGCACCGCGAGCGCGACGAGCGCGAGGCGCATGCCGCTCAGCGGACCGGCCGGGGGCTTCGCCCGCCGCGGGCGAGGACGAGCACCGCCCAGCCGTCGAGGTCGAGCCGGCGGTCGAGCCGCAGCCCTTGCGCCGCGTAGGCCGGGAGCACGCCCGGCACGTCGCGCGGCAGCAGGCCGGAGAGGATCAGCGTGCCGCGGCGGGCGAGCACTGCTGAAAGCGCCGGGGCGAGCCGTCTCAGCGGCCGGGCGAGGATGTTCGCGAAGACGAGGTCGAAGCGCCGGCGCCGCCGCGCGAGCGCGTGCCGAACGCCGGGCGCGGTGTAGAAGCGCAGATGCGGCGCGACCGCGTTCAGCCGCGCATTGTCGCGCGCCACCGCGACGGCGACCGGATCGATGTCGCCGGCGACGACGCTCCGCTTCAGCGCCTTCGCGGCGGCAAGCGCCAGGATGCCGGTGCCGGTGCCGACGTCGAGCACGCGCCGCGGCCGCTTGCGCTTCAACGCGCCGGCGAAAGCGAGGAGGCAGCCGCGCGTCGTGCCGTGATGCCCGGTGCCGAAGGCGAGCGCCGCCTCGATCTCGATCGCAAGGTCGTTCGGCCGGACCGCCGCCTGGTCATGGACGCCGTGGACGAGGAAGCGTCCGGCCCGCACCGGCTGCAGCCCGTCGAGCGCCGCCTGGACCCAGTCCTTCTGCTCCAGGCGCGCGAAGGTGGCGCGCTCGGCTTCGGCGCCGACGATCGGCCGGATGAGCTCGCGCAGGGCGTCGGCGTCGGGCTCGTGCGCGAAATAAGCCTCGAGCCCCCAGGCGCCGCCGCCGGCCTCGAAGGCCGCGACCGCGGTCTCGCCGGGGTCGAAGACCTCGCCGAGGAGCTCCGTCGCCTGCCGGGCCGAAGCCTCGTCGGTCGCAAGCCGCATCACATGGGTCGGACGGTTCGGGTGCAGGCCTTCGAGCATCCGCCGGCTTAGCACCGTGGGCCGGCGCCGGAAACCTGACGGAGGTCGCGCGCCTCAGCGCCTCTTGCGCCGGCCGCGGAATTGCTGCGCGCTTTCCTCGCCTGAGGCGGTCCTGGTCGGCTTCAGCGTCTTGCGGAACTCGTCGCGGCGCTCGTGCACCGAGGCGATGACGAGGCCCATCGGCACGCCGATATCGACGAGCACGGCCTCCGAGAGCTGAAGGCTGGCCTCGAAGTTCTCCGGCACCGCGTCGTCGACGCCGAGCGCGTAGAGCGCGGTCGCATGGCGGGCATCGCGCGCCCGCGCCACGATCGTGAGGTCGGGGCGCTCGGCGCGGGCGGCCGCGACCACCGCCTCGATGCCGGCTGGGTTGTCCAGCGTGACGACGAGGGCGCGCGCGCTCTCGATGCCGCAGCGGCGCAGGAACTCCGGGTTGGCTGAGTCGCCGAAATGGACCGGCTTGCCGGCCCGTCGCTCGCCGCGCACGAGCACCGGATTCTGGTCGATCGCGAGATAGCTCACCTTGTGGCTCGCCAGCATCTCGCCGACCATCTGGCCGACGCGCCCGAACCCGGCGAGGATCACGCGGCCCTTCTCGGGCGCCGGCAGCGGCTCGGCCCGCGCCTCGTCCCGGCGCGATTCGAGCCGCCGGCGAAGGCTCCGCCCGATGCGCGCGAGGCCCGGGATGGCGATCATCGAGACCGTCGCGACGACAAGCCCGAACTGCCCGATCGGCTCGGGCACGAGCCCGGCGACGACCGCGCCGGCGAGGATCACGAACGCGAACTCGCCGCCCGGGCCGAGCAGGAGCGCGCTCTCGAACGCGACCGGGCGGGCAAGACGAAAGGCGGCGCCGAGCGCGGCGATGACGACCGCCTTGACGCCGATCAGGCCGACGACGCCGAGAAGGATCGCGCCGGGATTGCGGGCGAGCTGCGTCACGTCGAGGGCCATGCCGACCGAGACGAAGAAGACGCCGAGCAGGAGCCCCTTGAACGGGTCGATCATCGCCTCGATGGCGCGCCGGTACTCGGTCTCGGCCAGGAGCAGGCCGGCGATGAAGGCGCCGAGCGCCATCGACAGCCCGCTCGCGGCGGCGACAAGCCCGGTCGCGAGCACGACGAGCAGGCTCAAGGCCATGAACAGCTCGGTGCTCTTCGTCGCCGCGACGAGCCCGAACAGCGGCCGCAGGACGAGCCGTCCGACGGTGACGATGACGACGATCGCCGCCGCGGCCTGCGCCAGCGCCAGGATGAAGGCCATCCCGAGCCCGCCGCTCTGGCGCGTGCCGAGCACGCCGATGGTGAACAGCACCGGCGCGACGGCAAGATCCTGGAAGAGGAGCACGGAGAAGGTGGCGCGGCCGGTCGGCGAGGCGAGCCGCTTCTGCGCCGCCAGCACCGGAACCACGATCGCGGTCGAGGACAGCGCCAGCGCCACCCCGACGAAGGCGGCAGGCGCCGGCTCGGCGCCGAGCGCGAAGGCGATCGCGCCGAGCACCGCCGCGCAGGCAACGACCTGCAGCGAGCCGAGGCCGAAGACGAGGCGCCGCAACGTCCACAGGCGCTCCCAGGACAGCTCGATGCCGATCATGAACAGGAGGAACACGACGCCGAACTCGGCGAGGTGCGCGATCTCCTGGCGGTTGCCGATCGTGATCCAGGACAGCCACGGCGCCTCGCCGACGAAGCGCCCGAGGCCGAGCGGCCCGAGCAGCACGCCGGCGCCGAGGAAACCGAGCGCCGGGCTGATCTTGAGGCGCAGGAACAACGGCACCACGACGCCCGCCGTGACGAGGAAGAGGATCACCTCCTTGTAGGATTCGGGCGAAGCGGGAGCGGCCATGTCGCCAGTATGGGGGACGGGCATAGCGCGTGCCAGGGCGCGAGACGCGCTCCCGACGCGCTCCCTCTCCCCGCTTGCGGGGAGAGGGTTGGGGTGAGGGGCCGGGGGATTTCGCTCGCCCGCGTCCTCGCGCCCGCCCGGCCCCTCACCCGCTCGGCTTTCGCCGAGTCGGCCTCTCCCGCTTTGCGGGGAGAGGTGATTTTCGCTCAATCCACCTTTGCGAGCGCCTGCGTCAGGTCGGCGACGATGTCGTCCGGATGCTCGATGCCGATCGAGAGGCGGATCGTCGCGTCGGTGACGCCGATGCGGTCGCGCACCTCCTTCGGCACGCCGGAATGCGTCGTCGAGGCCGGGTGCGAGGCAAGCGATTCGGTGCCGCCGAGGCTGACCGCTAGCTTGAAGATGCGCAGCGCGTTGAGGAAGCGGAAGGCCTCGGCCTCGCCGCCCTTGATGTCGAACGAGAAGGTCGTGCCGGCGGCGGTGCATTGCGCCGCGAACACCCTCCGCGCCGCGCCGCCATGCGGCAGGAAGGGCGGGAAATAGACCTTGGCGACGCGCCGGTCGAGCGAGAGGTAGCGCGCCGCGACCTCGGCGTTGCTGCAGGCGGCGTTCATGCGCAGCGACAGCGTCTCGAGCGAGCGCCCGATCATCCAGGCCGAGTGCGGGTCGAGCTGCGTGCCGATCGCCGAGCGCAGCATCTTCACCGGGCGCACGAACTCGCGCGGCCCGACGACCGCGCCGGCGACGAGATCGGAATGGCCGCCGACATATTTCGTCAGCGAGTAGATCGAAAGGTCGGCGCCGTGGGCGATCGGCTTCTGGTGGATCGGGCCGAGAAGCGTGTTGTCGCAGGCGATCACCGGCCGCTGGCCTTGGGCGGTGCCGATCTCGTCCGCGACGCGGCGCACGAGGGCGATGTCGACGAGCGTGTTGAGCGGGTTCGAAGGCGTCTCGATCAGCACGGTCGAGACGCGTCCCTTGGCGGCGGCCTCCTCGGCCGCGGCCCGGATCGACGCTTCGCTCGTGCCGGCGGCGAAGCCCACCGCCTCGATGCCGAACGGCTTCAAGGTCTTGGTCAGGAGCGTCTCGGTGCCGCCGTAGAGCGGCTGCGAGTGCAGGACGACGTCGCCGGGCCGCGCGAAGGCGAGGAGGCTCGTCGCGATCGCCGCCATGCCGGAGGAGAAGATCGCCCCGGCCTCGGTCTCCTCGTAGATCGCGAGGCGATCCTCGACGATCTCGCTGTTCGGGTGGTTGAAGCGCGAATAGACGAGGCCGGCCGGGGTGCCGGCGGGCGGCTCGCGGCGGCCGGCGACGTAGTCGAAGAACTCCTTGCCGTGCTCGGCCGAGCGGAACACGAAGGTCGAGGTCAGGAACACCGGCGGCTTGACCGCGCCCTCCGACAGCGCCGGGTCGTAGCCGTAGCCGAGCATCAGCGTCTCGGGGTTGAGCCTGCGGTTCCCGAGCCGATCCTTGCGGTAGCCGTCGTCGGACATGTTCGCCTCCCCCGATGCTCCCTTCGACCGCATCGGGGATGACGATGCAAGCGCCGTCACGCCGCCTCGAGGACAGGCAGAGCGGGGGTTACTCGGCCGCGACCGGCAGCTCCGCGGCCGAAAGCCACGCCGACAGCGCGGCGCGCGCCCGGTCGGTCAGCGCCTTCTTCCTGGCGAGCGCCTTCATCGGCCCGCGCAGGCGCTTGCCGTCCTGGGCTGTCGGCATCCGCTCGAGCGGCGGGAAGAGGCCGAAATTGACGTTCATGGGCTGGAAGGAGCGCGGGCCCAAGGGAGCGCCCGGCTCGATCGCCTCGATGTGGCCGCCGGTGATGTGGTTGATCAGCGCCCCGAGCGCCGTCGTCACCGGCAGCGGGGGGACCCGCCGGCCGAGCCGCTCGGCTGCCGCCCAGCGCCCGGCCATGAGGCCGACGGCGGCGCTCTCGACATAGCCCTCGCAGCCGGTGATCTGGCCGGCGAAGCGCAAGGACGGCCGTGCCTTCAGGCGCAGCGTCGAGTCGAGCAGCTTCGGCGAGTTGAGGTAGGTGTTGCGGTGCAGCCCGCCGAGCCGCGCGAATTCGGCGCTCTCAAGGCCCGGGATCATGCGGAAGATGCGGCTCTGCTCGCCGTGCTTCAGCTTGGTCTGGAAGCCGACCATGTTGAACAGCGTGCCGAGCGCGTTGTCCTGGCGCAGCTGGACGACGGCGTAGGGCTTCTCGCCCGGGCGGTGCGGGTTCGTCAGCCCGACCGGCTTCATCGGCCCGTGCCGCAGCGTCTCGCGACCGCGCTCGGCCATCACCTCGATCGGCAGGCAGCCGTCGAAATAGGGCGTTGTCGCTTCCCACTCCTTGAAGCTCGTCTTGTCGCCGGCGATCAGCGCGTCGACGA
>DAINQO010000063.1:0-15763 GCA_036742625.1 Microvirga sp.
ACGAGCGGGCACTCGCTCTCGGAGAGCGGGCGGAACGCCGTCTCGGCCGGCAGCGTCGCGACGAGCTTGTAGAGGTCATTCTTGCCCTTCGACTCGGCCGGCTTCTTGACCTCGAACAGGTACATCGGGTGGAGCTTGCGGCCGTCGGCGCGCACCGAGCCCTTGCCGAACACCGGATCGTCGGTCGGCATCTCGCGCATCTTGGCGAGCACCTTCTCGGGGTCCTTCGACTTCGTCGCCTCGACCGCCTTGAGGTAATGCAGGATCGCCGAATAGACGCCGGCCTGCACCATCGTCGGCACCTTGCCCTGGAACTTCTCGCCGAAGCGCTTCGAGAACTCGCGCGTCTGGTCGTTGAGGTCCCAGTAGAAGGATTCGGTCAGCACCAGCCCCTGCGCGGTCTGCAGGCCGAGCGCCTGCACGTCCCTCGAGAAGACGAGCAGCCCGGCGAGCTTCTGCCCGCCCGCGACGATGCCGAACTCGCCCGCCTGCTTGATCGAGTTGATGGTGTCGCCGCCGGCGTTGGCGAGCCCGATCACCTTGGCCTTGGAAGCCTGGGCCTGGAGCAGGAAGGAGGAGAAGTCCTGGCCCGGGAAGGGATGGCGGACCTTGCCCAGCACCTTGCCGCCGTTCTTCGTGACGACCGCCTCGGTGTCGCGCTCGAGCGCGTGCCCGAAGGCGTAGTCGGCGGTGAGGAAGAACCAGGTGTCGCCGCCGGCCTTGACCATGGCGCCGCCGGTGCCCTGGCCGAGCGCGTAGGTGTCGTAGGTCCAGTGCAGGGTGTTCGGCGAGCAGGCCTTGCCGGTAAGGTCGGACGAGGCGGCGCCGGAGTTGAGGAAGACCTTGTTCTTCTCCTTGGTGATCTGGTTGATGGCGAGCGCGACCGACGAGGTCGGCACGTCGGTGATGACGTCGACGCCGTCGGTGTCGTACCATTGCCGGGCGATGTTCGAGCCGACGTCGGGCTTGTTCTGGTGGTCGGCCGAGATGATCTCGACGTTGATGCCCTTGTCCTTGGCCTTGAAGTCCTCGGCCGCCATGCGGGCGGCGACCGCCGAGCCTTCGCCCGAGATGTCGGCGTAGAGGCCGGAGCGGTCGTTCAGCACGCCGATCTTGACCGAGACCTGGGCCTCGGCGGCCCCGGCGAAGAGGCCCGCCAAAGCGGTTCCGAGCAGGAATGTCTTGAGTTTCATCCAGTGTTCCTCCGATTGGCCTTTTGGCCGTTTCCATTGACCCGGGCGGACGCCCAGGCATTCATGCGACGAGCTACACGCCGAGATAGGCGTGCAGCTTGTCGATGTTCCGGTCAAGCTCGGCATTGGGGATCATGTCGATGACCCTGCCCTGCTCGACGACGTAGTGCCGGTCGGCGACCGTCGCGGCGAAGCGGAAGTTCTGCTCGACCAGGATGATCGTGAAGCCTTCGCCCTTCAGCCGGGCGATGGTGCGGCCGATCTGCTCGATGATCACGGGTGCGAGCCCCTCGGTCGGCTCGTCGAGCAGGAGGAACTGGGCGCCGGTGCGCAGGATGCGGCCGATGGCGAGCATCTGCTGCTCGCCGCCCGACAGCTTCGTGCCCTGGCTCGACAGCCGCTCGCGCAGGTTCGGGAAGAGCTCGAAGATCTGGTCGGTCGAGAGCCCGCCGGGCCTGACCCGCGGCGGCAGGTTGAGGTTCTCCTCGACGGTGAGGCTCGAGAAGATGCCGCGCTCCTCGGGCACGTAGCCGATCCCGAGCCGGGCGATCGCCCGCGACGGCAGCCGGATGGTCTCGACGCCGTTAAACGTGATCGAGCCGCGGCGCTTGCCCATGATGCCGATGATCGACTTCAAGGTCGTGGTCTTGCCGGCGCCGTTGCGGCCGAGAAGCGTCACCACCTCGCCCTGCGCGACGTCGAAGTCGATGCCGTGCAGGACATGCGATTCGCCGTACCAGGCCTGAAGGCCGCGCACCGCGAGGAGCGGCGCGGCCGCGCGCGCGCCCGAGGAGCGTGCCGCGAGCGCCGCCTCAGCCATGTCCCGATCCGATATAGGCCTCGATCACCCGCGGGTCCTTCGACACCGTGGCGTAGTCGCCCTCGGCCAGCACCTGGCCGCGGGCCAGCACCGTGATGCGGTCCGACAGCGAGGCGACGACCGACAGGTTGTGCTCGACCATGAGGATGGTGCGCTTCGCCGAGACGCGCTTGATCAGCGCCGCGATGCGGTCGATGTCCTCGTGGCCCATGCCGGCCATGGGCTCGTCGAGGAGCAGCATCTCCGGGTCGAGGGCGAGCGTCGTCGCGATCTCGAGCGCGCGCTTGCGGCCGTAGGAGAGCCCGGCCGCCTCGAGCGCGGCGAAGTCGGCAAGGCCGACCTCCTCGATCAGCCCGAGAGCCTCGCGGTCGAGCGAGCGCAGCACCTTCTCGGAGCGCCAGAAGTCGAACGAGTCGCCGCGCCGGCGCTGCAGCGCGATGCGCACGTTCTCGAGCACCGACAGGTGCGGGAAGACGGCCGAGATCTGGAACGAGCGCACGAGCCCGAGGCGGGCGATGTCGGCGGGCTTCGTCGCGGTGATGTCCCGGCCCTTGTAGACGATCGACCCGCGGGTCGGCTCGAGGAACTTGGTCAGGAGGTTGAAGCAGGTGGTCTTGCCGGCCCCGTTCGGGCCGATGAGCGCGTGGATCGTCCCGCTCGTGACCTTCAGCGCGACGCCGTCGACGGCGGTGAAGCCCTTGAACTCCTTGGTCAGGCCTTCCGTCGCCAGAATGACGTCGTCCGCCATCGGGCCTCCGCGACACTCGTCCGCCGTGCGTTTTTGCAGCGCAACGAATCAGCACGCCGGTTCGTGCGGTGTCAACACTGCTCCCGCGATTGGCGCCGCCGCCGCTCCGGGCCTGCCGACCTAATACCCCGGCCATAGACCCGGCGTCGCAAGCTCGAGGAGATGTCCGTCGGGGTCGCGGAAATAGATGCTCGTGCCGCCGCGCGGCCAGTCGGTGCGGCCCTCGATCACGACGGCGTGGGCGGCGAGCGTCTCTTCCCACGCCGTCAGCGCCTCGCGCGCAATCGCGAAGGCGACATGGAGCGGGCCGTGGCCGTCATGCGGCGGGATCGTGCCGCCGGGCATGACCACCGTCTCGAGCGTCTTGCCGCGCGGGAACAGCAGCAGGACGCTCTTCGGCGCGACCGCGAAGGCGCAGAGGCGCTGGTCGGCGAAGACCGGCTTCAGGCCGAGCACGTCCTCGTAGAAGCGCCGCGCGCGCGGAAGGTCGTCGACGTAGAGCGCGGTTTCGAGGACGCCGTCCAGCGCCGGCATGGGGCTAGCCGATCACGCGGATCACCGCCTCGATCTCGACCGTCATGTTGTTCGGCAGCGAGCCCATGCCGACCGCCGAGCGGGCGTGGCGGCCGCGCTCGCCGAGCACGGCGACGAACAGGTCCGAGCAGCCGTTGATGACCTTCGGCTGGTCGGCGAACTCGGGCACGCCGTTGACCATGCCCAGGACCTTGACGATCTCGACCTTGTCGAGACCACCGGCCGCGGTCTTCGCCGCGGCGAGCAGCCCGAGCGCGGTGATCTTGGCGTGCTCGTAGGCCTCCTCCCAGGTCACGTCCCGCCCGACCTTGCCGGTGTGATAGGAGCCGTCGGCCTTCCGGGGCCCCTGGCCCGAGAGATAGACGATGTCGCCGGCGCGCCGGAACGGGACGTAGTTCGCGACCGGCGTCGGAACCGTCGGCAGCGCGAGGCCGAGCTCGCGGAGCTTCTCTTCGGGGGACATCGTTCCTCCTTCACCATGCGTTCGGCCCTACTTGTTCAGGTAATTCCTTTCCAGGAACTCGCTCCTGAACCGCTGCGGCGGCGTTTGCCGGTCCGGCCTGCCCTCCGGCGTGAAGTCCATCAGGTTCCAGTACGGCCACACGGTGTCGACGTGGTTCATCATCGACTCGGTGCTCCAGAAATGGAAAATCCTGCCGTCGCGCTTCCGGAAGCAATGCATGACCGGAAGCTGCATGTCGTCGCTGTCGCCCTGGCTCTTGTAGTCGGCCTGGAAGGGTGATTCGTATCCCGACAGCAGCGGGATCTGCGACCAGCCGCGCTCCCTCGCCCACGCGTCGATCTTTTCGGCCGGCGCCTTGGCGATCGCCGCAAACGCGGCGTCCTGCGCGACCGAGTACCAGGCGCGATCGAACCCATCCATCAGCGACGTGCAGGACGGGCACGGCTTGTCCCAGCCCGGGCCGAACATCCATGAGTAGATGAGGAGCGTCGTCTTGTCGCCGAACAGCTCGGAGAATTTCACCCGGTGTCCGACCTTTCCGCCGCCGGCCCACTGGAAGACGTAGTCCTCCTTCAATTGCCCGCCGGACGGCAGCGTACGGCGCCGGGCGGCCACCGCCTTCGTCTTGGCGACGAGCTCCTGCTCCTCCTTGAGCAGCGCCTCGCGCACGTCGCGATATGCCTGGCTTTCGTTCGGGAACAGGGGATCGCTCATGGCATCGCCTCCGTTTCCTTTTTCAGCCGACCTCGAGCTGCGCTGAAGCCGGCGTCTTCGCCGCCCCTTCCCGGCGTGATCGAGCGTTCTGGTTGGCGAACTTCTGCGAGCGCCTGGGATGCCACCAGCGCCCGGCGATCACCACGCCCTCGGAGACGATCTTGCGGTCGCCGGTCAGGTGCTCGCCGACGACGTCGACATAGTCGAACTTGCCCTCGCGCACCGACAGGATCGTCGCGTCGCCGGCGCTGCCGGGCTTCAGGCTGCCGAGCTCGTGGCGCTTCAGCGCCATCGCGGCATTCACGGTCGTGCGCCTGATCACCTCGGGCAGCTCCATGCCGAGGCAGAGGAACTTCGAGAGCGTCGTGACCTGGTCGAAAGCCGGGCCGTCGATGCACAGCGTGTGGATGTCGGACGAGATCGTGTCCGGATAGAACCCGTTCGCCAGCATCGCCCGGGCGGTCTTGAACGCGAACGAGCCCTTGCCGTGCCCGATGTCGAAGATCACGCCGCGCTTGCGGGCGTTCAGCACCGCCTGCTTGACGGTGCCTTGCGCCGTGCAGGGCGCGTTCGGGAACGGGCGGAAGCAGTGCGTCAGCACGTCGCCCGGCCGCAGCATGTCGATCACCTCCTCATAGGACGGCGGCGGGTGATCGATATGCGCCATCAGCGGCATGCCGACCTCGTCGGCGACCTGCAGCGCGATGTTGAGCGGCGCCGTGCCCTGGTCGCCGGAGGCGTGCTTGCCGACCCGCACCTTGATGCCGACGATCACGTCGCGGTTCGCGTCCGCGACCTCGGCCGCCTCCTTCGGGGCCATCATGCGGGTGTCCTCGCTCTCGCCGACCATGACGGTGTTCGAGAAGGCGTAGATGCCGGCAAACGAGACGTGCAGATAGGCGAGGATGCGCGCCTGCGAGGGCTCGATCACATGCTTGCGGAAGCCGGCGAAGTTGCCGGGCCCGGCGCTGCCGGTGTCGACCGAGGTCGTGACGCCGCTGTCGCGGCAGAACGCGTCGGCGTCGATGCCGAGCGAGGTCCCGCCCCAATAGACATGGGTGTGGAGGTCGATCAGGCCGGGCGAGACGATGAAGCCCGAGAGGTCGCGCACATCGGCGCTCGCGTCGTCGAGCCCGTCGCCGATCTTCGCGACCTTGCCGCCCGAGAAGGCGACATCGGTCACCCGGTCGAGATTCTGCGACGGGTCGATCACGCGCCCGCCCTTGAGGATGAGGTCGTAGGTCACTTCGCCCCCGCTTTTTGCGTTACACTCCCGAACCATGGCTAGGGACGAGGAGCTTGCCAAGCCGGAATCCGCCGCAGCCGAAGCCGCTGCCGCTGCGGAAGCGGCGCCGCGCATCGTCGGGCCGGTGTTTCCAGGCACTCGGACGGAGTTCATCACCGTCCTGGCGCATTACCACCGCGCCGAGATCGCCCGCATGGCCGGATGGCGCGACCGCATCGACCGCACCAGCAACTGGGCCATCACCGTCGTCGGCGCCATGCTGTCGGTATCGCTCTCGACCCCGACCGCGCACCACGGCGTCGTGCTCTTCGCGATGGTGTTGGTGCTGCTGCTGCTCACCATCGAGGCGCGCCGCTACCGCTTCTTCGACGTCTATCGGAGCCGTGTCCGCAGGCTCGAGCGCAACTACTATGCGCCGATCTTCGCGCCCGGGATCAAGGGCGAGGACGGCTGGATGCGGACGCTCGGCGAGGACCTGCGCCGGCCGATCTTCCTCATCGGCCGGCGGCAGGCGATGTCGCGGCGCCTGCGCCGGAACTACGGCTGGATGTTCCTGATCCTGCTCGCCGCCTGGGTGCTGAAGATCACCTCGCCGAAGCTGCAGCCCGGCGGCGCGCCGGCCGAGTTCGCGCTCTCGCCCTTCGAATGGCTCGGCAACGCCGCGATCGGTCCGCTGCCGGGCTGGCTCGTCGCCGCCGTCGTGGCGGCATTCTACGGCTGGATCGTCCAGGCGACGTTTCGCCGTTACCCGGGCGGCGAGCTCGGCGACGGCGGCGTGCACGTGTAGGCGAACTACTCCGGCTCCACCGCCCCCCTGCGCTCGACGATCATGCGGTACTGCTCGGGCTGGCGGTGGCGCGCGAAGTTGAAGGTCGTCGCCTTGTAGCTGCGGCCGAGGTCGAGGTCGCAACGGGCGATCACGAGCTCGTCGCCCTGCGTCAGCGCCTGCGCCACGACCTCGCCGGTCGGCGCGATGATCGAGGAGTTGCCGATCATCTCGCAGCCTTCCTCGACGCCGCATTTCGCGACGCCGACCACCCAGGTGGCGTTGGCATAGGCGCCGGCCTGCATCGAGAGCTGGTTGTGGAACTCGGACAGGCGGTCGTGGTCGGGCGCCGGCGGGTTGTGGCGCGGCGTGTTGTAGCCGAGCAGCACCATCTCGACGCCCTGCAGCCCCATCGTGCGATAGGTCTCGGGCCAGCGGCGGTCGTTGCAGATGCACATGCCGTAGAGCCCGCCCATGGCGCGCCAGACCGGCCAGCCGAGATCGCCGATCTCGAAATAGCGCTTCTCCAGGTGCTGGAAGGCGCGCCAAGGCTCATGCTCGGCATGGCCCGGCAGGTGGATCTTGCGATAGCGGCCGACCTCGCGGCCGGAGCCGTCGACGAGGATCGAGGTGTTGAAGCGGCGCGTCGCGCCGTTCTCCCGGGCGAGCTCGGCGAAGCCGAGATAGAAGCCGATGCCCCTCGCCCGCGCCTCGTTGAACAGCGGCGCGGTCTCGTTCGAGGGCATCTCCCGCTCAAAAAAGGCGTCGATCTCGTCCTGGTCCTCCATCCACCAGCGCGGGAAGAAGGTGGTGAGCGCCAGCTCGGGAAAGACGACGAGGTCGCAGCGGTGCTCGCCCGCCTGCCGCAGGAGGTCGAGCATGCGGGCGACGACCGCGGCGCGGCTGTCGGCGCGCTGGACCGGCCCGAGCTGCGCCGCGCCGACGGTGACGATACGGCTCATGCGACCTCCGCGATCCGGGCCGAACGGGTGCCCGCCACGTCCTCGGCGCTTCGCCCGACGATCCGTGCGTACACGTCCGGATCGGTCGCGCCTTCGGTGCCGAAGACGAGGACGCGGGAATCCGCGTCGAGCCGCAGCGCGGTCCGGAGCTGCGGGTCCGCCGCCGCGAGCCGGAACCCGGCGAGCCCGGCGACGCCCGATTCGCCGCCGACGACGCCGAGATCGGCAAGATCGCGCATGGTCTGCGCCGCCGCCTCGTCCGGGATGGTCATGAAAGCATCGGCACCGCGGGCGAGGATGCGCCAGGCGAGAAGCGACGGCTCGCCGCAGGAGAGGCCGGCCATGATCGTCGCAAGGTCCCCGCCGACGCTCGTCGGGGCGCCGGCCTTGGCGCTCGCGAACAGGCAGGCCGCAGTCTCCGGCTCGACGACGACGAAGACCGGCCGCGCCGCCCCTTGCGTCTCCCAGAGCCAGGACAGTACCGCGGCCGCAAGGCCGCCGACGCCGCCCTGCACGAAGACATGGCTCGGGCGCGCGCCCGCGGCGAGCGCTTCGCCGGCCATCACGGCGTAGCCCTGCATCACCGTCTTCGGCACCTCCTCGTAGCCCGGCCAGGACGTGTCTGAGACGATCTGCCAGCCGTTCTGCCGCCCGGCGTCCGCGCAGAGCCGGACCGAGTCGTCGTAGGTGCGGCCGGCCCGCACCACCTCGGCCCCAAGCGCCGCGATGGCGTCGGCGCGCCCCGGGCTTACGCCCTCGTGCACGAAGATCACTGACTTGACCCCGGCCTTGCGGGCGCCCCAGGCCACCGCGCGGCCGTGGTTGCCGTCGGTCGCGCAGGCGACGGTCAGACCGTCGGCGCCATGCTGGCGCGCCAGGCGCTCGACCGCATAGGCGCCGCCGAGCGCCTTGAAGCTCTTGAGCGCGAAGCGGTGGCCCTCGTCCTTGTAGAGCAGCTCGGCGACGCCGGCCTCGGCAGCGATCGGCGCGAGCCGGCGAAGCGGCGTCGGCGCATAGCCGGGCCAGGCCCGGATGGCGTCCCAGGCGGCGCGGCCCTTCTCGGCCGAGAGGATGTCCCGCTCCTCGGGCCCGTAGGGCGCGTCGCGGTCGAGACCGGCGTTCGCGACGAGGGCGGCGGAGAGGCCGGAGAGCGGCATCAGGCTTGCGGCGCCGCCTCGCTTGACGGCTCGCGAGCCTTGCGCTTGCGCCAGGCGCCGATGCCCCAGGCCAGCGCCACGAGGGCAAGGCCCCACCACAGCGAGTAGCCGGCGACGTAATCGAAGATGCCGAGCCGGTACGGCGGCAGCGGCGACGGCAGCGTGCCGGCGGTCTGGAACTTCGCCAGCTCCTCGCCCTTCGGCATGTGATAGAATCGGCCGCTCTCGCCCTTGACCCCGAGCACGTAGCCGGCGTCCTCGACAGAGAAGCCGAGGAGGAAGTTCTGGGTCTTGGTCATATAGCCGAGGTAGAGCGCCTCATCCTTGGCGCCCTTGAGCGGCACGTCCTGGATGAAATGGATCTGCTCGTCGGTGCCGAACCGGTATTGCGCGTGAGCGCGGTCGACCGGCGCGAGCGCGAGCGTGACGATGAGCGCAAACAGGTAAAGCGCGTGACGCATGCTTGAGGCCCCCACAGGTTTTGCCGGACCTCCTAGGTCCTGCGCTGCCGGGGCGCAAGCGGGGCCGGTCTAGTCCCGCTCGAATTCCTCAAGCTCCTTGATCAATCCCTCGATCATCGAAAGCCCGATCTGCCAGAAGGCGGGATCGCGGGCGTTAAGCCCGAAGGGGGCGAGGAGCTCGGAATGGTGCTTCGTGCCGCCGGCCGAGAGCATGGCGAAATAGCGTTCGACGAAGCCCTGATTGGCGTTCTGGTAGACGCCGTACAACGAGTTCACGAGGCAGTCGCCGAAGGCGTAGGCGTAGACGTAGAAGGGCGAATGGACGAAGTGCGGGATGTAGGTCCAGAAGTTCTCATAGCCCTCGCCGAGCCGGATCGCCGGGCCGAGGCTCTCGTCCTGCACCGACATCCAGAGCTCGCCGAGCTTATCCGCGGTCAACTCGCCCTTGCGACGCTCGAGATGGACCTTGCGCTCGAAGGAGTAGAAGGCGATCTGGCGCACGACCGTGTTGATCATGTCCTCGACCTTCGCCGCGAGCATCGCCTTGCGCTGAACCGGATCGGCGGTCTTCTCGAGGAGGCGGCGGAAGGTCAGCATCTCGCCGAACACGCTCGCGGTCTCGGCGAGCGTCAGCGGCGTCGGCGCCATGAGCGCCCCGTTCGGCGCCGCCAGCACCTGGTGGACGCCGTGGCCGAGCTCGTGCGCGAGCGTCATCACGTCCCGCGGCTTGCCCTGGTAGTTGAGGAGCACATAGGGGTGCGCCGACGGCACCGTCGGATGCGCGAAGGCGCCCGGCGCCTTGCCGGGACGGACCGGCGCGTCGATCCAGCGCTCGTCGAAGAATGCGCGGGCGATCGCGGCCATGCGCGGTGAGAATCCGGCATAAGCTTCGAGCACCGTGTCGCGCGCCTCGGTCCACGGAATCGTGCGCTGCTCGACCTTCGGCAGCGGCGCGTTGCGGTCCCAATGCTCGAGCCGGTCCTTGCCGAACCACTTTGCCTTGAGGCGATAGTAGCGGTGCGACAGGCGCGGATAGGCCTCGCGCACTGCGGCGACGAGCGCCTCGACGACCTCGGGCTCGACACGGTTCGCGAGGTGGCGCGAATCGGCGACGTCCTCGAAGCCGCGCCAGCGGTCCGAGATCTCGCGATCCTTCGACAGCGTGTTGGTGATGAGCGTGAAGGTGCGCAGGTTCGCCTTGAACACCTTGGCGAGCGCCTCGGCGGCGTCGCGGCGGAGCGTTCCGTCGGCGTCCTGCAGCTTGTTGAGGGTCGGCTCGAGCGTCAATTCCTCGCCTCGCACCTCGAAACGGAGCGACGCGATGGTCTCGTCGAAAAGGCGGTTCCAGGCAGCCCGCCCGGTGACCGACTTTTCGTGAAACAGCTGCTCGATCTTGTCCTCGAGCTGGAACGGCTTGTCCTTGCGGATGTCCTCGAGCCAGGGCCGGTAGCGGGCAAGCGGCTCCGCCTGCATCGCCGCGTCGAGCACCGCGTCCTCGATCCGGTTGAGCTCGAGAGTGAAGAACAGGAGCTCGCTCGAGGCCGAGGTCAGGCGCTCCTGCGTGTCGCCGTAGAACTTGGACCGTTTCGGATCGGTGGTATCGCCCGAATAGACGAGGCCGGCATAGGACATGATCCGGCCGAGGAGATCCTCGATCGCCTCGTAGCGCAGGACCGCCGTGCCGAGCGCCTGTGCGGCGTCCTCGCTTCGGGCGAGCCCGTCGAGCGTGCCGCGGTAGGTCTCGGCGAAGGCCTTGCACTCGGCCTCGGCCCGGGCAAGGTCCTGCGCGAAATCCGGGCTGTCCATGCCCGGGTAGAGATCGGAGAGGTCCCATTCGGGCAGGGCCCCGAGCTCGGCGGGCCTGGAGCCGGTCCTCAAGCCCGGCTCGGGCGCGCGCAAGTCTGGGTCGAGGCTCGGAGGCATAGGGATGGAGGTTCCGGCGGAGGGCGGGATGAGATATCGGCGGTAATGCCCGTTCAATCAACCCGCGCGAATTTGATCGAACCGGCCCCCGGCACGTCCCTTCGTTAAGCGCAGCTTTACCCTTGTCGCGGAGCATCGCGCCGAAACGAAACACCGGCTCGCGAGTCCGCGCTACATGTCAGGCACCATTCTCGTCGTCGACGACGATCCGGTTCAGCGGCGGCTTCTGGAGGCGATGGTGCGCCGCTTCGGCTACGAGCCGGTCCTGGCCGAGACCGGCGAGGCGGGGCTGTCGCTCCTGCGCTCGCCGGACGGGGCGCGCATCGACGTCGTCATCCTCGACCTCGTGATGCCGAACCTCGACGGGCTCGGCGTGCTCGGGAAGCTGCGCGAATCGGCGATCGAGACGCCGGTCATCGTGCAGACCGCGCACGGCTCGATCGAGACCGTCGTTCAGGCGATGCGGGCCGGCGCGATCGACTTCGTCGTCAAGCCGGTCGGGGCCGAGCGGCTCCAGGTCTCGATCAAGAACGCCATGCGGGTCGACTCGCTCGAGGACGAGATCCGCCGCATGCGCCGGCGCGCCTCCGGGACGCTGAGCTTCAAGGACCTCGCCACCGCAAGCCCGGACATGACCCGGGTGATCCGCCTCGCCGAGCGCGCCGCGAAGTCGAACATCCCGGTGCTGATCGAGGGCGAGTCCGGCGTCGGCAAGGAGGTGCTGGCGCGCGCCATCCAGGGCTCGAGCGACCGCAAGGGCAAGGCCTTCGTGACCGTGAACTGCGGCGCGATCCCCGACAACCTCGTCGAGTCGATCCTGTTCGGCCACGAGAAGGGCGCCTTCACCGGCGCGACCGAGCGCCACGTCGGCAAGTTCGTCGAGGCCTCCGGCGGCACGCTGTTCCTCGACGAGATCGGCGAGCTGCCGCTCGACGCGCAGGTCAAGCTGCTGCGCGCGATCCAGGAGGGAGAGGTCGATCCGGTCGGGGCGAAGAAGCCGGTCAAGGTCGACATCCGCCTGATCTCGGCGACGAACAAGAGCCTCCTCGACCTCGTCAAGGGCGGCGGCTTCCGCGAGGACCTCTACTACCGCCTCAACGTGTTCCCGATGACCCTGCCGCCGTTGCGGGCGCGCCGGGAGGACATCCCGGACCTCGCCCGCTCGTTCCTGGCGCGGTTCGCGGCCGAGGAGGGCAAGCGCGTGCGCGGCATCGCCGCCGAGGCGCTGTCGCTACTCGTGCGCTACGACTGGCCCGGCAACGTCCGCCAGCTCGAGAATGCGCTGTTCCGGGCGGTGGTGCTCGCCGACGGCGACGAGCTGACGCTTGCCGAGTTCCCGCAGATCGTCTGCCAGGTCGAAGGCTTCGAGCTGCGCATCCCGCCGGCCCCGACCTTCGCCGACGGCGCACCGGCGCCGGTCCGCGAGATCGTCCGGGTCGAGGTGCGTGATCCGCACGCCATCAGCCTCGTCGACGAATCGGGCGACATGCGCAAGCTCGAGGAGCTCGAGGCCGAGATCATCCGCTTCGCGCTGCAGCACTACCGCGGCCACATGTCGGCGGTGTCGCGCCGGCTCGGCATCGGGCGCTCGACCCTTTACCGTAAGCTCAAGGATCTGGGGCTCGCTTCCGAGGGAGAGGCGGACGCCGCGTGATCTTTCGCCGCCAATGAACGATGATGCGGGCCGAAACGGTCGAGCTCGTTCGGGCGTTGGTGTTGCGGCGCTGCCATTGCGCATCGCCGCCCGCGACGCAAAGAAAGGATGCCGGATTCGCTAAATCCGGCTTCGTTCGCGCCGGTGAGGAGTTAAGGATGAGTACGCCGCGTGCGGCCGTGAAGCTCGCGTCTCTGGCAGCCGGTATCGGCCTGGCGGCGCTTTTGTCCGGGCCGGGCTTCGCCGCGGACGACGCCGTGCCGCCGGACATCGTGCTGCCCGAGCCGCCGGCCGCGACCCTGATGATCGAGGCGACGCCGGCCGCGCCCGAGGCGCCGCGGGCGGCAGAGACCGCTTCGCCGGAACCGGTCGCGGTGCCGACCGTCAAAGCGCAAGCGAGCCCGGCGCCAGCGCCGGCCGCCGAGATCGCGTTGCCGGAGCTGCCCGAGGCGCCGGCCCTCTTCACCGTCGCCGACCAGCTCGGGGCGGCGATTGCGGCGCGCCTGGCGGATGCGAAATTCCAGCTCGCGCCGAAACTTGCGAAGAAGGACCGGGAGGCGATCGCCGCCTTCTACGCGCTCGGCGATTACAAGCCGCTTTGGCTGAAGGACGAGGCCTGGACGCCGGCGGCGCTTGCCGTCGCGGCGCGCCTCGGGAAAGCGGCGGAGGACGGCCTCGATCCCGCCGACTACCCGGTTCCGGCGCTCGGTGCCGCGGCCGACAAGGCCGGCCACTTCGCCGAGGCCGACTTGAAGCTCTCCGCCGCGGCGGTGCTCTATGCCCGCGACGCCCGCGGCGCGCGCGTCGATCCGGCGCGGCTGTCACGGCTGATCACGCCGAAGCTCGAGCTGCCGGCCGGCGACGCCGTGCTGACCCGTCTCGCCGCCGCGAAGGACGCCGGCGCGGCGCTCCTCGCCTACAACCCGGCGCATGCCGGCTATCGCGCCCTCAAGGCGAAGCTGGCGGAGGCCCGCCGCGAGCCGTCGCGGGCGCGGCTCGAGGGCGACATCCTCGCCAACATGGAGCGCTGGCGCTGGCTGCCCGCCGACATGGGCCGGCGCCACATCTGGGTGAACGTGCCGGAGTTCAAGCTGCGGCTCGTCGCCGACGGACGCCCCATCCACGAGGCGCGGGTGATCGTCGGCAAGCCCGAGACGCCGACGCCGCTGTTCTCGGACACGATGGAGCACGCGATCGTCAACCCGTCCTGGTACGTGCCGCCGTCGATCTTCAAGAACGAGTTCTACTCCGACCCCGCCTACGCCGCCTCGCGCGGCTATCAGGTCGTGCGCACCCGCGACGGCGGCATCTCGGTGCGCCAGCCGCCGGGCGAGCGCAACGCGCTCGGCTTCATCAAGTTCATGTTCCCGAACCAGCACGCGGTCTACCTGCACGACACGCCGAACCGCAGCCTGTTCAACGCCCAGAAGCGCGCCTTCAGCCACGGCTGCGTGCGGCTCGACCAGCCGTTCCGCTTCGGCGAGTTCGTGCTCGGGCCGGAGTGGAGCGAGGGACGCCTGCGCAGCCTCATCGGCAAGGGCGAGCGCACCATCAGGCTGCCCGAGAAGATCCCGGTCCACCTCACCTATTTCACGCTCCTTGCCGACGACAAGGGCGAGCTGCATCAGATCGCCGACCTCTACGCGGTGAACAACAAGGTCCGGCTCGCCCTCGGCCTGCCGAGCGACGGTACCCGCGTTGCCGCCGAGGCGAAGCCGCAGCGGCAGGCGCGCCGTCGCGCCCCGCCGCGCGCCCAGACCGCCGTGCGGTCGCCGATGCCGATGTACGAGCATCCGGGCTGGTGGTGGGTGACGCGGTAGAGTCGACGCCGACGTCGTCAGGCGCCTCAGGGTCATCGCTGCCGGCCTTTGCGGGTCTTGCCAGGCGCTGCGGCCCCGAATTCGCCATGGTTCGGCCCAAAGCTCCGCCTGGGACGACAGGGTTGGTGGGCTTAACCGGACGGTAACCGTTCCCGGCAAGTCTCCCTTCACCGAACAAGCCGCGCCACGTCGCGGAGAGGGGCGAGCTGCTCTTGAGAAGCTTGGGATCGGGTCGTTCGGCGGCCGCGTCCGGCTGCCTGCGCCGTGCCCCCGCGCCACGCCGCGCGGTCCTCGGCGCCGTCGCCGTCGCGGCCCTCCTGTGCGGCACCCGCGCGACCCAGGACGCGGTCGCCAACGGCGATACCCGCACCATCTCGATCTTCCATACGCACACCAAGGAAAACGCCTCGATCACCTTCAAGCGCAACGGCTATTATGACCAGAGCGGGCTCGAGAAGCTGAACTGGCTCCTGCGCGACTGGCGCACCGACCAGCCGACCAAGATGGAGCCGCGCCTCTTCGACATCGTCTGGGAGGTCTACCGCTCGGTCGGGGCGAGCGAGCCGGTCCACGTCGTCTCGGCCTATCGGGCGCCCGAGACCAACGCCATGCTGCGCCGGCGCTCGCGCGCAGTCTCCGAGTTCAGCCAGCACATGGCCGGCAAGGCCCTCGATTTCTACCTTCCGGACGTCGACATGGCCCGGGTGCGCTCGGTCGGCATGCGCCTCCAGCACGGCGGCGTCGGCTTCTATCCGAACTCGGCCCATTCCTTCGTGCATCTCGACGCCGGCAGCGTGCGCGCCTGGCCGCGCATGACCCGCGGGCAGCTCATGGCGCTGTTCCCGGACGGCAAGACGGTGCACCTGCCGACCGACAACAAGCCGCTCGCCCGCTACGAGGAGGCGAGAGCCGAGATCCTCGCCAAGGGCGGCGCCGTCGCCGGCATGGCCTACGCGAGCGCCGAGGATTCCGGCGGACGGCGCAGCCTGTGGGCGACGCTGTTCGGCGGCGGCGACGAGGACGAGGATTTCTACGGCACGCGCGGCGGCCGCGGCGGGCGCTCCCGTGCCGCCCAGGAGGCCGCCCCCTACGTGCCCTCGAGCGGCGACGACGCCGGCACCCGCGGCGTTCTCGCCTTCGCGGCGCCCGAACCCTCGCGCGGCCTCACGCGCCGCTCACCGGCCCCGGCCCCGGCCGAAGCCGCCGCCGCACAGACCGCGGCGATCGCGCCCAAGGAGGCAGCGCCCGCCGAGGACGCCGCTTCGCCGCTCGCCTCGGTGCCGCTGCCGCCGAAGCGGCCGG
>DAINQO010000064.1:0-15742 GCA_036742625.1 Microvirga sp.
CGGCGCCGCCGGACGAGGCGGCTCCGCCGCTCTGGCTCGACATGCCGCCGCCGCCCGATGCCGACGGAGAGCTCGCGCCGCCACCGCTCATGCTGCCGCCGCTCGAGCTGCTGCCGGCACCGCCGCTTGGCGACGCCGCGGCGCCGCTGCCGCCGCTCGACCCGCCGGCGCCGGCGCCGCTGCCGCTCATTTGCGCGATGCCTGCGGCAACGCTCAAGGCCAAGGCGGCGACCGCCGCCGTGCTCAGTAATCCATAGCGCATGGGTGAAACCTCCCGTTTGGGCGAAACCGTCCGCCGCTGGAGGCTGGTCAAACGCGCGACGATGCCGAAAGTTCGCTCGCGACCCGAATTCCGTTTACGCCGAAATCCTTTGTACGTCAGAGACTTACATGCCCGCGCGGCACCGTGCGCGGCGCGCCGCGGTTCGGTCGGCCGGCCGATCGGAAATCGTCGCGGCTGCCGTAGATCCGCGCCCCTGAACTGCCCGTGAATGACAGCACTTCGCGCCCGGTTCGCGGTCTCTACGCCGGGCTTCGAGCCCCAAAAGCGCCGTCGCCCACCGTGCTTTGCATTGTCGACAGGGCTCGGGCCTCGGGGGTTGAGCGCCAGACATGAGCCTGAGGCGCAAGCATTGCGTTGTGAACGGATGCGGAGCTTCGTTCGATGATGCGCGCCACTCTCGTTGCCGCGATCTCCTCTGGTCTCGCGCTTTCGGCAGCGGCCGGGGATCTCGACTTGATGGTCGGCCTGCGCAGCGTCATCGCGGCGGCGATCCGCGACGACGGCTACAACTGTCCCGACGTGAAGCGCATGGTCGATCTCGGTCCCGACGACTGGGGCAGCGTCCTCAAGATCACCTGCGGGCCGGTCGGGCGGGACGAGACCTGGGACGACCGCCCGCTCCGCGTCACCGCCTACGCCGAGGGCGATTTTACGACGAAGCCCTGGCGCGAGCAGCGCCTGCGCTAGAGCGCGATGACTTCTCTTCGAGTCGTCATCCCGCTCTACCGCTTTGTTTGAGCATGATCTTTTCCGAAAACCGGTCGCCACTTTTCGGGATCATGCTATAGCGACCCGCTGTTCCGGATTGGTGCCCCTGGCCGGGATCGAACCAGCACTCCTTGCGGAACTCGATTTTGAGTCGAGCGCGTCTACCAATTCCGCCACAGGGGCCAAGGCGGCGCGACTATCATGGGCGCCGAACGAGGGTCAACTTGGCGCCGCGGGCGCCGCGGCTCTCGCCCCGAGCGGCCATTTGTGATCAAAGACCGGCGTCGCGCCGCGACCCTGCCGCAACGGACCGCCGCATTCCCGATGCTCCGACGCCTCTACGACTGGACGCTCTCGCTCGCGAGCCGGCCCGCCGCGCCCTATGCGCTCGGCGCGGTGTCGTTCGCCGAGAGCTCGTTCTTCCCGGTGCCGCCGGACGTCATGTTCGTGCCGATGGCGCTCGCCCGGCCCGACCGGGTCTGGTCGTACGCGCTCATCATGACGGTCACCTCGGTCCTGGGCGGGATCTTCGGCTACGCCATCGGGGCGCTGCTCTACGACTCGGTCGGGCAATGGCTGTTCAGGATCTACGGGTTGACCGAGGGCGCCGAGGCCTTCCGGGCCGGCTACGCCAAGTACGGCCATTGGGTCATCCTCCTGAAGGGCCTGACGCCGATCCCCTACAAGCTCGTCACCATCACCTCGGGCTTTGCCGGCTACGACCTGTTCTGGTTCGTGGTGCTGTCGATCATCACGCGCGGGGCGCGGTTCTTCGTGCTGGCGGCGCTGCTCGGGCGCTACGGGGCGGCGATCAAGGGCGTGATCGACACGCACTTCAACAAGGTGATGGCCGGGCTCGCGGTGACGATCGTCGGCGGCTTCGTCGCCTTCCGCTACCTGTTCTGAGGCGCCGATGGACCGCGTCATCGCCCGCCTGACCGAGCGTCGCGCCGCGATCCTCGTCATCCTCGCGGTCGCGGCGGCGACGATCGGGACGGCGCTGTTCTCGCAGCACGTCCTCGGCTACATCCCGTGCAAGCTCTGTTACTGGCAGCGCCAGCCCTATTACGTCGCGATCCCGGTGGCGCTCGCGCTGATCGTCCTGCCGCTCTCGGACCGCGTGCGCCGGGGCGGGCTTGTCATCCTGGCGCTGATCTTCCTCGCCGGCGCGGCGCTCGGCGCCTACCACGCCGGCGTCGAATGGGACTTCTGGCCCGGCCCGGCCGATTGCGGCGGCGCGGCGCCGCCGGCGGCGGGCAGCATGGCCGATTTCCGGAAGCAGCTCGAGACGACGCGCGTCGTGAGCTGCACAGAGGCGGCGTTTCGCGTCCTCGGCCTCTCGATGGCGGGCTGGAACGTCGTGGTGTCGCTCGCGCTCGCGGGCTTCGCGGCAGCGGCGGCGCGGCGACCGGGGCCGATGCCCTACGGCTCGAGCTCGGTGTCCCAGTACAGATAGTCCATCCAGCTCTCGTGCAGGTAGTTCGGCGGGAACAGGCGGCCGTTGCGGTGGAGGTCGGAGAGGCTCGGGGCGAAGGGCGCCTGGCGCGGCCACATCTCGACCTCGCGCGGGAGGCGGTCGCCCTTCCTGAGATTGCAGGGCGAGCAGGCAGCGACGACGTTCTCCCAGGTCGTGTGCCCGCCCTTCGAGCGCGGGACGAGATGGTCGAAGGTCAGGTCCTCGCGGTCGCCGCAATACTGGCAGGTGAAGCGGTCGCGAAGGAAGACGTTGAATCGCGTGAAGGCGGGGTGGCGCGTCGGCTTGACGTAGGTCTTGAGCGAGACGACGGAGGGAAGCCGCATCTCGAAGCTCGGACTTCGGACCGTCTTGTCGTATTCGGAGACGATGTTCACCCGCTCGAGGAACACGGCCTTGATCGCGTCCTGCCAGCCCCAGATCGACAAGGGGTAGTAGCTCAGCGGCCGGTAATCGGCGTTGAGGACGAGCGCCGGGCAGGCTTCCGGCCGCACCACAGGCTGGACATGGATCGTCACGCCACCTCCTCGCTACTCCCGAAGAGACGAATCCGCTCCCGAAGTCAATCTACAGGCCGGATGACCGGGTTGGGAAGGTTGCGCCGCGGCACAGGTCGCCGCACCCACATCTTTAGGCGAGACCGCGTTCAGGAGCGCCCGAGCGCCGCGCGCACGAGCCTCAGCGCGTCCTCGCTCGCCCATTCGGCTGGACCGCTGAGGCTTGCGAGCTCGCAGCCCTGCGGGTCGAGCAGGAAGGTGGTCGGCATGCCGACGACCTTGCCGACCTGGCGCAGGTCCTGGAAGACCTTGGCCTGCGGGTCGGCGTAGTAGGCAAGCCGCGTCACGCCGGCGTCGACGAGCCAGCGCCTCGGCTTGTCGAGGTTGCGCGTGTCGATATTCACCGCGACGACGCTGAAATCCGGCCCGCCGAGCTCGCCCTGGAGCTTGTCGAGGGCCGGCATCTCCTGGCGGCAGGGGACGCACCAGGTTGCCCAGAGGTTCAGGAGCACGGTCTTGCCCTTGAACGTCGCAAGCGTGATCGGCCGCCCCTCGGGGTCGTTGAAGCCGAGAGCCGGCAGCGGCCTCGGATCCGGCTCGACCTTCACCGCCGCGACCTCGCCGCGCGCGAGCGGCGCGAGGCGCAAGGCGACCGGCGTCGCGGCCCGGCACTCGGGGGCGGCGCTGTTGCCCGGGTCGGAAAGAGTCCCGTATAGGGCAGCGCCGACGACGGCGAGGCCGGCGACGAGGCTTCCGACGAGAAGCCGCCGACGGGTCGGGAGACGGGTCATGGGCTCAAGCGACAGGCGGCGCAGATGACGAACCGGATGTGGGGCGGGCGCTTCGTCTCCGGTCCCGCCGAGATCATGGAGGAGATCAACGCTTCCATCGGCTTCGACAAGCGGCTTGCTCCCCACGACATCCGCGGCTCCCTGGCGCATGCGGCGATGCTCGGCGCCGCCGGGATCCTGCCGCGCGAGGATGTGACCGCGATCGAGCGCGGGCTCAAGGCCATCGCGGCCGAGATCGAGAGCGGCGCCTTCACGTTCTCGCGGGCGCTCGAAGACATCCACATGAACGTCGAGCAGCGGCTCGCCGACCTCATCGGCCCGTCGGCGGGGCGGCTGCACACCGCGCGCTCGCGCAACGACCAGGTCGCGACCGATATGCGGCTCTGGGCGCGCGACGCGATCGACGCCCTCGACGGGCAGCTCGCCGAGCTGCAGACGGCGCTCGCCGAGAAGGCGCTCGCCTTCGCGTCCTGCGCGATGCCAGGCTTCACGCATCTGCAGCCGGCGCAGCCGGTGACGTTCGGCCACCATCTCCTCGCCTATGTCGAGATGCTCGCCCGCGACCGAGGGCGCTTTGCCGACGCGCGCCGGCGCCTCAACGAGTGCCCGCTCGGCGCCGCGGCGCTCGCCGGCACGTCGTTCCCGATCGACCGCTTCATGACCGCGGCGGCGCTCGGCTTCGACCGGCCGACCGCGAACTCCCTCGATTCCGTCTCCGACCGCGATTTCGTGCTCGAGACGCTTGCCGCGGCGGCGATCTGCGCCGTGCACCTCTCGCGCTTCGCCGAGGAGATCGTGCTGTGGATGACGCCGCAATTCGGCTTCGTGCGGCTGTCGGACAACTTCACGACCGGCTCCTCGATCATGCCGCAGAAGCGCAACCCCGACGCGGCCGAGCTCGTGCGCGGCAAGGCCGGGCGGATCTTCGGCGCCCTGCAGGCGCTCCTCGTCGTCATGAAAGGCCTGCCGCTCGCCTATTCGAAGGACATGCAGGAGGACAAGGAAGGCGCCTTCGACGCGGTCCACGCCCTGTCGCTGTGCATCGCGGCGATCACCGGCATGGCCCGCGACCTCGAGCCCGACACGAAGGCGATGAAGCGCTGGGCCGGGGCCGGCTATTCGACGGCGACCGACCTCGCCGACTGGCTCGTGCGCGCGCTGAACCTGCCCTTTCGCGACGCGCATCACGCGACCGGCCGTCTCGTCGCGCTCGCCGCCGAGCGCAAGATCGGCCTCGAAAAGCTCGCGCTCGAAGACATGCGCGCCGTCGAGCCGCGCATCACGGCGGATGTGTTCGGCGTTCTCGGCGTCGAGCGATCGGTCCGCAGCCGCACGAGCTTCGGCGGCACCGCCCCGGCGAACGTGCGGAAGCAAGCGAAGCGCTGGCTCGCGCGCCTGCGCAAGGCGCGGCCGGAACCGCCGCGGCCGGGCGCGCGCGCGACGCAGGAGGGTCCGACGCAGGCCGACCTCGACCGCGAGGTCTCGCTTCCGTGAACCTCTCCCGTTATGGTGCCGGCCGAGTTTCGAGGTTCTCGATGATTCCGACCGTTTCCGCTTCCGGCCGCCTTGCTCTTCTGGCCGGCATCATCGTCGTGTCGCTTGCCGCCTGCGGGCGGCGCGGCCCGCTCGAGGCGCCGCCCGATCCGGCGGCGGCCGCGGCGCAGAGGCAGCGCGAAGAGGTGCGGCGGCAGCGGCAGGGCTCGGCGCCGGCCGCGAACCCGACCGGCGCCGCGACGGCCGGTCTGACGGAAGTGCCGGCCGTTGCCCAGGCGCGCCGGCCGGAGGGCACGCCGCCGGTGCCGGGCGAGGACGACGAGCCCGACGAGCTGCCGTCGAACATCGTCCCGTCGCCGGTTCCGACGCCCCAGAGCGGTGGTCGAAAACGCGGCATCACCATTCCGAAGGAGCCCTTCATCCTCGATCCGCTTCTTTGAGCCCGGCGCCGGAGCGTGCCCGCGCTCCGCTCAAGGCTTGACGCATGCATCACTTCACCTATCGCGACGGCCGCCTGCATGCCGAGGACGTCGACCTCCGGCATTTGGCCGACAGGTTCGGGACGCCGTTCTACTGCTATTCCTCGGCGACGCTGGAGCGGCATTACCGCGTCTTCGCCGAGGCCTTCGCCGGCACCGACGCGCTCGTCTGCTACGCCGTCAAGGCGAACTCGAACCAGGCCGTGCTGGCGACGCTTGCCCGTCTCGGCGCCGGGATGGATATCGTCTCGGAAGGCGAGCTGCGCCGCGCGCTTGCCGCGAAGGTGCCGGCCGAGCGCATCGTCTTCTCCGGCATCGGCAAGACCAAGGACGAGATGGCGGCCGGGCTCGATGCCGGTATCCTCTGCTTCAACGTCGAGTCCGAGCCCGAGCTGGAGGCGCTCGCCGAGGTCGCGGCCGCGAAGGGCCGGCGAGCGCCGATCTCGGTGCGGGTCAACCCGGATGTCGACGCGAGGACGCACCGCAAGATCGCGACCGGCAAGTCGGAGAACAAGTTCGGCATCCCGATCGCGCGCGCCCGCGAGGTCTATGCGCGCGCGGCGCGGCTGCCGGCCCTGAAAGTCACCGGCGTCGATATGCACATCGGCAGCCAGATCACCGAGCTCGGGCCGTTCGACAACGCCACCCAGCTCCTCGCCGAGCTCGCCCGCGACCTCCTGGCGGAAGGGCACGCGCTTCGTCACCTCGACCTCGGCGGCGGGCTCGGCATTCCCTATCGCGAGCACGATCCGCCGCCTCCCGAGCCGCATTCCTACGCGGCGATCATCAAGCGCCACACGCAGGGCCTCGGCCTCAAGCTGATCTTCGAGATCGGGCGCATGATCGCCGGCAACGCCGGCATCCTGGTGATGCGCGTCGTCTATGTGAAGCACGGCGAGGGCAAGGTCTTCGTCATCGTCGACGCCGGCATGAACGACCTCATCCGTCCGACGCTCTACGAGGCCGAGCATGAGATCAAGCCGGTGCGGGAGCCGGCGCCGGGGGCGGCGCGCATCGTCGCCGACGTCGTCGGGCCGGTGTGCGAGACCGGGGATTACCTCGCCTTGGGGCGCGAGCTGACCGCGCCGAAGCCCGGCGACCTTCTCGCCATCATGACGGCCGGCGCCTATGGGGCCGTCCAGGGGTCGACCTACAACACCCGGCCGCTCGTTCCCGAGATCCTGGTGCGCGGTGCCGACGCCGCGCTCGTGCGGCCGCGGCAAACCTACGATGAGCTCATCGGGCTCGATCGCGTGCCGGAGTGGCTGGCGTGAGCGTGCCCGTCCGCCCGCACACGCCTTGTGAAGCGACCGTCGCTGCCTATCTGTGGCGGATGCGCCTTCTCCCTCTCGGCCTCCTCGCCCTCGCCGCCGCCTCGCCGGCCTCCGCCCAAAGCATGACCGCCGGCGCCCTCCAGGCCATGTGCTCGGCCCGAACCCAGCAGGCGACCTGCGCGTCCTACATCCAGGGCTATATCGACGGCCGCAACCAAAGCTCGGCCCGGGCCACCGTCTGCATTCCGCCCGGAACCTCGATCGGAGATGTGATCGGCGGATTCTCGGATCGCCTCACCAAGAACCGCCTTGAGGCCAACCTCGAGGCGGGCCTCGTCGTCGGCGATTATCTCATCACCAGCTTCCCCTGCCGGTGACGCCCATCGCCGGTCGCGCTGCCGATCAGGCGGCCTTCCTGCGTAAGGAAGCGGGTTCCCAGCGCTTCTGGAAATAGGCGCTCGCGAGCCTGGCGCGCGCTTCGAAGCTCTCTTCGGAGAGCCGCTCGCGCTTGAGAACGTCGATGTCGCCGATGATCGACGAGACGCGCCGGAGGATTTCGTTCAACTCGGTTGCGTATCGCGTGAGCCTTGGATCTGCCGCGCCGGCGCCGCGCGCCGTTCCCGCCTCCTCGCCGATCATCCCCGCCCCCATCTTTTGGCATGTTCGTTGCCTCGCTGCTCACAGGAAAATGCGGCGACGAAGCGGCCCAAAGCTGGGCAAATCGGGAAATTTAGCATTTGTTAACCGCAGACGGATCAACACTGGAGCGCCTGGGGGCAAGCGATTGTCGGATTTCGTCGCCCTTCTGATCGCAGTCGCGGCCTTTCTGGTCACCATGATGGTGGGGCAGGGCCTCATCGTCGCGCTGCACGGCGCCCTCAACTACAGCGATAGCGTCATCGCCTTCGGGCCGGTGCTTCGGCTCGGCGCCGGAATCGCCATCGGCGTGATCGCCTACCGCAAGCTTCACCGCCGCACTGCAGCCTAATCGGTCGCGGTGCGGCGGGACTGGCCAGGTCGCGCCGGCCGGTTTAGCTTGGGCGGACCCGGGGGGCGGGAACGCGCGTTAAGGCGCATGGAGATTTGGGCATGAGCGACAGCCCGGCCCCGGCATCGGGCTTGCGCCCCGTGGCGGCTTCCCGCGCCGGCGCGCCGCCGCGATCCTGGCGCCGCCCCTGGCGG
Organism: Microvirga sp.; assembly: GCA_036742625.1. Taxonomy (GTDB): domain Bacteria; phylum Pseudomonadota; class Alphaproteobacteria; order Rhizobiales; family Beijerinckiaceae; genus JAJKJG01. The sequence goes on from DAINQO010000064.1 coordinate 8,183, forward strand.
GAACGGCTCGATCGTCTCGTCGGATGGGCGCGCCTCATCCTGTGGTGGGAGCGCGCCTGGCCGGCCCTGTGGCTGCCGGTCCTGGTCCTGTTCCTGTTCCTGACCCTGTCCTGGCTCGGCCTGTGGCTCGATCTCGCGCCGCTTCACCGTCAGATCGGCGTCGCCCTGTTCGGGCTTGCGGCCCTTGTTTCGCTGTGGCCGCTGCTGCGCCTGAGATGGCCGGCCCGCGTCGCGGCGCTTAGCCGGCTCGACCGCGACAGCGGCCTCAAGCACGGTCCGGCGCGCACGATCGAGGACGGCCTCGCGCTTGGCGAGAACGACGCCGGCTCGCGGGCGCTGTGGGATCTTCACCGCCACCGGGCGCACGCCGCGGTCGCGGCGCTACGCCTCTCGACGCCCCGCCCCGGCATGGCCCGCCGCGACCGCTTCGCGGTGCGCGCGGCGGCGCTCGTCGCGCTCGTCGCGAGCGCTTTCGTCGCCGGTCCGGAGTTTGGAACCCGGCTCTTGAGCGCCTTCGACTGGCGCCCCGCCGCGCCCCCGGCGCCTTCGCTTCGCGTCGATGGCTGGATCGACCCGCCGCTCTACACCCGCACCCCGCCGCTGATGATCGATCTCGCCGCCGGCCAGCAGCACCTGCGCGCCCCGGTGAAGTCGACCGTCGTGATCCGCGTCGCCGGCAAGGGCGAGGTCGCGATTGCACCCGGGCGCGGGCTCGTCGGGCTGCCCGGCGCGGAGAACCAGAAGGCGGATTTGCGCGAGCAGCGCTTCACGCTCACCGGTGACGCCGACCTCAGCGTTCGCACCGGGCTGGCGAGCGGGGTCCGGCTCGCCGTCGAGGCAATCCCGGACAAGCCGCCGGAGATCGCCTTCGCGAACCCGCCGGAGGTCAACGCCCGCGGCACCTTCAACCTGACCTATCGGGCGAAGGACGACTACGGCATCGCCTCCGTCGAGGGCCTGGTCGAAAAAGGCGAGGGCTTCATCGGCCGCCGGGCGCTTATTCCGGCACCCCGCATGGCGCTGACGCTGCCGCCCGATGCGCAAGGCGAGGCCGACACCAAGGCAACGGTCGACCTCACCCAGCATCCCTGGGCCGGCGCCCGGGTGAAGCTGACCCTCGTCGCCAAGGACGAGGCCGAGCAGGAGGGACGCACCGAGCCGGTCGATTTCACGTTGCCGCAGCGGCCCTTCACCAAGCCGCTCGCCCGCGCGCTCGTCGAGCAGCGGCGCACGATCGTGCTTGATCCCGACGACCGCCGGCGCGTCCAGGCGGCGCTCGACGCGCTCCTCATCGAGCCGGAGCGCTTCACGCCGCAATGGGGCGTGTTCATGGGCCTGCGCGTCGCCTCCGAGCGCCTGCGCGCGGCGAAGAACGACGCCGACCTCCTCGAGGTCGCCGAATGGCTCTGGGCGATGGCGCTCCAGATCGAGGACGGCGACCTCTCCGACGCCGAGCGCGAGCTGCGCGCCGCCCAGGAGCGGCTGCGCGAGGCGCTCGAGCGCGGCGCCACCGACGAGGAGGTCAAGCGCCTGACCGACGAGCTCCGGCAGGCGATGGACAAGTTCCTGCGCGAGTTCGCCGAGCGCATGCAGCGCGAGCAGCAGCAAGGCCAGAACGATCCGAATCAGCGCTCGCCCGACCGCACCATCAGCCAGGACGACCTCAACCGGATGCTCAATCAGATGGAGGAGATGATGCGCCGCGGCGACGTCGCCGAGGCGATGCGCCTCCTCGACCAGCTGCGCAACATCCTCGAGAACCTGCAGACGGCGCGGCCGAACAGCCGCATGACCGATCCGCTGGCGCGCGAGATGAACCGCTCCATGCAGGACATGGACGACATGGTCCGCGAGCAGCAGCAATTGCGCGACGACACGTTCCAGCAGGGCCAGCAGCGGCGCGCGCAGCGCGGCCAGCAAGGCCAGCGCCAGCAGGGTCAGCGCCAGCAGGGCCAGCGCGGCCAACGCGGTCAGCAGGGCCAGCAGGGCGAGCAGGGCGAAGGCGAGGAGCAGGCCGACGGCGGGCAGGATGGCAAGAACGGCCTCGGCCAGCGCCAGCAGGCGTTGCGCGAGCGCCTGCAGGAGCTCCAGCGCCGCATGCGCGGCATGGGCATGCAGGGAGAGCAGGGGCTTTCCGACGCCGAAGGCGCCATGCGCGAGGCCGAAGGGCAGCTCGGTCAGGGCCAGGACGGCCCGGCGGTCGATTCGCAAGGCCGCGCGCTCGAGGGCCTCCAGCGCGGCATGCAAGGCATGGCCCAGCAGATGCAGCAGATGATGGGCCAGGGCGACGGCACCGAGCAGGCCGGAGACATGCCAGGCGACGGCTCGCCGCAGGGGCGCAACCGGGCCGGCAGCCGCGACAACGACCCGCTCGGCCGGCCGACCCGCTCGCGCGACTTCTCGGACGGCCGCGTCAAGGTGCCGACGGCGGACGAATCGGCGGTGCAGCGCGCCCGCCGGATCATGGAGGAGCTACGGCGCAAGCTCGGCGATCCCCTGCGGCCGCGCGAGGAGCTCGACTATTTCGACCGCCTCCTGCGCCGGAACTACGGCCCGCAATAGCCCGGCGAACGGAGGAGGCTTGCGCGCCGCAAGGCGCGCCTGTCTTGTGCCGCCATGGACAGCTTCATCCCCGCCCTCGTGCCGGTCGCGGTCGCAGCGGTGGCGATCGTGCTCATCCTCGGCCTCCTCAACATGATGCGCGGCGGCAGCCCCAACGCCTCGCAGACCCTGATGCGCACCCGCGTCCTCCTCCAGTTCGTCGCCATCATCATCATCATGGGCGTGCTCTGGTACCGGGCGCATTGACGAAGCGTTAACCAAAACCGGCGAGGTGCACGGGGTGACACGATTCAGCCACACTGGCGGACAAAGCCAGCGAGCAACTTAGCCGGGGCTAGCCTTGCCGGGCGGCCATGCTCTAAGAATCCGGCAAAATACGGGGGTCACGGGGAATGCGGGTTCGGCCGATCGTCGGCGTGGGTTTTGCAATGGCGCTGCTCGTGAGCGGCGCCGAGGCGGCGGATATCGCCGGGCCGGCGGTCTATGCGCCGCCATTGCAGCCGATGAGCTTCGTCTCGGAGCTGCGCATCGGCGTCTCCGCCCAGGATCCCTGGAGTCCCGAAAAGGGCTCCGCCAACGCCACGGCCGAGGTCCTGTTCGCCAAGCCCTTCACGACGGCGGACCTGTTCACGAGCTACTTCATCCCCCGCCCGCATCTCGGCGGCAGCCTCAATTTCCGCGGCGATACGAGCTTCGCCTATGCCGGCCTGACCTGGACGGTCGACATCACGCAACGGATCTTCGTCGAGGCGAGCTTCGGCGGCGCGGTCCACAACGGCAACACGCAGTCGAACCCGGCGCTGATTCCGGTCGACCGCAGTGCGCTCGGCTGCTCGCCGCTGTTTCGCGAGTCGGGCTCGCTCGGCTACCGGCTGACACCGAACTGGAGCGTGATGGCGACGATCGAGCATCTCTCGAACGCCGGCGCCTGCAACCAGAACCGGGGCCTCACCAACGTCGGCGCGCGGCTCGGCTACAGCTTCTAGAAACCTCGGTCGCGTGGTCGCGCTCAACCGTATCTACACCCGCACCGGCGACAAGGGCACGACCGGCCTCGCGAGCGGCGAGCGGCGCAAGAAGCACGATCTGCGCGTCGAAGCCTACGGCACCGTCGACGAGACCAACGCCTGCGTCGGGCTCGCGCGCCTGCACGCTGAGGGCGAGGTCGACGCGATGCTGTCCCGCATCCAGAACGAGCTCTTCGACCTCGGCGCCGACCTCGCGACGCCGGAGACGGAGAAGCCGCTCCCCTACGAGCCGCTGCGCATCCTCGACGCGCAGGTCGAGCGGCTCGAGCGGGAGATCGATCGTCTCAACGAAGCGCTGTCGCCGTTGCGCTCCTTCGTCCTGCCGGGCGGCTCGCCGGCGGCGGCGGCGCTGCACCTTGCCCGCACCGTGTGCCGGCGCGCCGAGCGCCTTGTCGTGGCGCTCGCCGAAAAGCCGGGCGAGGCGGTCTCGCCCGCCGCCATCAAGTACCTCAACCGCCTCTCGGACTTCCTGTTCGTCGCGTCGCGCTTCGTGAACGACCGCGGCGGCGGCGACGTGCTGTGGGTCCCGGGCAAAACCCGGAGCGAGAGCTGAGCGGTGTTCCTGCCGCTCTATGACGGCGTTCCGCTCGCCTATCTGAAGGCGCCTCTCGTGACCCGGGCCCTGATCGGCGCCTGCGCGGCCGCCTGGCTCCTGACCGGGCTCGGCCTGCTGCCGGTGAGCGAGCATCGGATCGTGGCCGGGCTCGGCGTCATTCCGGCGGTGCTGTTCGGGACTGCGGCCCTGCCTCAGGGCCTGCCGCTCGTCCCCGAGCCCGTCACGCTGGTGACGAGCCTGTTCCTGCACGGCTCGTTCCTGCATCTCGCCGGCAACATGCTATTCCTCTGGGTCTTCGGCGACAACGTCGAGGATGGCATGGGCCATGCCTGCTTCCCCATCTTCTTCCTCCTCTGCGGGATCGCCGCCTGCTTGGCGCATTGCCTGATGAACCCGCTCTCGACGGCGCCGCTGATCGGCGCCTCCGGGGCGATCGCCGGCGTCGTCGCGGCGTATCTGATCCTCTATCCGAGGGTGAAGGTCTGGGCGCTGTACTTCGGCCGCCTGCCGCTCCAGGTGCCGGCCATGTACGCGATCGGGTTCTGGATCCTGCTGCAGGTCGGATCGGCGTTCCTGAGCGGCGACCAGGATGTCGGCTGGTTCGCCCATCTCGGCGGCCTCGCCGCCGGCGCCGCCCTCACGCCCATGCTGCGCCGCCGCTACGATCCGGTGCTGGCGCGGGCGGAGGTGACCGAGACGCGAGGCTAGCGCGCATCGGCGCTTGCGCTTCCGTTGACATTTCCGAAGCGGCGTCGTTACGGTCCGGCCCTCGCATTCCGAGGGGCCGGACGCTCCGCGGCGGCCCGAAAGCCGCGCCGGCGCTGGCTTGCGGTCCGCTCTCGAGGACGAAGCATTCCGATGAAGATTCTGGTGCCGGTGAAGCGGGTGGTCGACTTCAACGTCAAGATCCGCGTCAAGGCGGACGGCTCGGGCGTCGAGCTTTCGAACATCAAGATGTCGATGAACCCCTTCGACGAGATCGCCGTCGAGGAGGCGATCCGGCTGAAGGAGCAGGGCAAGGCGACCGAGATCGTCGCAGTCTCGATCGGGCCGCAGCAGGCTCAGGAGACGATCCGCACCGCGCTCGCCATGGGCGCCGACCGCGGCATCCTGGTCAAGACCGCCGAGACGGTCGAGCCGCTCGGCGTCGCCAAGATCCTGAAGAAGATCGTCGAGGAGGAGGGCCCGCAGCTCGTCATCCTCGGCAAGCAGGCGATCGACGACGATTCGAACCAGACCGGGCAGATGCTCGCGGCGCTCCTCGGCTGGCCGCAGGGCACCTTCGCCTCGAAGATCGTCGTGACGGACGGCGGGATCGACGTCACCCGCGAGGTCGACGGCGGCCTGCAGACCGTCGGGCTCAAGCTCCCGGCGATCGTGACGACGGACCTGCGCCTCAACGAGCCGCGCTACGCCTCGCTGCCGAACATCATGAAGGCGAAGAAGAAGCCGCTCGCCGAGACGACGCCGGAAGCGCTCGGGGTCGATGTCGCGCCGCGCCTCAAGGTGCTGAAGACGGTCGAGCCGGGCGGACGCAAGGCCGGCGTCAAGGTCGCCTCGGTCGCCGACCTCGTGCAGAAGCTGAAAGTCGAAGCCGGAGTTCTTTAGGTGAAAAAGGCTTGCTCATCCGGGTCGTCCTCCCATGCCCTCATCCTGAGGTGCGAGCCCCCCGGGTCCGGCCTTTGGCCGGCCCGAGGACAGGCTCCGACGAGCCTCGAAGGACGGACTTCGCCGACGCGGCGCCTCGATGCCGGTGCGTGCTTCGAGGCTCAGCCCTCCGGGCTTCGCACCTCAGCATGAGGAGAGTCTGAGAAATGACCACACTGCTGATCGCCGAACACGACAATGCGCATCTGCGCGACGCGACCGCAAAGGCGCTCGCCGCGGCGACCGCGCTTGGCGCGCCGGTCCATGTCCTCGTCGCCGGCCTGAACGCCCGCCCGGCCGCGGCAGCGGCGGCGAAGCTCGACGGCGTCGAGAAGGTGCTCCTCGCCGATGACGCCACATACGAGCACATGCTCGCCGAGCCGACCGCGGCGCTCGTCGCTTCGCTCGCCGGTCCCTACGACGCGATCGTCGCGGCCGCGACGACGACCGGCAAGAACGTCATGCCGCGCGTCGCCGCGCTCCTCGACGTGATGCAGGTGTCGGACATCATCAAGGTCGTCTCGGCCGACACCTTCGAGCGCCCGGTCTATGCCGGCAACGCCATCCAGACCGTGCAGGCGACCGACGCCAAGAAGGTGATCACCGTCCGTACCGCCGCCTTCCAGCCGGTGGGCGAGGGCGGCGGCGACGCCCCGATCGAGAGCGCCGCGGCCGCAGCCGACCCCGGCGTCTCGACCTTCAAGGGCGAGGAGATCGCCAAGAACGACCGCCCGGAGCTGACCTCGGCGCGGATCATCATCTCGGGCGGGCGCTCGCTCGGCTCCGCCGATGCCTTCAGGACGGTGATCGAGCCCGTCGCCGACAAGCTCGGTGCGGCGATCGGCGCCTCGCGCGCGGCGGTCGACGCCGGCTACGCGCCGAACGATTGGCAGGTCGGGCAGACCGGCAAGGTGGTGGCGCCCGACCTCTACATCGCGGTTGGCATTTCAGGCGCCATTCAGCATCTCGCCGGCATGAAGGATTCGAAGGTGATCGTCGCGATCAACAAGGACGAGGAGGCGCCGATCTTCCAGGTCGCCGATTACGGCCTTGTCGGCGATCTCTTCCAGATCCTGCCGGAGCTCGAGAAGGAACTTGCGAAAGCGGGACGATAGCCGCCATGAATGGGCGGCGTGGGGCAGGCGATGGGCCAAGCGACAGGCACTGAGATCAAGACCGTCGGGGTGATCGGCGCCGGCCAGATGGGCAACGGCATCGCCCATGTCTGCGCGCTTGCCGGGCTCGACGTGCGCCTCAACGACATTTCCGAGGAACGGATCACCGCCGGGCTCGCGACGATCAACGGCAACATGTCGCGCCAGGTCTCGAAGGGGGCGATCACCGACGCGGAGCGCCAGGCCGCGCTCGGCCGCATCAGGCCGGCGGCGGCCTACCAGGATTTTTCCGAGTGCGACATTGTCATCGAGGCCGCGACCGAGAACGAGGCGCTGAAGAAGAAGATCTTCGACGCGCTCCACCCGGTGCTGCGCCCGGAGGTGATGATCGCCTCGAACACCTCGTCGATCTCGATCACGCGGCTTGCCGCCGCGACCGACCGTCCGGAGCAGTTCATCGGCATCCACTTCATGAACCCGGTGCCGGTGATGCAGCTCGTCGAGCTCATCCGCGGCATCGCCACCGGCGACCCGACCTTCGAGTCGGCAAAGCAGTTCATCGCCAGGCTCGGCAAGACCGCGACGGTCGCCGAGGATTTCCCGGCCTTCATCGTCAACCGCATCCTCCTGCCGATGATCAACGAGGCGATCT
>DAINQO010000065.1:0-15404 GCA_036742625.1 Microvirga sp.
CCGAGCAGCGCGACGGGCCACAGGATCTTCCCCGGCAGCATGGACAAGCTACCCAAGATCGCGACCGCGTTTGAGGAAGGCGCCTCGGCGCCGACGACCGGATAGAGCTGCTGGATGATGATGATGACACCGATTCCGCTCATGAAACCGGAAATCACCGGGTAGGGCACATAGCGGACAAATCCGCCGAGGCGCAGCACACCCAGCAGCACCTGGAGCGCGCCACCCAGGAGGAAAGCCGTCATCACGACTGCGAGATTGATGGTCCCGCCAGGCGGCGTATTCGCTGCGACGACGGTGGCGGCGACCAGCGTCATCGGGTTGGTCGGCCCTGTCACCAGAACTTTAGAGCCGCCGAAAATGGCGGCCAGAATCCCTGCCGCGATGGCACCGTAGAGGCCCGCCTCCGGCCCAAGGCCCGAGATCGCGCCAAAGGCGAGACAAAGCGGCAAGGCCACAATGCCTGCTGAGATGCCTCCGAACACGTCACCGCGGGAGGGGACAAGCGAGGCGAGCATCGGATCGGCCCCTGTGCTTTGATTGTTTGACAGCGTCAAGCTGCACCTGAGATCGCGGCCTCACCGACCTCGGTCACGCCAGCCGCCGGCCGGGGGGCCGAGTATCCGCCCAGTGGCGGAAGCGCGCGGTTCGGCCCGGATCGTAGGGTCCTCCCCCAGCTCCCCTATCAGGAGGAGCGTGTACCATCCCGCCGGTTACGCCCAGCCGCACTCTTGCCGAAGGCGCGTCAGTATAGAAACGGCGTTTGCTGTGGCTGTTGGACAAACCGGCCCGAAAGCCACTTCTCTAACAGCAGCGCCCGTGGCTCGCTTTGCTGCCGCTTCGAAAAATTGGCCCCTATGCGAACCCGGCAGCCATCCGGCGCGCCTGCAGGGCGGCTTCCTTCAGCATCTCGATCTCCTGGTTCGCGGTCGCTAGTTTCTCCCGTGCCGCTGCCAACTCCTGTTCTAGCTGGCGCAGTTGTGCTTCCAGCTCGGCCACACGGAGATCAGGCTGTTGCGTCGGCTCGCGCAAGGCGACCGCTTCAGGAGAAGGGGCCATCAGTTTCCGATCATCTTACCAGTCGTAACCTCTCGGTTCATTGGACCAACCCGCTTATGAATGCGGAGAACAAGCGCGCGTCGTTCGGCGACATGGCGACATAATCGGCGCAGGTCACGCGCGGAACATGACCTGCGCGTTTGCGGCAAGCGGCAGGACTAAGCCGGCCAGTGCCACGGAAACGCGGCTCCATGTCATGTAATTAATCTCCTCAAGATCATCCGGATCGAGCGGATCCGCGAGCTACAGCGCCACGCTTGACCGAACGCCCGAGGTTCGGCTTGATCTTAAGGGACAACTGCAGCACCTGCATCCGGCCATTCGGGGCAGGCAGACTCCCTGGGATCAGGTGCTCTGGTTCATTCGACTTCGTTTCGTTGCAGCTGGTTACGTCTGCGGTGGAAGATTCCCGACCGGATGAAAGGGACCGGCGAGCAGGTTATCCGCAACCCGCTGACGAGAGCGTTCTGCCGTCCGACGCAGGTGCCTGCCCCACAAAGCCACGAAATGCGCCTAGGGCTGGAGCACAGACCGGATTAGTTCACTACCTCCGGCCCAGAGGATTTGCACGCCGATGCAGAACAAGATGAACGCGGACAATCGTACTGCAATTTCTGTTCCGCCCTGACCAAGCACGGTCTGGATGCGATCGGCATATGCAAAGGAGAAGAAAATGGCTGCGCTGATCACTAGGACGGCTAAGAGACTTGCGACGAGAAAGATAATCTGGTCGGCGCGATTAGTGAACGCGGGATGAGAGAGGCCGAGGCTGATCACCACCGCGATCGTACCAGGGCCAGTCGTGAGAGGCAGTGTTAGCGGATAGAAAGTCTGGCGCAGCAGACTCGTGCGCAAAGCTTGCTCGTCCGCCATTTCTGCGCCTTTATGACTGCCTTCATGGAGCAGGCGCCATCCGGCAACCGCAACGACATAGCCCCCTGCTAAGCGAAGGACAGGTATCGAAATCCCATAGAACTGCAAAATAAGCGCCCCGCAGAGCAGTGAGCAGACTAGGACCATCAAAGCATTTTTCGCAACTCTCCAGGCGAGCTCACGACGCAGTTCGGGAGCTGCGCCCCGCGTCAAAGCAAGGAACACAAGCGCAGTTCCGGGCGGGTTGACGACCGGGAAGATAGCCGCGAGCACCAGAAGGAACGTGTTTACACCATGTACCAACTGGATGTGCTCCATGTTCTGATCTTCAGCGTGCCGTAGTGCGCCGCGTCCGGCTGGAACAGGTTTTCTACTCGCCTAGTGAATTTTCCGCACTACGGAGAAGGGTTGCGCGAACGTGGCGGCAGCCGGTCAGCTGCCGGCGATTCTCTTATAGAGCGTACTCTATTTTTCCAGACACTCGACGTTATAAGCAATGATGATCTGCCCAGGATCGGCCTTTCCTACCCTCTTCAATTCTTCCAATCCCACTCTTAATTTCGCTCCAGCGTCCTTTAAGCTTTCCTCAATTTTCGACTTAGCCGCTCTGCACCGTTCTTCATTGGAAAATTCCTGGAACACCACCGTTGGGTGGAGTCTCCACTCTGCCCTGTCGTTCGTGGCTGCCGGACTGACCGAGTAAGAGAAGATGTACATCAGGACCCACATGGCTAGCCTCCACTGCCTGCAGCGGCAGGCGCAGCGCGCCCGGCCTTGACCGGGCGCGAGGTTTCTCAGGACGTCGGGACATCGTCGCACCTCTGCGCCAAGTGCTCGAGACTACTGGTGCCGCGTTTCAGGGCATGGTGATCGTAACGCCGCTAACGCCCACATTCAGCTCGAGCCCGACCTGACCTCCTCGAAGCTCCAAGACAACGCCGTTCGCATTGCGTAGACGGGTGACTCGTACCCCGCCCACCACGGCGGCACCGGCACCGACTGCCGAGTAGCTTCCGACGAGATCGTAAGGCGAGCGGAGATTGTAGGCGCGGCCCACGAACTCCGCTGCCGAGGCGCCAAAGGCGCCGAGGCCAATTCCGCTGACAGAAAATGGGTAATCCCGGCCGCGCAGGTTGAGAGCTCCTTGCCCGCCACCCGCACCGATGATGAACCCAACATTTACGACCCGAACGCGGACTAGGCCAGTCGCGGCCTGCGCCCACGGGATCGATCCGATCGTAGCCGCTGCGATTGCGATGCTTACCAGCACAGAACGCATACACTTGGTCATCGGGCCCCCCTCCGAGTTGTGCCGCGCCAGGGATAAAGGTGAGTTGTGAGCCTCCGTGCTTGATCGGAAAAGACATAGATAGCGCAAGCACGAGAGCACGCGGCGGCCAGGACTGCTTCTGGCACATACCGGAAGGATCTCAACGAGCGCGACGGGGCGAAATAGATCGGCCGGAACGATGCCGGCGAACGGCAGCTTTCCACGGTTTTCACCCTGAAAGCGGTCATTCCGCTTTCGGCCAACTTCGGCCCTTGCGATTGACCGGGTCGATGTCCGAGTCGGGTCAAAGCTGCCTTTCGCGTATCCGAGGCGAACATCCGCTTACAGGCGTTATCAGGACTGAAGACTACATGCTTATAGCCTGCTCACACGGAAAAATCAGCGGGTCCCACTTCTACCTATATGCTCCCTGGTTCCGATTTCCCTCGCGCTTATAAACTTAACACGTTGAAGCTTAAGAGTTATTTTTCGCGGTCATAACAATGGTGCGCTCCCCGGAGGGGAGCGGTGGCAGATAAGTACGAAACGTGAACAGTGTCAAGGACTATTTTTCTAGAATGACTCTGCGCTCGCGGCCTGCGACGATCTAGATTTAAGGGAGGAAGCGCGCTTGCGCCGTCAGGGCGCAGCCCTTGACGCCGGCTTCGGCGCCGACTCGCTCTCGGCAAAGCGCAGGATGTCCTCCGCCACCTCGTCGATGCGCCGTCGCAATTCGGCGTTCTCGGCCAGGATCTCGCTCGTCTTGTCGGCGTCGCCGCGCGCCGCCGCGAGTTCCTCGCGAAGGCGCGCGAGCTCGCGCTCGGTCGCGTCGCGCCCCGGCGCGCCGGCCTCCAGGCGCTCCCTTGCGATGCGCAGCTCGGCCTCGATCGTCAGCGCCCGCTTCTCCAACGCGATGCCGCGCTCCTGCTCCGAGACCAGGCTCTTTGCGAGGTCGGACAGGCGCTGGCGTTCGGTCGCGAGCTCCTGGCGGCGCTCATGCGCGAGGCGCTCGAACTCGTCGGCGCGGGCGGTCTGGGTCGAGAGCCGCGTCTCGAGATCCGAGATGGTGATGCGCCGGGCGTCGAGGTCGCCGCTCGTCGTCGCGCGCAGGCGCTCGATCTCGGCATAGGCGGCGTCGCGGGCGGCGAGACGCTCCTCGGCGGCGGCAAGCGCGGTGCGGGTCGCGGCGAGGTCGGCGTTCGCGGCGTCGGCCCGCGCCCGGGTCGCGGCGAGCTCGTCGAGGGTCTGCCGATGCGCCGTCTCGACGGCGCCGGCCGTGTCGCGCGTCGTTCCGAGCGCCTCGGTCGCGGCGGCGGCCGCCGCCTCCGCCGCCTCCAAGCGCTCGCGGGTCCCGGCCAGCTCGTTCTCCAGCTCGACGATGCGCTTGTCGCGGGCGATGAGGTCGTTCTCCAGCGCCTCGATCCGAACCGCCCGGCGGCCGAGCTCCTCCATGTCCCGGTGCTTCTCGGAAAGCGCCTCCTCGGCCTTGCGCTCGAGCCGGCGCTGAAGCACCGCGAACTCGGCCCGCAGATGATCCTTCTCGGCGGTAAGCTCGGAGATCGAGAGCGGAAACTGCGCCTCGACCCGGCGGCGCGCGAGCCGCTCGGCGCGGGCGTTGAGGGCGGGAAGGATCACCAGCGCGAACAGGGCCGCCGTCAGGAAGCCAAGCGCGAAGATCATGATGGTTTCAATCACGCGGCCGCGTCATCCTTGCCTTGAGAAAGGTCCGGCACCCTGCCACGAGGGGGCGTGCCGTAAAAGGGCGAAATCAGCCGGCCCGACTGGCCGCGACGACCTCGACCTCGACCTTGAACTCGGGCCGCGCGAAGCCGGAGACGATCATCAGCGTCGAGGCGGGGGGCGGCGAGCCGACGAACCGGTCGCGTGCGTCCATATACGGCTTGAGATAGGCCCGGTCGGTCACGAAGGCGTTGATGCGCACGAGGTCGGCCACCGTCATGCGGGCGCTCCTCAGGATCTCGGTCAGCGCGCGAAAGCAAAGCTCGGCCTGCGCGCCGGCGTCCTCGGGGATGTGGTCCTCGGCCGTGATGCCGAGCTGGCCGGAGGCAAACAACAGCCGGCTGCCGGCCGGCACGACGATGCCATGGCTGTAGTTGGCGAAGGGCCTGCGGATGGTTGCCGGCGTGATTGTTTCCACGACCCGCTGCGTCAGCTTTCGCGCCGCATGGCGCTCTCGTGCCATTTGCGCAGCAGCATGAGCTGCAGCGCGCTCAGCGCCAGGAAGATGCCGATGCCGAGGAGCGAGAGCAGCAGCAGCGCCGCGAACATGCGCGGGATCTGCAGGCGGTTCGCCGATTCGACGATGCGCCAGGCAAGACCCGTCCCGGTGCCGGAGCCGGCGACGAACTCGGCGACGACGGCGCCGATCAAGGCGAGCCCGCCCGAGATGCGCATGCCGCCGAGGAGATACGGAAGGGCACTCGGAAATTGCAGCTCCTTCAGCCGCTGCCAGCGCGTCGCGCCGTAGAGGTCGAAGAGGTTGCGCAAATTGTGGTCGACGCTCTTCAGGCCGAGCGTCATGTTCGACAGGATCGGGAAGAACGCGACGATCGTCGCCAGGATCAGGAGCGCCCGCTCGATGTGGTCGAGCCCGACCCAGATCAGGATCAGCGGCGCGATCGAGACGATCGGCGTCACCTGGAGGATCACGGCATAGGGGAACAGGCTCATCTCCACGAGCTCGGACTGCGCGAAGAGCGTCGCCAGCGCGACCCCTGCCACGAGCGCGATCAGGAAGGCCGCGACCGTGATCTCGAAGGTGATCCACAGCGCGGCGAACAGGGTCGGGTAATCCTGCAGGAACGAGTCCGCGATCATGGAGGGCGCCGGCAGCACGAATTTCGGGATCTGCCAATGCCAGACCAGGAACTCCCAAAGACCGAGCATGGCGGCGCCGAGCGCCACCGGCACGGCGACGCGGGTCGCGAGCGACGGGCCGCGGTCCCCGGGCTCGAGCGTGTCGGCGGGACGCGTGCTCATGCCGGCGCCTCGCCCATGGCGCGGTGAAGCTCGCCCGACACGCGGCGGCAGTGCTCGTTGTAGGTCGTCGACGTGCGAAACGCTTCGCCGCGCGGGTAAGGCGCATCGATCGCGAGGTCGGCGGAGACGCGGCCCGGCCGCGCGCTCATGACCACGAGACGGCTCGACAGGTAGACCGACTCGAACACGCTGTGGGTGACGAAGACGACCGTCCAGCGCTGCGCCTCCCAGAGGCGCAGGAGGTCGTCGTTGAGCTTGAAGCGGGTGATCTCGTCGAGCGCCGCGAAGGGCTCGTCCATGAGCAGCACGCGCGGCTGGGTGACAAGCGCCCGCGCGATCGACACCCGCATCTTCATGCCGCCCGAGAGCTCGCGCGGATAGGCCGGCGCGAAGTTCTCGAGCCCGACCATCCGCAACGTCTCGGCGATCCGCTCTGCCGCCTCCCGGCGCGACATTCCGGCGAGCTTCAACGGCAGGAACACGTTGTCCCGCACGGTCTTCCACGGCAGGAGCGTCGGCTCCTGGAAGACGAAACCGAGCTCGCCGCGCGGGACGCGGGCCAGATCCTTGCCGGCGAGCGGCCAGACGATGCGGCCGGCGGTCGGCGCGCCAAGTCCCGCGATCAGGCGCAGAAGCGTCGATTTCCCGCAACCGGAGGGGCCGAGCAGGCTGACGAACTCGCCTTGCGCGACGGAAAGCTCGACATCGGCGAGGGCGACGGTCCCGTTCGCATAGACCTTGCTGACGCGTTCGATCTCGATGAGCGTCGCCGCCGGCATCGGCGCCACGCTGGCCGGGCTTGCGCCGCGGCTGTCCTCGGCCGTCCTCGCCGCGACCGCCATGGCTCAGGCGCGCGCGCGGACGAAGCTGCGCATCTTGCCGGGGTTGAGCAGCCCGTAGGGGTCGACCTCGTGCTTGAAGCCGAGCTGGTCGGCGTCGACGCGCTTGTGCCGGCTGCCGTCCTCGAGCGTGTAAACGTGCGGGTTCGCGATCATGACCCCGTGCCGCTCGTGAATGTCGATGATCTCGTTCAGCCGCTCGGGCGTGGTGTAGCGCACGATCTGCAGCGCGCTCGCGGTGAGCTTGCCGGCGAAGCGGATGAACTCGTTGTGGAGCAGGACCTCGTCGCCGAACAGCGCCTGCATCTCCAGCACCGATTCGACGAGACGGTCGGCCGGGAAGAGCGACTGCAGATAGGTGATGCCGCGGTCGGTCTTGAGAAGCTGCAGCGTGGTGTGGTTCCAGGTGTACTCGTAGAGCGGCACCTGGCTCGGGCTCTCCTCGTTTGGCGTCTCGAAGGTGATCTCGCCCTTGTGGCCGGCGAGGATCATGCGGAAGCTCTCCATCGACGGCTCGGCCACCATGGCGATCAGGATGCTCTTGCCGTCCGGGCAGTGCTCGCGGATCGCCGTGAATTTCTCCGGGATCGGCCAGGTGATCGGGGTCAGGAGCTTCTTCACGACGCCGTCGGCGAGCGCCACAGCGTGGCCGAAGCGGAAGGCCTCGGCGTAGTCGTCGAAGGCGACGATCACGTCGATCCAGTTCCAGGCCGGCGCGAGCGGCATCTCGAGCGCCGTGATGATGCCGGTGGTGCCGTAGGCCCGGTTGACCTTCTGGGCCGCGTCGGCGCGCAGCTCCAGGACGCGCGGTTGTTCCTCGACGGTCACGACGCGGACGGCGACGATGTTGCCGGGCTCGCGCAGGCCGCCATAGGTCACCGAGCCGACGCCGCCCGAGCCGCCGGCGACGAAGCCGCCGATCGTCGCCAAGCGCTTCGTCGAGGGGTGCATGCGCAGCTCAAAGCCCTGCCGGCGGGTCTCGGCGTCGACCGCCACCATTTTCCGCCCGGCGCCGACGCGCACGAGCCCGGGCTTGATCCACTCGATCGCGTCGAGCGCCGCCATGTCGAGGATGACCCCGCCCTCGAGCGGCACCGCCTGCCCGTAGTTGCCGGTACCCGCGCCGCGCACGACGAGCGGGATGCGGGCCTTGGCGCAGGCCGAGGCGGCGCGGATCACCTCAGCCTCGTCGCGCGGCGACACGACCACCTCGGCGAACTTCGCCTTGAGCTGCTCGTTGAGCACCGGGCTGTACCAGAAATAGTCGCGCGACTTGCGCTTCACCGTCACGGTGTCGCGGGTCGCCGGCACGTCGCCGAGGGCGGCGAAGAACGTGTCCCAATCGTAGGAGGAGGGCGCTTCGAGGCGCGCGGAGGCGGCTGCGGTCGACATCAGGTGCCTGGGGGTTCTCGCTTGGTTTTTAGAGCGCGCCCTTGGGGCGCATGTCGGCGGCGTGGTTCTTGTTCACGAACTGCGTCGTGTAGGCGCGCTTGTAGTCGAGCGTCGCCGGGTATCCCCCGACCTTGACGAGCTCGTCGAAGAACGCCTTCCAGCGCGCGTCCGTCATGGCGCCGACGCCGAGCTCCTTGGTGTCGCCGGAATCGACGATGCCGTATTGGCGCATCTTGGAAATGCCCTCGGCGATGAGGCCGTCGTCCATGTCCGGATTGTCCTTCTTGATCAGGGCGTTGCCGGGCGACGGATCGCCATAGAGGTAGTCGTACCAGCCTTCGATCGAGGCTTCGACGAAGCCCTGCACGACCGCCGGCTTCTCGTCGACGAGCTTCCTCTGCACGATGACGAGGTTGCCGTAGGTGCCGTAGCCGTGGTCGGCCAAGAGGAAGAACTTGGTGTCGACCCCGGCCTCCTTTTTGATCTTGTAGGGCTCGGACGAGATGTAGCCCTGCTGGATCGCGTTCTTGTCGACGAGGAAGGGCGCGCTGTTGAAGGTGTAGGGGCGGATCTGCTCGTCGGTGAAGCCGTACTTCGCCTTGAGCCAGAGCCAGTAGGTGTTCGAGGCCGATTTCGCGATCATGATCGGCTTGCCCTTCATCTCGGCAAGCGAAGCGATCGGCGAGGTCGCGTGCAGCAGCAGTATCTGCGGGTCCTTCTGGAAGATCGCCGCCACCGCGACCGCGGGCGCATTCGCCTGGACGAGGTTGAAGGCGTAGAAATCGTTCGAGCCGATCGCCATGTCGATCGCGCCAGCGGCCATGAGCTGCTGGTTGTCGATCGCCGGGCCGCCCTGGCGGATCTGCACGTCGAGGCCGCGCTTCTTGTAGAAGCCCTTCGCGACCGCCTGGTAGTAGCCGCCGTGCTCGGCCTGCGCCTTCCAGTTGGTCGAGAAGACGATCCGCTGGTCCTGGGCCGCCGAGGGGAACGCGAACGCACCAAGCGCCAGGAACGCGCCGACGGCGACGGCTCGGCGGCAGAGCATGGACATAGGCTTCTCCCCAGTTTCCCGGTCGCGGCAGCAAGGAGCATACCAGCGCCGCGGAAAGCGGCGGCCGCGAGCGGAGGCATCGCTGGCCAGCGAATGGTCAGGCCTGCCCGCTTCTCGGCCACGCATAGCCGGTTCCCGGGCGTGACGCGACTCCCGCGCCATGGCATAGGCGAGGAAACTCGATGGGGAAACCGGGGATAGCCATGCCGGGCATGCCGCGCCGCCTGTGGGCCGAGATGACGACGCGGGACTTCGAAGCCCTCGACCGCGAGCGCGTCATCGCTGTGCTGCCGGTCGGCGCGATCGAGCAGCACGGGCCGCACCTGCCGGTCTGCGTCGACGCCTGCCTTTGCCAAGCGGTGGTCGAGGCGACGATCGCCCGGCTGCCCGAGGATCTGCCGGTCACCTTCCTGCCGCTCTTGCCGATCGGCAAGTCGAACGAGCACATCGATTTCCCGGGCACGCTCACGCTTTCGGCCGAGACCTTGACCCGGCTCTGGTATGAGGTCGGCGAGAGCGTCGCGCGGGCGGGCGTGCGCAAGCTCGTGATCCTCAACAGCCATGGCGGCAACATCCAGGTCATGGAGATCGTCGCCCGCGAGCTGCGCGTCCGGCACCGGATGTTCGTCGTGACGTTGAGCTACTCCAATCTCGGCTCGCCCCCGGGTGTATACGCCGATGCCGAGTTGCGCCACGGCATCCACGCCGGCGACCGGGAGACGTCGCTCATGATGCATGCGCGGCCGGACCTCGTCCGCGACCCGGAGCGGAAGAACTTCGTGCCGGCGACGATCGAGCTCGAGCGGACGACGACCTATCTCGGCAAGCGCGGCGCCGGCATCGGCTTTGCCTGGCAGGCACAGGACCTCAACCCCGACGGCGCCTGCGGCGATGCCTCGCTCGCGACGGCCGAGAAAGGGCGCCTCAGCCTCGAGACCGCCGCGTCGCGCCTCGTCGAGCTGCTGCGCGAGGTCGAAGCGCACCCCTTGTCGAGCCTCCGTCCCGGGCCGCTTGGGGGCGCGCGCGCCGGAGGCGCAGGCTGAGGCCTGCCGCGATGCCATTCGCCGCCATCCCGGATAGCCGCGCCTATCGCCTGCGGAACTGTACCGTCGCGCCGGTCTTCGGCGGCGGCGACGGCGCGATCGACATCGACATCCGCGACGGTCGGATCGCGGCGATCGGTCCGGCAGCGCCGCCGAGCCCGGACCTGCCGTCGGTCGACTGCCGGGCCGGCATGGTCTGGCCGGCGTTCGTCGACCTGCACGCGCATATCGACAAGGCGCATATCTGGGGCCGCGCGCCGAACCCCGACGGTTCGTGGCTCGCCGCCCTCGAGACGGTCAGGGCGGATCGCCTCGCCCGCTGGACCGCGGCCGACGTCGAGCAGCGGATGGATTTCTCGCTGCGCTCCGCCTTCGCCCATGGCACGCGGGCACTTCGCACGCACATCGACAGCCTGCCGCCGCAGGCCGCGATCTCGTGGCCGGTCTTCGCACGCATGCGGGAGCGCTGGCGCGGCCGGATCGAGCTGCAGGGATCGGCGCTCGGGCCGGTCGAGATGCTGCTCGGCGAGGACGGGTCCGCCCTCGCCGACCTTGTCGCCGACCATCAGGGCATCCTCGGCTGCGTGCTGAAATCGACACCGGGTCCGCAGGCCGCCCTCGATCGCGTCTTCGGCTTGGCGCGCGAGCGCGGGCTCGAGCTCGATTTCCACGTCGACGAGACCGACGACCCGGGCTCGACGATGCTGCGGCACGTTGCCGAGGCGGCGCTGCGCTGGTCCTACGAGGGCCGCGTCACCTGCGGCCATTGCTGCTCGCTCGCGGTGCAGGCCGAAGCCGAGGTCGAGACGACGATCCGCCTCGCGGCGCGCGCCGGGCTGACGATCGCCAGCCTGCCGATGTGCAACCTCTATCTCCAGGACCGCTCGCCGGGGCGCACACCGCGCTGGCGCGGCGTGACGCTCGTCCGGGAGCTCGCCGCCGCCGGCGTCAAGGTCGCCTTCGGCAGCGACAATGTCCGCGATCCCTTCTACGCCTATGGCGACTACGACATGCTCGAGGTCTTCCGCGAGGCGGTCCGCATCGCACATCTCGATCACCCGCTCGGCGGCTGGGCCGCGTCGGTGACCCGCATCCCCGCGGCGCAGATGCAGCTCGCGGGACCCGCCGCGATCGAGCCCGGGGCGAGCGCCGATCTCGTGCTGTTCAGCGCCCGCGATTGGGGCGAGCTGCTCTCGCGCCCGCAGGCGGACCGGATCGTGATCAGGTCCGGCCTGCCGATCGACACCACCCCGCCCGATTACGCCGAGCTCGACGACCTCGGCCGCGCATGACGGCTGGCCGCGCGAGCCGTTGCGGCGGTCTCGCGCGGCGCGGTTGACCTGCGCCGGCCCTGAACTATTCAGCCGGGGCGTCGTTCGCTGCGGTCAGCGCCGATAGGAGGTTCGAGTGACGACAACCTGGCCCCTCCACGGCCGCATCAGCGGTCCGATCGTGATGATCGGCTTCGGCTCGATCGGCAAGGGCACCTTGCCCTTGATCGAGCGGCATTTCGAATTCGACAAGCGCCGTTTCCTCGTCATCGACCCGTCGGACAAGGACCGGCATCTCCTCGACGAGCGCGGCATCCGCTTCGTAAAGACGGCCCTGACGCGCGACAATTATCGCGCGATCCTTGGGCCGCTGCTGACCGCGGGAAGCGGCCAGGGGTTCTGCGTCAACCTCTCGGTCGACACCTCCTCGGTCGACATCATGGAGCTCGCGCGCGAGAACGGCGCGCTCTACATCGACACCGTGAACGAGCCTTGGGCGGGCTTCTACTTCGACGCCTCGAAGGGACCCGGCGCGCGGACCAACTACGTGCTGCGCGAGGAGACGCTCGCGGCGCGGGCGCGCAACCCCGGCGGCCCGACCGCCGTCTCCTGCTGCGGCGCCAATCCCGGCATGGTGTCGTGGTTCGTCAAGCAGGCGCTGCTCGACCTCGCCCGCGACCTCGCCCCCGGGCACGCCGTGCCGCGGACGCGCGACGACTGGGCGCGTCTCATGCAGCGGGTCGGCGTCAAGGGCATCCACATCGCCGAGCGCGACACGCAGCGCGCCACCTCCGAGAAGCCGATGCAGGTCTTCGTCAACACCTGGTCGGTCGAGGGCTTCGTCTCGGAGGGCATGCAGCCGGCCGAGCTCGGCTGGGGCACGCACGAGCGCTGGCTGCCGGACAACGCCGGGCGGCAGGGCCGCGACAGCCTCGCGATCTATCTCAACCAGCCCGGCGCCAACACGCGCGTGCGGAGCTGGTGCCCGACGCCGGGGCCGCAATACGGCTTCCTCGTCACGCACAACGAATCGATCTCGATTCCGGACTTCTTCACGGTGCGCGAGGGCGACAGGGTGGCGTACCGTCCGACCTGCCACTACGCCTACCACCCGTGCAACGAGGCGGTGCTGTCGCTGCACGAGATGTTCGGCCAGGGCGGCACGGTGCAGGAGAGCCACCACATCCTGACCGAGAACGAGATCGTCGACGGCATCGACGAGCTCGGCGTGCTGCTCTACGGCCACGGCCGGAACGCCTATTGGTACGGCTCGCAGCTCTCGATCGAGGAGACGCGCCGCATCGCGCCCTACCAGAACGCGACCGGCCTGCAGGTGACCTCGGCGGTGCTCGCCGGCATGGTCTGGGCGCTCGAGAACCCGCAGGCCGGCATCGTCGAGGCGGACGAGATCGACTTCCGCCGCTGCCTTGCGGTGCAGCGGCCCTATCTCGGGCCGGTCACGGGTGTCTACACCGACTGGACGCCGCTCGAAGGCCGCCCGGGCTTCTTCGTGGAGGACATCGACACGTCGGACCCGTGGCAGTTCCGCAACGTGTTGGTGCGGTGAGGCGAGCCTCAGGCGGCGCGCATCCGCGGTCGCCGTATGAGCACGCGGCGCAGCGGCACGCCGACGAGGCGCGACAGCCCGTACCCGAGGAGGAAGCCGATCGCCGCCGTGACGAAGCCTTCCTGGGTCGTCGGCACCGCCGGCTCGAAGTCGCGATAGGCGGCGCGGGCGAGGTCGGTGTCGCCCTCGCGCAGGAGGAGACCGAGCCGCGCGAAGGGCCCGGCCTCGGCGAAGGCCTGACGCTGTCCTTCGAGGCGGTCGCGGCGCTCGATGTTCGCACGCATCGCGGCGCCCTGCAGGCTCGTCAGGCGATCGGGGTTCTGCCGCAGCTGGTCGATCGCGCTGTCCCGCCCCTGCCCGGTCGCGCGCGCGTCCTCGTCGAAGCGCGTCACGACGCGGTTGAGCTCGTCGATCGCCCCGCCGAGGCGCTGGCGGTATTGCTGTCCGAACTCCGGCGCCTGGGAGGCGACAAGGCCGCCGAGAAGCCCGAAGGCGAGACCCACCGTGCGGGCGATGCGGGGCAAGTGCCGTCCTCTTCTCTCGTCCTCGTCAGGGGACAAGAGCCTCGCGCACCTCTTGTTCCGTCACCTCGGCGAGCGCCTTCGCGAGCTTGCAGGCGCGCGTCTTTTGCCCCGGCTCCATGACGAGGATCACGGTCTCGGTGCCGGGACACGACGGATCGGTGCAGACGATCTCGTTGACGGTGAAGGCCGAGCCGGCGGCGATCCCGGGCGTCGCGCTCGCCCAGCGCTTCACGCGCTCGATCGCGTCCGGCTGCGGCGCCGCCTCGCGGCTGCTGCGGAAAAGACCGAAGCGCACGAGGTCAGCCCGGAAGCTTCAGGACGCCGGCGTGCCCGTCGGCGGCGCCGAAGGCAAGGCGTTGCCCGGCACCGTCCCAGGCGAGCGCCGTCACTCCGCTTCCGGGAGCCGTTCGCCGCACGAGGAGCTCGGAGGCGTCGGTCAGGCGCACGAGCAGGATCATGCCGTCGTCGTAGCCGATCGCGAGCGCGTAGGCCTTGGGATGGAACGCGACGCGGGTGACCCTCGCGGGCCGGGCGCCGCATTCGCGCGGCGCCTTGCCCATCGGCCCCTCCTTCGATTCGAAGGGCCAGACGATCGCCGCGTCGGCGCCGGAGGTCGCCAGCCAATGGCCGTCATGCGACCACGACCAGGAGCGCGTCTTCGCCGGGTAGCCGGACATGCGCATGTGGCCCTTGTCCGGCTGCAGGCGCCAGCCGTGCAGCGAGTTCTCCTGCATCGAGGTGACGAGGAAGCGCGCGTCCGGCGACCACGTGACGTCGAGATGCGAGCCCTTCCATTCGAGCGGCTCGGGCTTGGCATCGAGGTTGGGGAACCACAGCGTCGCGCCGTTGTAGTGGCTCATCGCGAGCCGGTAGCCCTTCGGCGCGAAAGCGAGGCCGCGCACGGAGGAAGGCGCCTGATAGGTCTTCTCCCGGCCCTTGTCGTCGCGGGCGGTCACGCGCTTGCCGGCGCTCCAGGCGATGCCGCCGCCCCGGTGGAGCGCCAGCGCGTCGACCCACGACCCGCCGGTCGCGGCGAACTCGCGCGTCGAGCCGTCGCGGCCGGTCACGGCGACGCGGCCGTCGTCACCGCCGGTGACGAGCCGCTCGCCGTCGCTTGCAGCGATGAGGATCGCGCCGTCCGGATGCGCCGCGACCCGGTGCGTGGTGCCGTCCTTGACGAGCACCACCGTGCCGTCGCCGAGCGCGAAAGCGGCGGTGTCGCCGAGCCAGGCCGCGGCCGTGACGTGCGCGCCAGCGTCGAGCGGTGCGACGTTGTCGATGAGTGAGGGGGCGAGCTCGGTCTGCATGGCTGCTGTTTATCCCCTCTCCCCGCCTGCGGGGAGAGGGCTAGGGTGAGGGGCGTGGGGGAGTTCGCGCCCGGCCCCTCACCCGCTCGGCTTTCGCCGAGTCGGCCTCTCCCCGCTTTGCGGGGAGAGGATTTTCACGCGGCGGTGCTCAAAAAGCCTTCCCGGATCGCGTCCTCGTCGAGGTTGCGGCCGATGAAGACGACGCGGG
>DAINQO010000066.1:0-15249 GCA_036742625.1 Microvirga sp.
ACGCGGCCGACGGCCGAGAGGTCGTAGCGCTCGGCGTCGAAGAACAGCGAGTGGAACATCGCCTCGGCGGTCTCGAGCGTCGGCGGCTCGCCGGGCCGCATCACCCGATAGATGTCGAACAGCGCGTCCTCGCGCGACGACGCCTTGTCGATGGCGAGCGTGTTGCGGATGTAGGGGCCGACATTGACGTGGTCGATGTCGAGCACCGGCAGCGCCTCGACCGCCGCTTCCGCGAGCGCCTTCAGCAGCTTGTCGGTGATCTCGCCGCCCGCTTCGGCATAGATTTCACCGGTCGCCGTGTTGACGAGGTCCTCGGCGATGTACTGGCCGGTCAGGTCCTCGTCGGAGGCGCGCAGCGCCCGCAGCCCGTTGTCGACGAGCTGGCGCGCCGAGCGGGCGGTCAGCTTCTTGCCGGCCTCGACCACGACCTCGCCG
Organism: Microvirga sp.; assembly: GCA_036742625.1. Taxonomy (GTDB): domain Bacteria; phylum Pseudomonadota; class Alphaproteobacteria; order Rhizobiales; family Beijerinckiaceae; genus JAJKJG01. The sequence continues at coordinate 436 of DAINQO010000066.1, forward strand.
GTGTCGGCGTCGATCAGGTCGACGGGCGCCTTGAAGCCCTTCATCCGGTCGGCGTCGAACGGAACCCGCCAGCCCTCCTCGTCGCGCATGAAGACGATGCGGTTGTAGAAGGTGTTGAGGATCTCCTCGCCGTCGAGTCCGAGCGCGTACAGCAGCGACGTGACCGGGATCTTCCGCTTGCGGTCGATGCGCGCGTGGACGATGTCCTTGGCGTCGAACTCGATGTCGAGCCAGGAGCCGCGATACGGGATGATCCGGGCCGCGAACAGGAGCTTGCCGGACGAGTGCGTCTTGCCCTTGTCGTGGTCGAAGAAGACGCCCGGCGAGCGGTGCATCTGGGAGACGATGACGCGCTCGGTGCCGTTGACGACGAAGGTGCCGTTGTCGGTCATGAGCGGCATGTCGCCCATGTAGACGTCCTGCTCCTTGATGTCCTTGACCGAGCGGGCGCCGGTGTCCGGATCGACGTCGAACACGATGAGCCGCAGCGTGACCTTGAGCGGCGCGGCATAGGTCATGCCGCGCTGGCGGCACTCGTCGACGTCGTATTTCGGCGCCTCGAAGGTGTATTTCACGAACTCGAGCAAGGCCGTGTTCGAGAAATCCGAGATCGGGAACACGGACTTGAAGACGGCCTGCAGGCCCTCCTCGCCGCGGCCGCCCTTCGGCTCCTCGACCATCAGGAACTGGTCGTAGGACGCCTTCTGAACCTCGATGAGGTTCGGCATCTCCGCGACTTCCTTGATCTTTCCGAAAAACTTCCGAATGCGCTTGCGACCGACCAGCGTATTGGCCATTCTGACCTCGCTCCTCATCCCACCGCCGACCGGGGCGATTGTCCCCGCGGGCACCGATTAAGCGCCCGTCGGCCTGCTGACGGATCAGCGCCTGACCCGCCCGATAAATCACTGTCCGGGCAGGCCCTTACGGTCCGCCCTGCCGCCCGCGGCCCTGGCCGCTGAACGGGATGACGGCCCCTGGGGGAAACACCCCCGGGACCGCCGGTTCTTTCCGTCGTGGCCGGGCTTGGCCCGGCCATTCACGCCTTAAAGATCCCCGGATCGCTTCGCGTCCGGGGATGGAATTGAAGCACGGGCTACTTCAATTCCACCTTGGCGCCGACCTTCTCGAGCTGGGCCTTGAGCTTCTCCGATTCGTCCTTGGAGACGCCTTCCTTGACCGGCTTCGGCGCGCCCTCGACGAGGTCCTTCGCCTCCTTGAGGCCAAGCCCGGTGATGGCGCGGACCTCCTTGATCACCTCGATCTTCTTGTCGCCGATGGCGGCAAGCACGACGGTGAACTCGGTCTGCTCCTCGACCGCAGGCGCGGCGGCGCCCGCCGGGCCCGCGGCGACGGCGACGGCGGCCGCGGCCGAGACGCCCCACTTCTCCTCGAGCAGCTTTGCGAGCTCGGCGGCTTCGAGAACGGTCAGCGACGAAAGATCGTCAACGATTTTGGCAAGATCGGCCATGGTTTGATCCTTGGAGTTCGGTTCGAACGGATAGGGGTTAGGGTGGTGGCCTCTAGGCCGCTTCGCCGGTCTTGGCGTAGGCCCCGAAGACGCGGGCAAGCTTTGCCGCCGGCGCGTTCGCGAGCTGCGCGAGCTTCGTCGCCGGGGCCTGGATCAGGCCCACGAGCTTGGCGCGCAGTTCGTCGAGCGACGGCAAGGTGGCGAGCGCCTTGACGCCGTCGGGGTTGAGAGCGGTCTTGCCCATCGCTCCGCCGAGGATCACGAGCTTGTCGTTGGCCTTGGCGAAGTCGACGGCGACCTTCGGCGCCGCGACCGGATCGCTCGAGTAGGCGATCAGCGTCGGACCGGTCATCAGGTCCGAGATCGAGGCGACGTCGGTGCCTTCGAGAGCGATCTTGGCGAGGCGGTTCTTGGCGACCTTGACGGTGGCGCCGGCCTGCTTCATCTGCGCCCGCAGCTTCTGCATTTCGGCGACCGAAAGGCCGGTGTAGTGGGCAACGACGACCACCGAGGTCTTGGCGAAGACCGCGTTGAGCGTCGCGACGAGCTGAGCTTTTCCGGCTCTGTCCACTGGGCTCTCTCCGGTTGGCGGGGCTAAAGCAAGCTCCGCCGGTTGCACCTGTCGCCCAAGAAACCCGACGCGACCCGGCTTGCGGGCCGAGCCGTCCTGGACGACGCTCTCGCAAGCCCTGTCCCCGATTTCGGCGAAAAACGCCGCCGAATCGGGCGAGATGGTTCGAACCGATGCGACCAACCCCCGGAAAAAGGCCCCGGAGGCGAGAAATTCGGTCTTCCCCGTCTATGCAGGCTAAAGACGATTAAGCCGTCGGGGACGAAGCCCTTCCGGCGCCTGCAGTCTCGGACAGGACATGGCCGGAACGGGGCCAAAGCGCCGCCCGAAGGCGGCCCGATGGGCCCGCCGGCCTGTCTCCGCCGGGGTTGCCCCCGAGCGGAATTACGTGGTGAAGCTCGGCTTTGCGCCGACCTCCGGGGGTTTGAAGGAAAACTGGGAACGCGCCAGATAACCCCTGCCGGCCGGTTTGCCAAGAGCGTCCGGCGGGATTTTCCGTCGCAGGGGGGAACTATCCGCCCGTTCGCCTGCGGCGCGTCGCCGGCCCTGCGATGACGCGCAACGACCCCGACGATGACGCGGCAAAACCCCGACGATGACGCGGCAAAAGCCGACGATGATGCGCAACATCTGCGACGATGACGAAGCGAGATGACGGTGGCCGGCAGCGCGCCGGCGCCCCGGTCGCGCCGGACCGGCAGCCGCGGCCGGGTCCGGAGGGTCCGCCGGAGGGCAGCGATTCGCGGGCCTCAGCCGCCCTCCCCCGGGCACCGCCGCGGGCCGGCCGAGGACCATGGCCCAGCCCGCCTCGCTCCGCTCCGGCCCGGCGACCGTACCGAGTCGCGCCCCTCCCCTCAAACCGCAATCTGCGTACCGACCTCGACCGCGCGCCCGCTCGGGATTCCGAAATACTGGCTCGCGTCGTTGGCGGCTCGAGCGAGCCAGATGAACAGCCGCTCCTGCCAGCGCGGCATCTCGGATTTGGGCGCGAGCCGCAAGGCTCGTCGGGAGAGGAAGAACGAGGTGCGCATCACGTCGAAGGTCATGCCCTTGGCACGGGCTCCAACGAGCGCGCGCGGCACGTTCGGCTCCTCCATAAAGCCGAAGCGCAGGGTAACACGGGAAAACGAGTCAGAGAGGCGCTCGATCGAGAGACGGTCCTTGTCATCGAGGCGCGGGGTGTCCTCGGCGACCACATTCATGATCACGTTATGCTCGTGCAGGATCTTGTTGTGCTTGAGGTTGTGCAGGAGCGCGCTCGGGGTCGAGTCGGGCGCGCCGGTCAGGAACACCGCGACGCCCTTGACGCGCTCGGGCGTGCTCCCGGCGAGCGTCTCGATGAACTCCGCGAGGCGCACCTCGTCCTTGCGCGCCTTCTCAGCGAGGATGCGCGTGCCACGGCGCCAGGTCAGCATCACGACCATCAACGCCGCGCCGACGGCGAGCGGCATCCAGCCGCCCTCGACGATCTTCAGCAGGTTGGCCATGAGGAAGATGAGATCGATTGCGAGGAAGGGTGCGATCACGAGCGCCGCGGCTGTTGGCGGCCACTTCCAGCATTTCCACAGCACCAGGAAGGCCATGGTGGTCGTAATCACCATCGTGCCGGTGACGGCGATGCCGTAGGCCGAGGCAAGCGCGCTTGAGGAGCGGAACACGATCACAAGGTACAGCACCGCGATTAGCAGGAGCCAATTCACCCGGGGGATATAGATCTGCCCTTTCTCAGTCTCCGAGGTGCGGCGGATCTCCAGGCGCGGCAGGAGGCCGAGCTGGATCGCCTGCTGGGTCAGCGAAAAGGCGCCGGTGATGACCGCCTGGCTCGCGATGATCGTCGCCGCCGTCGCCAGCGCCACCATCGGCAGGAGCGCCCAGCCGGGATAGAGCAGGAAGAAGGGGTTCTCGAGCTTCTCGGGGTGGTTGAGCAGCAGCGCGCCCTGGCCGAGATAGTTGATGGCGAGCGACGGCAGCACGAAGAGGAGCCACGCGGTCTGGATCGGCTTCCTGCCGAAATGCCCCATGTCGGCATAGAGCGCCTCGGCGCCGGTCACGGTCAGGAACACCGCGCCGAGCGCCAGGAGCCCGACATGGCCGTGGCCGAGGAGGAAGCGGACGCCATAGGCCGGGCTCAGCGCGGCGAGGATGCTCGGATCGTCGAGGAGGTGGATGAGGCCGCCGATCGCCATGGCGATGAACCACACCGCCGTGATCGGCCCGAACCACGCCGCCACTGCCGCTGTGCCGCGGCTCTGCACGCTGAAGAGCCCGACCAGGATCGCGAGGCTCAACGGGATGACGAAGGGCTCGAACGCCGGCGTCGCGAGCTTCAGCCCCTCGACCGCGGACAGCACCGAGATCGCCGGGGTGATGATCGCGTCGCCATAGAACAGCGCCGCGCCGGCCATGCCGAAGAGCGTCACCGCGAAGACGTTGCGCCCCATGACGCGCTGGAGCAGCGCCATCAGGGCGAGCGTGCCGCCCTCGCCGTTGTTGTCGGCGCGCATGATCAGGAGCACGTATTTCAGCGTCACGACGACGATCAGCGCCCACAGCATCAGCGACATGACGCCGAGCACCATCTCGCGGGTGAGCGCGCCGCCTGCCGCCGCGGCGGTGAGGCTCTCTTTCAGCGCGTAGAGCGGGCTCGTGCCGATGTCGCCGTAGACGACGCCGACGGAGCCGAGCGTCAGGGTCCAGAACCCGGCGCGCGCGTGGTTGTCCTTCGCCTCGGCGGGCGCCGAGGAGGCATGGGCGATCGACATTCTCTTGATCCTCGTTGCGGCGGGCGCTGTTTCGCCTGGCGCGAGCGCGTCAGCTCGGGGGCATGGCGGCGTCCCTCGGTTCGGCGAGCCGGTAGCCGATCCCGGGCTCGGTCAGGACGACGGAAGGCTCGGACGGATCCGGCTCGATCTTCTGCCGCAGCTGCCCGACATAGACCCGCAGATACTGCGTATCGTCGGCATGGGCCGGACCCCACACCGCGTTGAGCACCTGCTTGTGGGTCACGACCTTGCCGGCGAAGCGCGCCAGGAAGGCGAGGAGCTCGAACTCCTTCGGCGTCAGCCTGACCTCCTGACCGTCGCGGCTGACGCGGCGGCGCGGCACGTCGATCTCGAGCCCGCCGATCCTGACCACCGGCGTCTCGCCCGAGCGCTGCATGCGGTGGCGGAGCGCGGCGCGCAGGCGCGCCATCAGCTCGCCGACGCCGAACGGCTTGTTGACGAAATCGTCGGCGCCGCGGTCGAGCGCGCTGATCTTCTCGGCCTCGCGCTCGCGCGCCGAGAGCACGACGATCGGCACGTCCGACCACTCGCGCACGCGTCCGATCACGTCCTTGCCGTCGATGTCCGGCAGCCCGAGGTCGAGCACGATCACGTCCGGGGCGTCCGCCGCGATCCGGCGCAGCGCCTCGCCGCCGGTGTCGGCGCGCAGGACCACGTAATCGTTGGCGACGAGCGCCGGGGTGAGGAAGCGATGGATCGCCGGCTCGTCGTCGATCACGAGGACGCGGGTCGAGGGGCTCATGGCCGCTCCCCCACGAGCGGCAGCCGGATCGCGATCGCGGTGCCGCGACCGTTCGCGACCGGGCTTGTCGCCGCGATCTCGCCGCGATGCGCGTCGATGATGCCCTTGGCGATCGCAAGCCCGAGGCCCGAGCCTTCGCCGGCGTCGCCGCCGCTCTGGCGCGCCCGCACGAACTTCTCGAAAACATGCGGCAGAACCTCAGGGCTGATGCCGGGGCCGTCGTCGGTCACGACGAGCACGACGGCGTCGGGCTCCGCCCGCGCCTCGAGCTTGATGCGCGCAGCAGGGCCGCCATAGCGCATCGCGTTGCCGATGAGGTTCGCCAGCACCTGGTCGAGGAGGATCGGGTCCGCCGGCGCGAAGGGCAGCCCCGGCTCGACCGCGACCTCGAAGCCTTGCGTCGCGCCGCGGCGCTTCGCGGTCGCCACGGCGCGGTCGAACAGCTCGCGGATGTCGATCCAGTCGCGGTTGATCTCGAGCGCGCCGGCCTCGACCCGGGTCATGGCGAGGAGGTTGCGCACCATGCCGTCGAGGCTCTCGGCTTCGTCCTTGACCTGGCCGAGGAGGTCGCGCCGCGCCGGCTCCGGCAGCCGGGCGCCGTAGTCGATGAGGCTCGTCGCGGCGCCGAGGATCGAGGCGAGCGGGGTGCGGAAATCATGGCTGATCGAGGCCAAGAGCGTGTTGCGGACGCGCTCGGTCTCGGCCGCGGCGCGGGCGGCGTTCACCTCCTCGGCGAGCCGGGCGCGCTCGAGCGCGGTCCGCGCCTGGTCGCGGGCGCGGCCGGCGATCGCCGAGGTGAGGACGGCAACGGCGAGGAGCACGAACAGCGTCAGCCATTCATGCGGCTCGGCGACCGAGAAGGTGTGCAGCGGCTCGATGAAGAAGAAGTTGTAGGCGAGGAACGACAGTCCCGAGGCGAAAAGCGCCGGCCAAAGGCCGAAGCGCGCGGCGGCGAACAGCACCGCGAGCAGGAACACCATCGAGACGTTCGGCAGGCGCACGAGCGCGGTGAGAAGCAGCCCGGCGATCGTCGCGAGCGCGACCGCGGCGGCCGACGCCAGGAAGGGCAAGGCCGCAGCCGCGTTGCGGACGCCCGCCGGAGCCGCACGCAGACCAGCCGGGGCCTTGCGCCGGCCCGCGGCATCGGCCGGCCCGGCTCGCCGGAACGAAGGGTCGGCGCTCGCCATCACGGCCATAGGGTAGGTCGATCCGCCAGCCATTGCCATTGCGGATCGCTAGCGCGAACGGCCATCAAGGATCGATCCGGAAATGCCGGCCTGTTCGTAAAGGGCGCATAAAGGCGGCGTCGCGCCCCTCCCCTGCCCCGCACCGGTTGCAGTCCACCCTCCCCCATGGCACGATTCTCCCCGGGGCGAGCGGGGCACCACGTCCGGGATGACATCGCGCGACAGCGCCTCGGCGATCCGCGTCCTGCGTTGGCTCATCGCCGCCTCGATCGTGTTTCCGCTCGCGCTCTTCGGCTATGCGGGCGTCACGAGCTACCGCGCCGCCTGGACCGGCGCTGACGAGCGCATCGAGCGCACGCTCGACGTGCTCCAGGAGCACGCCCTCAAGGTCTTCGAGACCGTCGACCTCGCAATCGAGGCCACGACCGAGACGCTGCGCGGGCTCTCCGACGAGGCGATCCGCGCCGGCGAGCCGGCGTTCCACGCCCGCCTCAAGGGCCTGCATGACGGGCTGCCCGAGATCGGCGCCATCCTGGTCTTCGACCGCGACGGCCGTCTCCTGATCTCGACCGCCGACCTGCCGGCGCCGCGCAGCGTCGACTTCTCGGACCGCGACTACTTCAAGGTCCACGTCGCCGGCGACGCCGGCACCTATATCGGCGACGTCCTGGTGCCGCGCGTCTCGTCGATCTTCTTCTTCAACGTCAGCCGCCGCCGGCCGGCGCCGGAGGGCGGCTTTGCCGGCGTCGCTGCCGTGTCGGTGCTGCCGCGCGAGATCAAGGCCTTTTACGCCCGCCTCGGCCGCGGCCTCGCCTTCTCGGCGAGCCTGATCCGCGCCGACGGCGCCTTCCTCGCCCGCTATCCCTCGCCCGACGAGCGGCCGCTGCGGCTGACGCCGGACAGCGTCTTCGGCCGGGCGATCGAGACCCGGCCCGAGGCCGGCATCTTCTCGGCGACGTCGCAGGTCGACCAGATCGGGCGCCGGATCGGCTACCGCAAGCTGCCGGGCTACCCGATCTACGTCCAGGCCGGCCTCGAGACGAGGGCGATCGAGCGCGAATGGCTCGCCACCATGGCGAGCCACCTCGTCTTCGGCATGCCGGCGACCGTTCTCCTGTTCGCGATCAGCCTCCTGGCGCTGCGCCGCACGGCCCGCTTCTACGCCGAGGCCGAACGCCGCGAGGCCGCCGAAGCCGCCCTCAAGCAGGCGCAGCGGCTCGAGGCCATGGGCCAGCTCACCGGCGGCGTCGCGCACGATTTCAACAACCTCCTCATGGTCATCGGCGGCCACGCCGACCGGCTGATCAAGGCGCTGCCCGATCCCGCCCACCGGCGCTCGCTCGAGGCAATCGCGATAGCGGCGCGGCGCGGCGAGAACCTGACCCGGCAGCTGCTGTCGTTCGCCCGCCGCCAGACCCATGCCCGGACCGTCATCGATCTCGCGCAGCGGCTGCCGAAGCTGCGCCAGATGCTCGAGAGCTCGCTGCGCGGCGACATCGAGATCAGGCTTTCGGTCGAGCCCGGCATCGCGCCCGTCGCGGTCGATCCGGGCGAGTTCGAGCTCGCGCTCCTCAACATCGCCCTCAACGCCCGCGACGCGATGCCGGGCGGCGGCACGCTCGCGATCTCGGCCCGCAACGTCGTGCTCGGCGACGACGACGCCGTCGGGCTTCGCGGCGCCTTCGTGGCGCTTAGCGTCCGCGACACCGGCATCGGCATCCCGGCCGACGTGCTGCCGCGCATCTTCGAGCCGTTCTTCACGACGAAGGAGGTCGACAAGGGGACCGGGCTCGGCCTGCGCCAGGTCTACGGCTTCGCGACACAGTCCGGCGGCGCCGCGACCGCCATGAGCACGCCGGGCCTCGCCACGACGATCACCCTCTACCTGCCGCGCTCGACCGAGGGCATCGCCACGCGGGACGCCGCCCCGCCCGAAGCCGCTCCGGAGCGCGGCGACGGCGCGGCGCTTCTCGTCGAGGACAACGCCGAGGTCGCCGAGGTCGCGCGCGCCTGCCTCGAGGAGCTCGGCTACACGGTGACGGTCGCCGCGAACGCCGGCGATGCGCTCAAGCTCCTCGAGGCCGGCGAGCGCTTCGACCTCGTCTTCTCCGACATCGTCATGCCGGGCGGCATGAGCGGGCTCGACCTCGCGGCGCGGCTGCGCGAGCATCGCCCCGATCTCCCGGTCGTGCTTGCGACCGGCTACAGCCACGCGGTCGAGGCCGGCGCCGGAAAAAGCTTCACGATCATCCAGAAGCCCTTCACCGCCGCGAAGATCGCCGCGGCGGTGCGCGCCGCGACGGAAAAACAGAGCGCCGAGCGATAGCGGCGGCGGAGCAATGAACGGCGCCGTTCATTGACGCCGCGGATGGGTCAGGCATAAAGCCGCCGTCCGCCGGGGCAGGCCATGCAGCAGACGGTGTTCATCGGCGCGGGAGCGGGCTTTGCGGGCGACCGCACCGATGCCGCGGGCCCGGTCGCCGAGGCGCTGGCGCGTTCGGACGGGCCGCGCTTCCTGATCTTCGAGACGCTCGCCGAGCGCACGCTCGCGCTGGCGCAGGTCGAGCGCCGCCGCGATCCGGCGCGCGGCTACAACCCGTTGCTGGAGGCCTTCGTCGGCCCGGTGCTCAGGACCTGCCTTAAGAACAAGATCCGGATCGTCAGCAATTTTGGCGCCGCGAACCCGCGGGGCGCGGCGATGCGCATCCGCGAGATGGCGCAGGCCTTGGGCTTCCCCGGCATCCTGGTCGCCGTCGTCGAGGGCGACGACCTCACCGGCGCGCTGTCGCCGCAAGAGTTTGCGGCGCGCGAGACCGGCGGCTCGCTTCTCGCCGACGGGCCGGCGATCGTCGCCGCGAACGTCTATCTTGGCGCCGCCCCAATCGCCGAGGGCCTCAGCCGCGGCGCCGACGTCGTCGTCACCGGCCGCGTTGCCGATCCGTCGCTGGCGCTCGGGCCGCTCATCCACGCCTTCGGCTGGGCGGCGGACGACTGGGACCGGCTCGCCGCCGGCACGCTCGTCGGCCACCTCCTCGAATGCGGGGCGCAGGTGACCGGCGGCTACTTCGCCGATCCCGGCGTCAAGGAGGTGCTGGGCATGGACGCGATCGGCTATCCGATCGCCGAGGTCGAGGAGGACGGGAGCTTCGTCATCACCAAGCCCGACGGCACCGGCGGCCTCGTCGACCGCCGCACCGTGACCGAGCAGGTGCTCTACGAGATCCACGACCCGGCCGCGTATCTGACGCCCGACGTCGTCCTCGACCTCACCGAGGTCGAGCTGCGCGAGGTCGGCCGCGACCGCGTCGGCCTTCGCGGCGCGCGCGGCAAGCCGGCGCCCGAGACGCTGAAGGCGACGGTCTGCTTCGACGGCGGGCTCCTCGGCGAGGCGGAGATCTCCTATGCCGGCCCGAACGCCACCGCCCGGGCCCGCCTCGCGATCGAAACGGTGAGAGCGCGCGTCGCGCGGCGCGCGCCGGGGCTTGCCTTGAGGGCCGACGCGGTTGGCGTCGTGAGCATCCTCGGCGACTCGGCCGGCAGCGCGCTCGAGGCCGGCTGGCGCGACGCGCCCGACGTGCGCGTCCGCTTCGCCGCCGCCGGACACGATGCACAGGAGATCGACCTGCTGATGGGCGAGGTCGAGGCGCTCTACTGCGCCGGGCCGGCCGGCGGCGCCGGGGTCAGGCGGCGCATCACGCCGCGCCTTGCGAGCGCCTCCTGCCTCATCGAGCGCAACCGCGTGACGCCTGCCGTATCGTTCGTCGGAGGCAGGGCGTGAGCGCCGTCGAGGTGCCGCTCTACCGGCTTGCGCACGCCCGCGCCGGCGACAAGGGCAATCGTCTGAACCTCGCGGTGGTGTGCCGCGAGGAGCGCTTCTTTCCGGTGCTCGCGGACGTTCTCACGGCCGAGCGTGTCGGCGAGATCTTCGCTGGCCGCCGGCCGAGCCTGGTCGTCCGCTACGATCTGCCCAAGCTCCATGCCTTTAACTTCGTCCTCGACGACGTGCTCGAGGGCGGCGTCAACGCCAGCCTCGGCCTCGACGGCCACGGCAAGTCGCTCTCTTTCCTGCTCCTCGCCGCGACCGTGCGCGTCCCCGCCGCGCTCGTCGAGCGCGAGACCGCCCCTCTCCGGCCTGCCGCCGGACGACACAGAGGAACGCCATGACGATGAAGACGCTTCTCGCCGCCTGCCTCGTCGGCCTTGCGGCGCTCGCCGCGCCGGCCGCGGCGCAGACTTATCCCAGCCGCAACATCAAGTTCATCGTGCCGTTCCAGGCCGGCAGCGCCACCGATACGCTGGCGCGGATCGTCGGCGAGCACGTCTCCAGGACCTTGGGGCGGCCGGTCATCGTCGAGAACATGGCCGGCGCGAGCGGCGTCCTCGCCGCCCAGAACGTCGCCCGCGCCGAGCCCGACGGCCATACCGTGCTGATCTCCACCAACACCACGCATGGCGCGAACCAGAGTCTCCTCAAGAGCGTGCCCTACGACGCCGTCAACGGCTTCGAGCACGTGACGAAGCTCGGCACCATCACGCTGGCGCTCATCGCCAACCCGGGCGTGCCGGCGAGCGACGTCAAGGAGCTCATCGCCTACGCCAAGGCGAACCCGGGCAAGCTCACCTTCGGCTCGGGCTCGAGCTCGTCGCGCATCGCCGGCGAGATGCTGAAGTCGCTTGGCGGCGTCGACATCGTGCACGTGCCCTATCGCTCGAACCCGCAGGCGATCACCGACATCCTCGGCGGCCAGATCGCGCTGTTCTTCGCCGACATCTCGACGACGCTGCCGCAGGTCAAGGCCGGCAAGGTCAAGGGCTTCGCGGTCTCGACCGCGCAGCGCTCGAAGCTTGCGCCGGAGCTGCCGACCATGGCGGAGGCAGGCGTGCCGGGCTACGACCTCGCGGCCTGGTTTGCCGCCTTCGCCCCGGCCGGGACGCCGAAGCCGGTCGTCGACAAGCTGCGCGAGGCGCTCGTCGCCGCCGTCAGCGACAACGCGGTCCAGGAGAAGCTCCTCGCCGCCGGCATCGAGCCGGAGTCGAGCACGTCGGAGGCGCTGAAGGCGTTCGTCGGCACCGAGATCAAGAAGTGGGCCGACATCGTCAAGGCGGCCGGCATCCAGCCGGAATAGCCTGCGCTCCCATCAGTCGACGATCGCCTGGTAGGCCAGCGCGTTGACCATGCGATGGTACTCGCGGCGCTGGTCGCCGGGGGTGTGGGTCATGAACACGACGACGAGCTGCTCCTTCGGATCGGCCCACCACAGCGTGCCGTAGGCGCCGTTCCAGAAGAACTCGCCCGGGCTGCCGATGAGCCCGGAGCCGCCACCCGCCGCCGGGCGCACCGCGACCGTGACGCCGAAGCCGTAGCCGGCGGCGTTCGGATTCGTCACCGCGATGTTGTTCTTGATCTCCGGCGTCATCTGGTCGGACGTCATCGCCTCGACCGACTTGCGGCCGAGGATGCGCGTGCCGTTGAGAGCGCCGCCGTCGAGCAACATCTGGCCGAAGCGCAGGTAGTCGCCGGCGGTCGAGGCGGCGCAGCCGCCGCCGCACTCGAACTTGAGCGCGGCGCCGCGGTCCGGCACGCTCTGCGGCTTGCCGGTATCGGGGTCGTTCGGCAGCGCCCGCGCCAGGCGCGGCGTGTTCTCGGGCGGCACGATGAAGCCGGTGTCGGCCATGCCGAGCGGGCGGAAGATGCGCTCGGCAAGGAAGGCGCCGAGCGGCTTGCCCGAGACCTTCTCGACGACGAGGCCGAGCACGTCGATCGAGAGGCTGTAATCCCACACCGTGCCGGGCTGGTGGAGCAGCGGCGCGGCCGCGAGCTGGGCGACGAACTGCGCCGGCGTCAGGTTCTCGCCGGCCCAGTTCGAGGAGGTCGGGTACTGCTTGTGGACGGCGGTCGTGCCGCGCCCGCCATAGGTGATGCCGGAGGTGTGGCGGGCGAGGTCGAGGAGGGTGATCGAGCGCCGCGCCGGCGCCGTCGCCAGCGGATCGCCGCCGGCGCCGCTCGACTCGTCGAGCACGCCGACCTTGCGGGCGCCGAGCTCGGGGATGTGGCGCTCGACCGGGTCGGCGAGCGAAAGCCTCCCCTCCTCCTGCAGCATCATGATCGCCGTGCCGACGAGGGGCTTCGTCATCGAGGCGATGGCGAAAATGCCGTCGCGCGGCATCGGCGTCTTCTTCGCCGGATCGACGTAGCCGTAGGGCTCGTAATGCACGAGCTTGCCGCGCCGCGCGATGGCGACGACCGCGCCGCCGAGGCGGGCGCGCTCGACCTCGCCTTTGAGCGCCGCATCGAGCCGCGCCAGACGCTCGGACGACATGCCGACGCTTTCGGGCGTAGCGCGCGGCAGCGGGTCCTCGGCGCGGGCGGCGGCTGTCGAGAGCGCGGCAAGAACCGCGGCGGTCGCAATCCTCAGCATGGCGTTACCTCCTTGGGCCGGCCTCGACGGCCGAGGCGACGACGTTTACGCCTCCTGCGGCGGCGCGCAACACCGCGGGATTCAGATGCGTGCCCGCGCCGCTTCGAGCCGCGCGACGACCTCCTTCGGCAGGCGGCGGGCGCGGGCGATCGCGACGGCGTCGCGGCCTTGCCGGTCGGGGATCGAAGGGTCGGCGCCGGCCTCGATCAGGAGATCGAGAGTCTTCAGGCGCTTGAGGCGCGCGGCAGAGAACAGCGGCGTCTCGCCATGGGCGATGAGGTTCAGGCGCGGCTTCGCGGCGAGAAGCGCGCCGAGCAGGACGGCGTCGTCGCGCCACACCGCCGCCCACAGGCACGGGCTGGCGTCGGCGCCACGGGCGAGGAGGACGCGCACGAGGGCGAGGTTCTCGCCCCGCGCGGCGGCGTACCAGACCGGCGTGGCGCGGAAGTCGCCCTCGTCGGCGTCCATCGGCACGCCCGCCTCGATGTCGGCGCCGGCGGCAAGGAGCGCCGCCGCGGTCTGGGTGCCGTCGCGCTCGGCGAGGCCCGCCGCGCTGGGCTTCACGGCGCAGGCGAGATGCAGCGCCATGCGGCCGCGCGGATCAGTCGCCGTCAGAAGGCCCGGCGCCGCGGCGAGGATCGCCGCAACGGCGGCGGCGTCCCAGCGCTTCGCCGCCGCAAACAGCGCGGTCTCGGTCGGCGCTCTCACGACTGCCGCCTCGTCGGCTCCGGTCTGAATCGCGAGCCTACATCAACCGCCGCAGCGACGGATGCGGCTCGGCGACCTTAGAGCGCGCCGAGGATCGACGCGCATCAATCGTCGTAGAGCTCGTCGCGGCGAATGCGCGGCAAGTTCAGCGCCGGTTGTGAGCGCAAGCGCGCAAAAAGCGCCTGCTTCGCTGCTTCTCGGTCGGCAACGGTGCGATTCGCGGATCTAATCTCCGCCACCGGCTTGCCGCGCAAGGTGACGATCACCGTCTCGCCTGCGCGCACGTCGCGCAAGATCTTCGAGAGGTGACGATTGCATTCAGTGGCGGAGACGGTTTTCACGGCGATCACGCGGATGAAAGTAGTGATCTGCGCTACATAGCAGCTCCAGTCGCTTCGTTCAGCGTCGGTCTCTCTTCGGGCCTTTCCCGGCGCGGCTCCGGCCGCGAACGGCGCAGCAGCCACCAGACGATCGCGAAGTTTCCCACGTTCCAGGCGATGCCGTGCAGGAACGCGGCCCGGTAGGAGCCGGTGAGGTCGAAGATCGCGCCCGAGATCCAGCCGCCGAAGGCCATGCCGAAGATCGTCGCCATGATGACGACGCCGACCCGCGACCCGGCCTCGCGGGCCGGAAAGACCTCGCGGATGACGATCGCGTAGCTTGGGATGATGCCGCCCTGGACGAGGCCGAAGATCGCCGAGATCACGTAGAGCGAGGCGAGCCCATCGAAGAAGAGATAAAGCGCGAGCGACAGCGCCTGGAGGCCGGAGCCGACGAGCACCGTCGCAAGCCCGCCGATGCGGTCGGCGAGGAAGCCCGAGCCGACCCGGCTGACGATGCCGAGGCCGAGCATGATCGACAGCATCTCGGTGCCGCGGGCGACGCCGTAGCCGAGGTCGCCGCAATAGGCGACGATGTGCACCTGCGGCATCG